>JBHHXX010000012.1:0-39877 GCA_046757245.1 Candidatus Geothermarchaeales archaeon
TGGTTTAATGCTCCCTTGAATGGATCTAGAGGCGTATTATTGAACAACATTATGTATCCAAATCCGATTACCAAGCCAGGCACCGCCAAGGGAAGCATAGCGACGAAGTCTAACAAGTTTTTACCCGGAAACTTCTTTCTAGCCAGGAGGAAGGCAATAGTTGCACCCAATAAGACGTCTAAAATCGCAGCAGAACCGGAATACATTAAGCTATTTAAAATCGGGGTTGGAGATCTGAAAATCAGGTTGCTCCAAAAGTCGAGAGATATTTCCTGGGGGAGCGGTGTGAATGACCATCCCCCGGGGGTTGAAACAGAATTGAATACAACGCCCGCATGGGGCAAAACCGCGAAAAATATAAGGAAAATAAAGCACACGTAGATTCCAATGAGTTTAAATCCACCAACTCTCTTAATCAAGGCTGATGAGGAGATGCCTGAGGAAACAGTTGCATACTGACGCAAGCTTACATATTTTTTAATGGCAAATAGAAAGATGAAGGATACAAGTATCATAAAGACGCACATCACCAATGCAAGAGGGTTAACCTCACGCCCTGACTCTGTGTAGAGGAAAAACATTTGCGTAGCCATCACCCTCGCCTGCTTTCCCAAGAGCATGAGAGGCGTTCCCAAATCAGAGAAAGCCCAAACAAAGACTAGAATGGCGCCAGCGGCGTATCCCGGAAGCATAAGAGGGAATGTGACGCTTCTAAATAACTCGAGCCCCTTAGCACCCAGATTTTTAGCCTGTTCTTCGAGAGATGGATCAACGTTGGATAGTGCTGCCTGAGTATTGAGATAGATTAGCGGATAAAGGTGCAACGTTTCTACCAGTATTATGCCATGTAGTCCCATGAGAAAATTTATTCTAAAAGGCTCAAAATCTACCAATGTTGCGTCGACAGACAGAATACCCAGATATTTAAGAAATTCAAAAAATAGGAGGTTGAACGTTCCGTTTCTTCCCATGATTCTTAATAGACCCAATGCTCCTACGAAGGGGGCTATAACCAAAGGTATAAGCGTTAAAGTTTGAAAGACTTTTTTCCCATAGAAATCGTATCTCGTTAACACATAGGCTAGAGGAATGCCGATCAAAGAGGTGAAAATTACGGTGAAGGTGGCTACAATCAGGCTGTTTTGGAAGCCTTCAATATAAACGGGATTGTCAAAGAATATTCTAAAATTTTGTATAGTGAATTGTCCCTGTATGCTGAAAGCGCCATATAAAACGCTCCCAATCGGAATAATAACAAAAAATAACAGCAAAGTTAGTATGGGCATGAAAACGCTGAATGACCCCCAATTCGCCTTCGCGTCCCCAACAAACTTCCTGAAAGCCTCTCCCATGTTGACCTCCAAGATCTTACACCGTTAAAAGAAGAAAGATAATTCATGAAATACTCAATGGTTACAATTTAAATAACTTATGGATATAAGAATAGTGTAAAAATGCTTCTATGGAGGGGCTGCAAAATTGAGAAAGGCATTGGGAATGACGATTGTGATGCTGTTGATTTTCACAGCAACCTTAACATCAGCACTCAAGCCTGTGGAGGCACAGGAGGCTGAGACGCTTCATGTAATAACAGCGCATTGGTCAGGCATATACAATAAAATCGGGGCCGCTTTCCAAGAATACATGAGAACGGAGTATGGAGCCACCGTCGATATTATCTTTGAAAGCCACGGCACTGGTGACATTAAAAGGTTAGTCGAGGCCGCTGCTGGATCACCCGCTTGGAGTGTATGGTGGGGTGGTGGACTGGATGCTTTTATAGACGTAGAGGCTCAAGGCCTCCTTACACCCTTTTATGATCCAGGAGATCCAAAATGGGAGAGAATAGATAGAGCTATACCCGATGAGTTGTTCGGACTACAGCAGAAGGACCTCGATGAGAAATATGGCACATATAACTTCTGGGGATCTGCATTATCGGGTTTTGGAGTAATGGTCAATACGGAGTATCTGAGGCGCTCCGGTTTACCCTATCCCAAGAAATGGGAGGACTTAACCAACCCGGTCTACCGGGGACACGTCACCATGTGCGCACCTATCAGATCGGGTTCCACCCACATGATCATAGAAATCATCTTACAGAGCTATGGTTGGATAGAGGGTTGGAGAATTCTCGAGGGCATCGGCTCAAATGTGGGTTTCTTTGCCGAAAGGAGTTATCATGTACCGGGCCTTGTGAATACCGCGGAGTATGGCGTGGGCCTCGTGATCGACTTCTATGGTTTCGGGGGTATAGCCGCCGGATACCCTGTGGAATTCTTCTATCCCCCGAAGGACGAGGTTAAAAAGGCCACCATAATAAACCCCGATTCGATAGCGTTACTTAAGGGCGCACCTGAACCAGAACTTGGCAAAAGATTCATGGAATTTGTACTTGGCTATGAAGGGCAAAAGCTTCTATTCGAAGATCCCATCAACAGACTTCCTGTCAGGCATGATGTCTATACTGAAGCGCCGGAGGGATACTTCGACCCCTTCGTCACCGAGATGGCTCTAATGACTTACGACGACGCGAAGGGATCCCTGAGGTATGATCTTATAGACGTATTATACGATGTGCTGGTAACCGAGCGTCAGGAAAACCTTCGGGCGGCAATGGGTGCCCTGTATGATGCCGAGTCCGCTTTGTTAGAGGCTGAGGGGAAAATCGCTGATATCGAGGGCATGGGCTTCGACGTCTCCAAGGCAAAGAAAACCTATCAAGAGGCAGTCTCTTTGTACGAGGATGCGAAGGCTTTAATGATACCCCTCACCGAGAGTGAAGCCCTTGACATCGCCGATGAGTTCAGCCTTGAGGAAAATCCATCCTTTGTTGAAAAAAAGAAGGCTGAGTGGACAACACATGTGGTGGATGCATATAAGTCTGTTCTACAAACCGCTCCGGAAATAAAAGCTAAGGCATTGGAATCTGTTGAAGACGCCAGGGCTTCGGCTAGCACCACACTCGAAGAGAGGGAAACCGCCATCAAAGAGCTGAGCGGTGCGCTGGAAGGCGCTCAGACTACCATCAAAGATTTAAGAAGCGCGCTTGAAAGCGCCGAGGCTACCACTGAGGAACTAAAAAGCGCGCTTACAAGCGGCATTGATTCTCTCACCACACAGCTCGAAGATTTGACGAAAGCGGTTTCTTCACAAGTTGAAGAGTTAAGAAAAACCGTTTCTCCTCTTCAAGCCTCTATTTCAGGCTTGGAAGCTACTAGTAAATCGCTGGAATCGGATATCAAACAACAGAGATCCAGCATCGCCATAATGAATCTCACAGTATACATAAGTATAGCCATTAGCATAGTCAGCATCATAATCGCGATATACGCCGTTTCGACGGCGAGACGTAGACGGGAGGAATAATCTTCCCAACCCCTCCTTTTTTATAATCTATCGAAATAATGTCTTCTTTACGACCTTTTTAGCGTCAACCATTTAGATTTTTCTTCATATGAGATTTAAGTTCAATCTCTCACTTTCAAGACCGCCACCGCCCCCAACCCCGTGATGACGGCGAGGAGATAAAACGCTGGAGCATACGAGACATATGCTTCTATGATCAGCCCGGTCGATAGTGCTCCGACAAACGCCCCTAGGTACCCCAACGCATCTATCAACCCTGACGCTGTTCCCATGGCTTCTACGGGTAGAAACATCGGTGGATAGGCGAAGTATAGGAAACCTGAAAGGCTCAAGGTGAAGAACGCTATGAAAAGAATTATTGCTGAGTGACTCTCAACCATCGGGAGTATGATAAAAAGGGGTATAGTAGACGCCAACGATGAGGAGATCATCATCTTTTTTGATATCTCACTTCTTCGCGAGAACCATACACCCACGAATCCCCCTATGATGCCTATGAAGGCATAGATCCCAACTAACGTTGAGGCTATGAAGAGAGACATGCCTAATTCAACCTTGAGGTAGGTGGGCATCCAGCTTAGGAAACCTCTGAGGGTTGCGTAGAAGCTAAAGTATCCAAACCCCACCAACCATACATCCTGATTAAATAAAACATCGGCCATAGGTCTACGGTCTACTACTCTAGACTCGATCTTCATATCCTTACATCGCTCCCCTACCGTTAGAAGGGTCGACGCCAATGTAGCGAGTATGATTGGAGGGAAGATGAAGGAGACCTTCCACCCATAAACTGATCCCAGAAAACCTGAAAATACGATGGCTAAGGTCGGACCCAAAATCGCAGATGTGGATAATACCCCGACGATAAAATCCATTTTGTCCTTGGGGTAGTGGTTCGCCATGAGCTTCATTAATGGTGCCCAAACCATCCCCTGCCCCAATCCATTTAGAAACATCGCCGTGGCGGCTTGATCATATGACAAGATGTAGAAAAATAAAAGGTTAGCCGTGATGGATAGTATAACACCGGCAAAAATCACTTTTTTTGAGCCGACCCTATCTCCCATAGCCCCGGCTGGAAAGAGCATAATGGCGTATCCAAAGAAGATCATTGAGGAGAGGACGCCCAATTGGGCGTTGGACCAACCAAATGCGTCCTGTAGGAGGGAGAGAACAGGTGCCAAATTGTATCTGCATAGATATAAGGCCGAATAAAGGATGGATGCTGAAATGAGCGGCCACCATCTTTTGTTCAAGGCAAATCACAATTGGGAGCTTGAGGCTCCAATAAAATTTGGGTTAATGTATAACACCTTGTATTTCATATTAAAAAATGTAATTGGCGTTGACCTCGCGTCAGTAGAAGAGAGTTCGTAGCGGCAACGTGAATGAAAACTAGGTTTTTAGGGGAACTATTCTCTCACGTATGGCTTGCCGATGGCGCTGGGGAACCTCTTTTTGCCTATGGCGATCGTGACAACTATGAGAGTTGTTATGTAGGGGATCATGAGCACGAAATAGAATGGAATGACTTCTTTAACTCCTGGTGTAACCGCCACAGAGTGGGCGAAGCCTTCAGCAAAGCCGAATATAAAAGCGGCGGCGAGGGCTAACAACGGCTCCAATCCCGCGAATACCACACAGGCTAAGGCGATAAAACCCCTACCAGCAGATATTTCTTTTACAACGCCACCAAACCAAGCCAAGGGCATAAAGGCTCCACCCAAGCCGCACAATGCCCCTCCAAAGGTACTCGTGAAAATCCTAATTCGGTCAACCCTCACGCCAGCCACATCGACGGCTTCTGGTTTCTCTCCCACGGCTCTTATCCTGAATCCAAGCACCGTTTTATACAGAAGAACGTGGGTAAGGCCGGTGACGATTATGGCAAAAATGGTCACAATGCTAAGCTGTCCGATGGGAGTGTATATCGGCCGCACCATGAGTCTTCTTTCAAATATGTGAATTCCAGGAAACCTCCAGATTGCCATCAAGAGATACTGAACGAAGCCAAGGGCAAATATGTTAATGCCCATTCCAGCGACAATTTGATCTGCCCTTCCATGAACACTTACTATGCCAAAAACTAACCCGATGAAAGCGCCGGTCAGCGCCCCGATGAGAAGCCCAAAAAACCCACTCCCAAACAGTTCTGCCCCAAAAACCCCAATAACGGAGGTTATGAGCAAGATTCCCTCTAGTCCTATGTTGACGATTCCAGATTTTTCATTTATACATTCCCCCACTGCTGTCAAGGCCAGTGGTGTCATCGCGAGCAATCCACCTTCCAAGAGGGAAACTGCACTCAGACCGGATTCTTCCACAGTATAAATGAAAATCGCGATCAAGACCACGGCAACGAGAAGCCAGAGAACCCTCTTTCCTTTGAGGCCAGAGAGGGTTTTCATCTTTTAAATCTCCTTCTTACAATACCTATAATCTCTGGGGTGGCGAGTGCTATAACGATCAGACCGTTGATGGCTCGCACTAGCTCAGAATATACTCCCGCGTTATACTCCATAAGTCTGCTACCGTGCTGCAGCCCTCCATAAAATATGGCCGCAATTATGCCGCCAATGGGATGATTTCTTCCTATTAAGGCAACTCCAATTCCGTCGAACCCCAGCGTTATAACGTTACCCAAAGTCGCGTAAAGGGACCATGCGGGGGGCCTACCTATAATTTGACTGGCTCCCGCGAGTCCAGCGGCGAGCCCCCCGACGACGAAGCTGAGGAACATCACACGTTGGGAGCTTACCCCCGCATAATTGGCAGCATCTGGGTTCACTCCCACCAATCTGAGCTCATAGCCCGCTTTCGTCCCCCACAAATATATGTAAATGCCGATGCAAAATACTATAGCAATAAATATTACCGCCGTTAAGGTCGATCCCGCCATTAAGATGGGGTAGCGGGCACCCGGCAGGGCGGGTACGGTCCTCTCTGCTCTACCGGGTTCCGCTACATAATAGATGGCGAGGTATATAACGAGGTGGAAGGCTATCCAATTGAACATGATGGTAGACACAACCTCGTGAACCCCTCTCCATATTTTGAGGAGGGCCGCTGGAATGGCCCAAAGGGCGCCCAAAAACATCGCAAAAGCTGTGGCGGTGGCTACGTGAAGGCCTGCTGGAAGAGTAATCGCGCCACCAGCAGCGGCAGCGCCTAAGGCTCCTAAGTACATTTGCCCCTCCGCACCGATATTGAAGAGCCCTGCTTTCACGCCAATTGCAAAGGTGACAGCTGTAAGCATCAAAGGCGTTGCGAAAGCTAGCGTCTCCATTATATCTGGTATGCTGCCGAATGCGCCCCTAAATAGCCAATAATATGCTATAATTGGATCGTAGCCGAATATTACCATTAACAACGCCCCAAGCAATAATCCTAGGAGCACAGCAACGCCCGATTGTATGAAAGGGCGTATAGGGACTTTAGGGACCTCGATACGTTTCATCAACAACACCCTATCAGATTTCACCTTCTCACAATTACATCTTTTAGTCTTTATCTATAATTCTTGGCTTTAAGAATTTATCGACAAAAGGTTGATTTATTCTCTATTAGCAAAAGTTTAACAGTTTTGAAAGATACTTTCCGTTCATTAGTGCAAGGTATATCATTTATTTGAAACAGTTCTCCTTTAACGATTCGTTCTAAAAGCTTAAAGCCTGAAATTAAAGCTTAAGAGTTTAAGAGAAAAAATGAGCTCCGAACCTTACATCGAAATGAAAGCCATACGGAAAGTCTATCCTGATGGCACGATTGCGCTGCGCGGTGTGGATTTCGATGTAAGGAAAGGGGAAATCGTCGGGTTGCTTGGAGAGAACGGCGCTGGAAAAACAACCTTGATGAAAATTCTCTCAGGTCTCCTCCCCCTAACCAGTGGGGAGATTCGCGTGGGGGGCAAAAGCGTGCACTTTGATAATCCCTCAGATGCCTTGAGAGTTGGGATAGGGATGGTCCACCAACACCTTGCTCTTGTCCCCATATACACCCCTGTTCAAAACATCCTCCTGGGTCAAGAGGCCGCGAGTGTTTCCCCTATACAACTTTTATCTTTCCTTAAGCAAAAACCCGCCAAGGAAAAGTTGGTTGCTTTGGCCGAAGAAGCTGGGCTGAGTATTCCACTGGACACCCCTGTCGAGTTAATGTCCTTAGGTGTTCGGCAAAGGGTTGAGATCTTGAAAGTACTGTATCGAGGCACTGATGTTTTAATACTCGACGAGCCCACCTCTTCCCTAAGCCTAATTGAAGTGAACGAACTTTTCCGGACCATGCGGAAGCTAAAGGAAGCTGGTAAGGCCATCGTTTTTATCACTCATAAGCTCAAGGAAGTGCTTGAGATCAGTGATAGGATAGTTGTCCTTAGGAACGGGTTGGTTACAGGAAGAATACCGACGAGCAAGGCGACCCCTGAGAAGTTGGCAGTGATGATGATCGGGAAAAAAGTGGTCCCTCGCGTGACCAGGGAGAGAAAAGCTGTTGGAGAAACCGTATTGGCTGTCAAAAACCTGCAAGTCATGAGTGATTTCGGCACCCTCGCCGTCAAGGATCTCTCGTTTGAAGTTAAAGCTGGCGAGATTCTGGGGATAGCTGGCGTCGAAGGAAACGGTCAGAGCGAGCTCGTACAGGCTTTAACTGGACTTAGGACCAATAGAAGCGGAGAGATTCAGCTTAATGGCGTGAGCATCGTTGGAGTTGGCCCGAGGGAGCTGTATGAAATGGGTCTCTCGCATATACCAGAAGACAAGAGCAGGTTCGGACTAGCTTTAGAATTTGACGTTTCAGAGAACTCTATCCTCGGGCGACAGTGGGAACCGGAGTTCCTCCTTCCGCTGAACCGTTTAAACCGGAAGAAGATAACAGATTTCGCGCAAAGACTTTTGAAAATCTTCAACGTGATAACTCCGAGTTTGAGGACTCCGGTCAGAAGTCTTAGCGGAGGAAACCAGCAGAGGCTTGTTGTTGGCAGAGAACTGAGCAAGCATCCATCTTTAGTGGTAGCCGCTCATCCGACGCGTGGATTAGATGTTGCATCCACGCTCTACATTCGGGAACTTCTTATCAAAATGAGAGATGAAGGTAAGGGCGTCTTGTTAATATCCGCCGATCTCGACGAAATTATGCAGCTAAGCGATAGGATCGCGGTGATGTATGAGGGCGAGTTTTTGAGCATTGGGAAGGCTGAGGAGTTAAGCAGGAAAGAGATAGGGATGATGATGGGGGGGATAAGGGTAAAGCGATGAGGATAAGATATCTTTGCAGAGGATAGACTCTAGGAAAAGGGGGACCTAATTGTTCCTTTAAAGACAAAAACATTTTAGAATTGTATCGATTTCTACAGTTATATCCGTTCAAAAAAATCTTCATCCATCTTTTAAAATTATGAAAGAAAAAAGGGAGAAAAAGGGGTTCCCAGTTAGCCGAGAACCTCGCGCCAGTGAGCTATCGCATCGTCTGTCATGGCCAACGGAACTTCAACCGCACCTGTTCGTATCTTTTCCTCAAGTTCAGCCACCGCATCCCAGATCCAAGCCGGCTGAGCTTCCCTCATCTCTTTAACCAACGCTACGATTTCACTTGGTGTCGCTGGAAGCACCTTCTTTCCTGTTAGTTCCTCTGCTCTCACGCCCATGGCGATGAATTCATTTAAGTCCGCTAGGGTGCTGACGGATATCCCCTCCATTAGGACGCCCGCCACCTTGGTTCCTATCCCCAGCGTAAGCGATCCCTTTGTCTCCCTTACAATATCCCTGAAGGTGCCTTCCAGAACTAGCTTGGTGGCGTAGTATACACCTCGGTCAACCCTCTTCATCATACTGGCTATGATGAAACTTGGATTTATCCAGTCTTGGTTTGCGTCAACGCCTATCCAGAAGGGTGGTCCACTATCTAGGCCTTTCTCCTCAGCGATCTCCATAACAGCTCGATTTATTCCCAGTCCGAGCGGTCCTGCTATGTTGTAAACGGCGACAGCGTCTTTCGCGTACATTGGCTTGGCGGCTTCGTATCCCTTCGTGATATCGCTAAACGTCCCGGTATACGTCCAGAGAACCCTATCCCTCCTTGGAGTCGCAACGATTCCCGCCTTCAATTCGGGGTGATTCTTCGCGGTCCAGTTGATGGCCCAATCGCAGCCCCACTTATACCCGACCTCAAACTTCCAAAGGACCGGAATCTCGATTCCAAAAACCCCTCCGATATAAGGTTTTTCATAGTAGGCAGCTAGCAGCGCGCCGAGTGCTCCGACCAAGGCGCTTCCTTTATGCTCTTCATACACGATGTCCATCAGATTGGGCAGTGGATATTCGTCTGGATATTTATCCATCACTATGAATTGGGAGAAAGTGTCGATACCAGCGAAGTTTTTGTCAGGATACTCTCTCGCCACTTCTACCAGTGCATCGCTCAGAAGGAAACCCACTCCAACGATAAGCTGGACATCAGGATCTTTAGCCGCGGTTGATAAATTCGGAACATAGTCGGCCTCCACCTTGCTTATCAGCTCGACCATTTCGACGCCGAAGTCTCTTTCAGCCTCATCGCCCCCTTTAAACGCCATATCGTTAAAGCTCAAGTCTCCTCTCCCGCCGATATCAGAGACAACTGCAATTTTGACCTTCGGCGGCGGTGGGGTAGGGGTGGGAGGTGGTGTGGGCGTCGGGGTTGGCGTGGGCGTAGGCGGCGGAGTCGGGGTTGGTGGAGGTGTTGGAGTGGGGACTGGAGTGGGTGTGGGTGTAGGAGTAGGTCTTGGCGTAGGCGTTGGAAGCGCCACATAGTACATCGCACCAGCGGCCGCTACAACAATGACCACGACAGCTATTATGATGGCTGTTGTCCTTGCAATTCCCTTTAAATCCATCTTTTCACCAAGACTTCTTTTTATTGTTTAGTATAAAACTCTTTTGCTGTTAGCACAGAAGTTGAAGAAGAAAACTTTATATGCTTTAAAGTGCTACTCACAAGCCCAATAGGAGGTTAACCCTTGCCCACTCTTCTCATCAAAGATGGGATTATTGTAACGATGGACCCAAAACGGCGAATTTTGAAAGATGGATACGTTGTGATCGAGGAGGGAAGGATTGCCGATCTTGGAAGATTGAGAAGACTTAAAGCTGAATATAAGTCCGCCGAGGAAATAATCGACGCCTCAGGAAAAGTCGTTCTTCCGGGACTCATCAGCGGTCACACCCACGCCGCGCTGACGTTGTTGAGGGGATTAGCCGATGGAATGAGACTCGACGAGATGGCCCGCGAGTGGTTATGGCCCTTTGAAAGCTCCCTAAAACCAGAAGACAGTTATGTGGGAGCCCAACTCGCATGCCTAGAGATGGTGAAGGCTGGCATAACCTGCTTCGCCGACATGCATTTTAACATGGAAGAGGTGGCCAAGGCGGTTCGAGACTCAGGGTTAAGGGCCTCACTATCAGTCGCAATGATGGATCAAGAAGGCATGCCATTCACTCTCGCAGAGGCGGTTAGAGAGAACGAGGAACTCATCAAGAAGTGGCATCAGAAAGCTAGCGGAAGGATAACGTGTATGTTCGGCCCATGCACCGTTAGAATCACATCAGCCGAACTTTTCGCGAAAGCCCGAGAGCTGGCGAGTAAGTATAAAGTTGGAATGCATCTCCACTTATCCGAGGTAGAAGAAGACATCAATTTTACGCTGACTCGTTTCAAGATGAGACCCGTCAAATACCTTTATAACATGGGTGTGCTAGGCCCTGACGTCTTGGCTGCCCATTGCGTCTGGCTTGATGACGATGAAATAAAAATCCTGAAGAGAACCAAAGTCAACGTAGTCCACAACCCCACCAGCAACGTAAAATCCTCTGCGGGAATTGCTAGGACCGCAGACCTTATCGCATCCGGTATTAATGTCGGTCTAGGTGTTGACGCGGCGGTGTGTAACAACACGTTAGACATGTTCTGGGAGATGAAGATGGCATCATTAATTCAATGCGTAGTCACCCCGAAAAATCCAGGGCGACTTCCGCCGGAGAAGGCTCTTGATATGGCCACCATCAACAACGCAAAGGCACTTGGAATCGAGAGTGAAGTCGGATCCATCGAGGTGGGGAAGAGGGCTGACCTCATCCTCGTCGACCTCAACCAACCCCATTTAACCCCCTTAGTGGAGCGACCGAAACTCAATTTACTCTCTCATCTGGTATACGCGGTTAGCGGCCGTGACGTAGACACCACCATTGTAGATGGACAAGTGGTGATGCTCCATCGAAAGGTTCTCACCATCGATGAAAGCGAGGCCCTCACGAGGGCGAAGGAAACATTTTATAAAGTTCTCGGTCGAAGCGGTTTGGTCAGCTAACGAAACAAAACGAAAACCATCAAATTTTGAAAGGTTTTACAAAACACAACATCTATTTAATCTCTCGGCTAAAAAAATAAAAACTTTGTCCAAACATTTTTAATTCGTAGCCACGATTAACTAAGATAGGGCGTCACCAACTGATGGCCAGCAGAAAGCGTGGCTTTTTTCTAGTTTTGGAGGGACTACCCGGTTCGGGAAAAACGACTGTGGGGGAGCTTCTTAAAGAATTGGAGTGGGTCTTTTTCCCCGAGGTAGCCACGCTTCTTGGGGAAAGGGGTATACCGATAGGGGATCGTGGTGACACGTCTTCTGACTTTTTGATCTTTGCGGAAGAATTTCGACGAGTAAAGGAAATTGAACGACACATCGGGGAGGGAAGAAACGTTGTCGTTGACAGCTATTTTCCGACAGATCTCGCCTTCGCCTACGCACGGTACAAGCAGAATCAGTCTCAATGTTATTCGATATGCCTAAACTTGTACCTTAGCGCTCAAACAGCGGGAACTATCTTAAAGCCCGACCTCTATGTTTATTTCGATATACCCCTTAGAGCCTCGGTGGAGAGACAGACGAAGCGCAGAAATGATGAATTTACAACCCTCAATGTGAACCTTCTTCGGAACGTGAAGAAACATCTATCCTACGTTCACCATACGTTTGAAAGCGAAATTCCCGTTCTCAAGGTTGACGCTCGAAAGACCTCTAAAGAGATCATCAAAGATATACTAAATGTTGTGATGAGACGACAAGAAAAATCATAACGGATAGGAAAAGTTTTTCCACCTTTTTTAAAGTACTACTCTAAAACGACGTATGGTAAAACAGACGGGTGTTGTCTTGGGGCCTAAACTCTTTTGTATCAATTTCCTTCCCTGATATTCCATAAAGAAAAATTCACCGTATCTCCTTCAGTATTCCTCTAGCTGCGATAATGCCTGTGGCAGCAGCACCCACTATCCCTCTGCTCACTCCCGCACCGTCCCCCGCTACAAATACCTCAGGAACAGACGATTGTAAACTCTCGTTAGTCACTACCCTCTTAGCATAAAATTTTACTTCGGGTGCGTACAATAAGGTTTGATCAGACGCTATTCCAGGCAGCACTTCATCTAACTTATCAATTCCTTCTATCACATCAGTGGCCATCCTCTTCGGCATTGCCATGCTGATGTCGCCTGGTGTCACGTCTTTCAGGGTTGGCACAACATAACTCTTCCTTATTCTATCCCACGTTGATCTTCTACCCTTCCGTAGGTCACCTAATCTCTGTATCAGGGGTTTGTAACTGCCTAATAAGTTTGCTTGTTTGACGATCGACAACCCATACTGAGTAGTATCCTCAAAGGGTTTTGTCAAATTCACCCTTACTAACAATGCAAAGTTCGTATTGGGTGACTTCTTTCCTCTTAAACTGTATGAATGACCATTCACACCTACAGCATTTGAGGAGTATTTGTCTTTAACCACGAAACCATCATAACATGTGCAGAAGGTACGTACAAAGTCATCATACGTTGAGGTCCTTAAGTGAAACTTAGGATCAATGACATCTCTTCGTATCTCTTTGAATACTTCATTCGGGACTTCTACCCTTACACCTACATCAATCGGATTGAACTTCGTAATTAACTCGGGAGGACAGTACCCATACCTTCCCGTAGCAATCAACAAATAATCATACGTATCAGTCCCTTTGTCGGTGAATACGCGTTTTTGTTCGATGTCTACTCCTTTAACCTCGGTTTTCAGTCTGAATTCAACCCCGTCACGTACTAATTCCATCTTGAAGTCGTTCATCATCGATGGTAATTCGTCAGATCCCACGTGTGCCTGGCTGATCGGTATGTACTTGATGCCGTATTGAACTGCCTTATGCACGTATTCACTGGAAGGTGAACCTATTTCAACACCATACTTAGAGAAGGTAAGTTTTATCGATGCTATGACGTCACGTGCAACATCGGGTCCAACAAACTCATACAAGTTGCAACCAACTTGTGGATGGAAGTTGAGTTTCCCGTCTACGTTTAACCCCGCACCCCCTATTTTCTTTTTCTTATCGTACACAATTACATCTCTCAACCCATTAACGACCAATTCATTAGCAGCAAACAAACCGGCTGGTCCAGCACCCACTATGATTACTTTTTTCACCTAACGAATCCCCAACCCTCTTGATACTTTATAACACCAGAGAGATTCAATTCTCCAAGTTAACCTCCAATAACTAACAGCTACGTCGCACTTAAAATGTTTCGAGACTGATTCTTCGAGAGCACTCACTCCTCTCTGCTTTATTCAGATCGCTGAGCTTACCGTGGATATCCGCTATCGCCAAAAACCTCCCATAAGTCTATTGCAGCCTCTAAGTGTTATGCCTTCCAATGTCTTTGAGATACATCGTCCTTGATAACGAAATCGAGGAGTCCAGAAAACCGTTTTAAAGTCCATCGCAGATTATATAATTGTCACGGGCCCGTGGCCTAGACCTCTTAATGCTATTAGATACACGCAAAAGAGGAGGTAACCCGGATAAGGCAACGGCCTCCTATGGATTCAAAGGTTAATCAATGGGCTTTGGGGAGAGCCGTGGATCGTGGGTTCAAATCCCACCGGGCCCGCCATTTCTTTGTTTTTGTCCTATTGGGTTTTTTAAAGTTAAATGATTATAGTTATAACTTTTAGTTACCACCATAGGGTAGAACAGTCGTCTTGGGTTCTTCTCTCACATAGGTCACCGATTTAACAAGGTATTCTTTTCAGGAGTCAAGCTACTCTACTATTTTCCCTAGATTTAGCAGTGCTCCTAGCATTTACGATCTTCTTCTTAACACTGAAAATTTAGTGGATATGGAGAGGTTTATATCTGGGCTTAGAGAAAAATAAGTTCAATTAATAGTCGAGAGGCGTGGTTATCATGGTTATAGTTGAGGATTTCACCAGACCCAGCCATAAGTTGGTTGAATCCCTATCCGCGTTCACAAGCGCCTTGCTCTCGGACGCCATGTCAAAGATGAACACCATGTCCGTCGATATTAAACCTCTCCTGCCTGGTGTGAAGATCGCTGGCCCCGCCCTAACCGTGAGATCTATAGCAGCAGACTTTCTCACACCGATAAGGGCGATTGATTACGCCAAACCCGGTGACATCATCGTTGTCGACGTCAGGGGATTTAAAGGTGCAGCGGTTTGGGGTGAAATCGCTTCAGCGAGCGCGAAGCAGTGGGATGTGGGAGGGGCTGTCATAGACGGCTCCATAAGGGATGTAGCCGGTATAAGAGAGATGGGCTTTCAGATATTTCATGGGGGCGTTGTCCCAAACGCGGGGGACGCCAGCGCCCTATGCGATATTAACATCCCGATAACCTGCGGCGGCGTAACGGTCAAGCCCGGAGACATCATAGTGGGGGATGATGACGGGGTTGTCTCAATACCCCTGGAGAGAGCTGAAGTTGTCCTTGAGAAGGCGAGGAGGCAACATCAGCTCGAAGAGGAAATCCTAAGGAAGCTGGGTGAAGGCAAGACGGTATATAAGGCGTTGGAAGAGGTCCTCGGTGGATACACAATCACCGTTGGAAAAGACATAGAGATCCCCTAAGACATTATCTAATAATCTCGCCTAATCTTCTTCAATCGATGACTAAGCGGCTTGAAGGATGAAGTACATGAGCAAAAGAGGAAAACACCTATCATTAAGGGGCTCAACCTACAGATAGTTAATTCAAGAGGTGACTACTTATCTTTCATCTATGACTCTTTTTGCTTTGAATCGGGTCCGCTCCAGCGTCCCATACTTCAGGACTTCAACCTTGGGGGTTACCAGCAATTCTTCTTTAAAATCTCTCCTCAGCCTCTCCTCCAGTTCGTGGATGTCTGCCTCCTCGTATAAACACTCCACCGCTATGGTGCAGACGTCTATGCCCGTTCTAGGTTCTTTGATTAGTCTGACTCTGAACTCGTCGCTGAGTTCTTTATAGCCTCTCACCACCTTCTCCACTTGAACGGGATAGAATTTAGCCCCCTTATATATGATTAGGTCATCCGCTCTACCTAGGATCCCCCCGGGTGATCTGGCATGGGTTCTTCCACACGCGCATTTATCCAGTTCGACTTTAGCATAGTCGTTCGTCCAATACCTAATCATGGGCGTTGCCTCCCTCGTTAAATGCGTAATGACGAGAATGCCGACTTCTCCGGGTGCGCATCTCTCCATCGTTTCGGCGTCGATGATCTCGATGATATGGTGATCTTCACTCCAGTGGAGTCCAGCCTTCTCCGTGCACTCAGAGGCAAATGTGGGGCCTATCTCCGCGAGACCAAAGTAGTCATAGGCCTCGATTCCCAAACCCCTCTCAATCCTCTTCCTGGTGGACTCCACTTCTGCGCCGCCCTCACCCCCAAAACATCCCCTCCTCAAACTTATTTCATCTATTGAGACGCCCCGCTCCTTCATTCTCTCGGCTATGTAAAGAGCGTAGGATGGGGTGGCGATGAGAACCGTTGCGCCGGGATTAACAAAGTAGTCTATTTGTCTGCTCGTCATGCCTGCTCCGATCGGTATGACGAGACACCCAACTCTTTTCGCCGCGTAGTGCACCGATAATCCGGCAACCCACAACCCGTAGCTGAACGCGTTTTGAACGATATCTTCTGGTCGCGTACCGAAGCTCCACATGGTGCGCGCGGTAACGTCGGTGATGTTCTCAACGTCTCTTTCAGACCAAACCGTGTTCACCGGCACCCCCGTGGTTCCCGTCGAGGGGTGGAGCTCCCTCCAGTCTTTTTTTGGAGCTACGGTGTATCTTCCGAAGGGTGGAAACGTGGCTTGTTCGTCTCTCAACTCCTGCTTTGTCACAAATGGGATCTTAGTCAAGTCATCGATAGATTTGACGTCGTCAGGCGTGATGCCCACTTTTTTAAATTTGCTGCGGTAGAACTCTGAAAGTTCATAGCATCTCTTTATTTGCCATCGCAGTCGGCTTGCCTGCAATTCTTCGAGGTCCTTCCGATTCATCGTTTCGATCCTTTGATTCCAATATGTTTTTTCCATACTTATCCCCCACAGATTGAAATTGAAAAATTGAGGCGAGGATGAAACCGATGGGGTCTTAAAAATTAGGATATGCATTCATAACGCTAAATGTCTTTTGATCAAATCTTCGTTTTCCCATATTTACCCTGTATCGCCTTGGTGTCAAATAACCTCCTTCTCTATGACACACCCGCGACGGGATGCCCCACTACCGCATTTAAGGTTTTGATCACTTAGCAACACGGTGATCTCCCCCTTCTTGATTTTTCTAAGCGCTTCGATGAGGTCACGCATAATCAGGGGAGCTAGACCCTCAGCTGCCTCATGCCTTCCAATCGGTGGCTGAATGGTTTAAGTAATGGGGTGAATGAGAAAAAACATCCCAGTCATCTCCCAAACAGCCCCCAGAGCAAGTAAGATGGCGACTATGACGAAGATCCTCCCCACATCCCTCCAGGCCTCCTTGAACGCCTCCCACCGGCTGTCCACCCCGTATCTACCCGGAAACACGGTGGCTATGCTCATGTTGACTCCGGCGGCGCCCGAGAACACGTAGGCACCCAACTCAAGTATCGCGGTGCCTAACGCAACCGAAGCAGCCCCGGGCACCTTGAAGACATCGTAATAGGCGACCCCCAAAGTGAAGCCTCGGAAGACCGTCACCGCCACCGTGACCAAGCCTCCTATCAAGGGAGCCGCCCCAGGCAGGGTCGTTGTGAGGAAGGCTCCTCCTACTAGGTTCACAGCGTAGGCGAGGAGGATGGCGAGGGCGAGGTTTCCCCCCTTCAGGGCCTCGGTGACCGTTGTGAAGGGCTGCTCTGTGAGGACCGACTCTATTACGGCGTCCTTAAGCTCCACCGCCGAGGGTGTCCGACTGGAGATCATCAGGTATCCTGTGGTGAAGGACGCGACGTATAGGATTGCAACCAACAGTAGAAGATTCTTTATTTTCTTCGAGGCGTCTAAGGATTGCCCCAAGGTTTGCCTCATTATTCCACCAGCTATCGGTTTGATTGTAATTCTGGGAGGTAGGCCTTTGAGGTTTGCATCCAACAACTAAGTCTCCCTTAGCTTTTATATCTAATTAATGATCCATTATTTTCTTGAAATCGATTTGGTTGATCGATAAGTCTAGAAGGTGGTGAAAAACGAAGGTAAAGTTCAATAAGTATGCGCCAGAAGTGGAGGTTCCTGAGAAGAGGCTGACACCCCGATGCGACAAGTGTCCCGTGATAGCCTGCTGGCCCAAAAACCCCAAAGACCTGCTTAAGGGACCCCAAAACTGCCCGATGAAGAACTACCCAGACGTGATAAAGAGGGCTAAAGACATATACCTCGATGAAAAAAGAGATGAGAGAGATCTCCAGTTGATAGCTGCACGATTAGAGGCGATTTCCTCCCGGACACCGCCGGGTGGGACAGAGATCAACATGGCGCTAACCCGCGTGGAGGAGGTCGTGCAGTACGCCAAGATGATGGGCTGGAAGAAGATCGGCATCGCCCACTGCATAGGGTTGATAGGTGAGGCAAAGATATTGGCCGAATTCCTCGAGCTCAGAGGCTTCGAGGTCGCCTGCGTCAACTGCAAGATGGGTGGTATAGAGAAAACGGAGATCGGCTTGAAGGAATACGAGAAGGTCCGGATGCTCAGCTACGAGGCCATCTGTGACAACGTGGCCCAAGCCCTCGTCCTCAACGAGGAAAATACGGATTTAAACATAGTCCTTGGGCTTTGCATGGGTCACGACATAACCTTCTCGATGAACTCGAAGGCACCACACACAACGCTGATCGTAAAAGACAGGCGCACGGGTCACAATCCCGCCGTGCCCCTCTACCAAGGTTATCCGCCGTGTAACTTCTACTACGGTAGGATGAGGTCGGTGCCCTCAGAGACCGGAGGCCGATGAGAGGAGGCGATTGTATGGCCGAAGATAAGATAGTCCCACAGTGGTATAAAAGACCTGAAGTAGACAAAGAAAAAAGGGATGAATACTACGAGAAACGAGCCGCCCTTCAATATCGAGAGATCATGACGGAAATCCCCGCTAAGATGCTGCTAGAGCTAGGGAAGCTGGCCAAAGATAAGGGGATGGACTTCAACGACTTCATCGAAGGTATTCTCGAGCAATACTTGGAGAGCCAGGGGATAAAGTGGAGAGAAGAACCAGATAAGGTGGGTGAGTGGGAGAAATACCTTTAGGGATTCACCCCACATCCTTTTTTAACGTTTCCTCGAGGCTTCCTGATCTCCACCCTCATCCCCGCCTTCGACTTCAGACGCCTAGCCGCGCTCCCCCGATTCACTGATATTTCGAGGAGGCCAGCACTCCCCACGATGGCTAATAGACTCCCAACATCAACGTCGGCGTAGGCCTTACAGAAGTCGATGGGTCCATCGAAGGAGCCCATCGATAGCTTAAGCTGTGAGCCCTCGGAGACGCCCAGCCGCCTCAAGAGATCCTCAGATATATTGGTGATTAGGTTTCCAAAGCCGTCTACGTGGATCACCTCGCCTCTGATCACATCGTCCTTAACGGTGGGTTCATTAAATTCAAACCTCACGTATTCGGTGAGCTCGGGTCCAAACTCACTGGGGTTTACGCCCTTGGCTAGATAGGCGGCGGCTGGGGCCATCACGTCCCTTCCCTGGAAAGTCTGAGAGATCTCCTCCAACATGTATTGGGGGTTCGCCACCTCCACTAGCCTCTCAACACCCTCCCTGGCCCCGATCAAGGAGAGAAGTCCGTTGTCCGGTCCAACGAAATAGTGCCCAGCCCCCGTCTCCATCAGTATGATCTTCCTCTCCGTCCCAACGCCCGGGTCTACGACGCAGAGGAATATGGTGCCCCTAGGGAAGTAGGGAGCCACTGAAGCGAGGACATAGGCTCCCTCCCACACGTCTTGCCTAGAGATCCCATGTGCGATGTCAACGAAGCTTACCCTTGGGGCGATGCCAAGGATCACACCCTTCATGGCGCCCACGTATCCATCGGAGATGCCAAAGTCCGTCAGCAAGGCGATGACGGGCTTTCTGGATGTTTCCCCCTCCCCCTGATCCATGAAACCCCTCCTCTGTCCAGGATTTCCTAGAACATATAAAGCGATGGCATAACCCTTTAAACCTTCCCCGAGAGAGTTCAAAAATGATCTGGAGAAGACCGGATACCAAGACAGGGTAATGTTCTTCAATTTTATTAGATAAGCATCCACAAAAACCATGATTCCCCTGCGGGCAAGGAATGGAGCCCTCTCCACCCTCCATTTTTCGAGGATAAGGGCGTTTAGAACCCAAAAATCCAAGTCAAGTTTTTTCAACGTTTCCTCATGTTTCACGTTGAAAAATTTTTGATAGACATGGTGTAAAATCTGAATCTATATTTTTTTATTCCATCACGATCATCGTGAGGGTTGAGCGCACACTATCTATTTTTCTAATCCTTGATAGAACCTTATGTCTGAGTTCTTCCATGTTATCCGCCTTTATCTTCACGACCATGTCATAAACACCGTAAACCCTGTAGGTCTCTTCGACGCCGGGCACCTCCAAGATCCTACTTTTTGTTTCCTCTTCTCTTCCAAGCTCAACGTTTAACATAATGAAGGCAGTCGGCAACTTATCTTAACTCCATATTAAATTAACCGATTCTATTAATTAAGTACTACCGAAAACGTATAAATTGAAGGGGGGGAAGAACCCACACATTTTTCCATCTCCATCCGTGTACGTCAACCCATTATGAGGTAATTTGTTTGCCCTGTTCTGAAATGGTAAATGGCTGAAAATAAAGTTGTTGGTTAACTAAACAGGGCTTTCACTTATAAACTTCTGTTCCATGAAAACGAAAAGCTATTATATCACTTGCCATTGAGTTATTGTGGGTTCGATTGCTTGAGGTATCTATCTCGGGACTCTGCCTCAAGAAGCCCCTCGTTCTGGCATCCGGAATCCTCGGCATCTCTCCACACTTCTTCAAGCAAATAGAGAAAAGCGTGGGAGCCGTCACAACGAAGTCTATAGGCCCAAAACCCAGGAAGGGGAACCCAAACCCAACTATCATACCCCTAGGATACGGGGTCTTAAACTCCATGGGCCTACCGAACCCCGGTATAGAGTACTTCAAGGACGTGATAAAGAAGACCAAAGAGACGCTGAAGATCCCACTGATAGTCAGCGTCTTCGGAGAAAAAGCAGAGGATTACGTCCTCGTGGCCTCCATTGCCGAGGAGGCTGGAGCAGACGCCATAGAGTTAAACCTATCATGCCCCCACGAGAGGACGGTGAGCCTCTTCTCAGAGTCTCCGGATATGGCAAAGGGCGTCACCAAAGAGGTTTCCGACACGCTGAGGGTACCCATATTCACCAAGCTCTCCCCCACAGCCGCAGACATAGGCGAGATAGCCTACGCCTGTGAGAAGGCCGGAGCTTCCGGAATAACAGCCATAAACACGCAGCGCTGCATGAAAATCGATGTTGAACTCAAAAAACCAGTGTTTAAAGCTCTTTACGGCGGCTTATCGGGTCCAGCCCTCCACCCCCTGGCTGTGAGGTGCGTGTTCGACGTATACCGGGCTGTTTCCATCCCCATCATCGGTGTGGGTGGCGTCTCCAGCTGGAGGGACGCCGTGGAGCTTTTCCTCGCAGGTGCCTCAGTCATAGGGATAGGGTCGGCTGTCTCTTTGAGAGGCCTTACCGTCTTCGATGAGATCATCGAGGGCCTAGAGAGATACATGAAGAGGCATGGATTTGGGAAGGTGGGAGATTTGGTGGGCCTAGCTCACGGGGGGTGAAACCATGAGTTTTCAGGTTGCTCGATCAGCCTTTGTGGAGGCGGTGCAAAAGATAGGCGATGAGGTGGTCTTTCTCGACCTGAGATTTGACTCCGAGATGTATCCTCGTCCTGGTCAATTCGTAATGGCCTACACGGGTGGCTCGGAGGAGATACCCCTCTCGGTTTTCGACTATAAAGATGGTGTCTTAAGGCTCGGGATCAAGGCGGTGGGTCCATCCACGAGGATTTTCCTGGGGTTGAGGTGCGGGGATTATGTCTCCGTAAGGGGGCCCTACGGAACCTATTTTCGGACCGATAAGGCCAAGAGGGTTCTCCTCGCCTCCTATGGGTTAGGTCTTGTTCCACTCTACTTCCTGGCGAGGGAGAGGAAGGATAAAAATCTGGAGACCGAGGCCCTGCCCCTGCTAAAGGAAGGCGATGTCATCCTTTCTGAGCTCCTTAACCCCCTCGTCTCCTCTGTAGAAGTGGTAATGGGCAACACCGAGGAGATGAGGTATTACGAGAAACTCAAGACGAGGCTGGAGGAGGCTAGATATGACCTCGTGGTCTCTTGCGGATATAAAACCTTCGTTTACAGGGTTTGGAAGATCTGCGAGGAAGTGGGTGTTCCTTCTCAGGCCTCCTTGGAGAGGCTGATGAAGTGCGGCATAGGACTGTGTGGCTCGTGTCTAATCGACGGCGAAGACCGGGCCATCAGGCTCTGCGTGGAGGGACCCGTTCTCCCTTCGGATGTACTCAAAAAATTGAGGGATTTTGGATGCCATGAATACGATCAAACGGGGAGGAAGGTGAGGATATGAGCGAAACCTTCGATTTTGTGATGTTAAGCCTTAGGGTGTGGGATAGATGGGGGGAACGTTTGTAGAGAAAATCCAACTGAGGAAGATGACCGTAAACAGCCCAATAGTTTTGGCATTGGACCTCTATTTGCCCCTGAAAGAGTGGATTGACGAGCCGGGAAAACAGCAGACGCTTTTGAATGAGTGTAAGGACCTGATCGAGGGTCTGTCCGATGGCCTTGTGGGCGTAAAGATGGGTTTCCCCCTCCTCCTCTCTCTGGGCTCAACGAAACTCCACCACCTCATAGGTGAGATGAAGGGTAAGAGCGAGAACCTAGTCTTCATCGGAGACTTCAAGATATCCGACATAGCCAACACAAACCTCTTGATCGTTAGACACCTCTTCGACCTCGGCTTCGACGCCGTCATCTTTCACGTCTTTACGGGTTATGAGGGGGGCTTCGACAAAATCATCGAAGAGGCCAGGGATAGGGGTATGGGAACCATAGGCATCGTATATATGAGTCATCCCGGGGCTCTCTCCTTCTTCGAAGAGACCTATGGTGAGTTAGTCTCACTAGGTGTTAAACATGGTGTAGACGGCTTCATCGTTCCGGGCACAAGGCCCCAGATAATCAGAAGGATAAGGAGTGAAGTAAAGGAAAAGACTCTACTCTTCGCACCTGGAATAGGTGTTCAGGGGGGTGACCCAGGGGAGACCTTGAAGGCTGGTGCGAACTTCCTCATCGTCGGTCGGAGCATCTATGGTTCTCAAGACCCCTCCGAGGCGTTGAATAAGCTACTCTCATCGATTAGGTCAGGGGTGTAGTGGATGGTTCAGGAGAGAGGGGTAGAGAAGGGTTTATTGGTGAGAAAAATCGAGGATGGGATTGTCATAGATCATATACCGCCTGGGAAAGCCTTTCTGGTTTTGAAGGTGTTGAAGATCGACCCGGAGGCAAGGGTCGTAATAGCCTCAAACGTGGATAGCACCAAGTACGGAAAGAAAGACATCATCAAGGTGGAGGGGAGGTATCTGACATCGCGGGAGATCGACCTTATTTCCCTCGTGGCTCCCACCGCGACCATCAACCGCGTGGAAGACGGGGAGGTGAAGGAGAAGCGGAGGGTCAAACTCCCCGATTTTATTGTGGGGTTCTTTAAGTGTCCCAACCTCTATTGCGTTACTAACGCCGAATATGAGCCGGCGAGAGCTAAATTTAAGGTCATAAAATCGGACGACGTCAAGAAGACCGTGCTTCAATGTACGTACTGCGATTCACTTCTATACTTCGGTTCGATCATAAAGCTCTTGGAGAGCGGGGTAGTTTCCGTAGAGGGGCTTGTCTCGAAGGAAAAAATAGAAAGGACGTTTCTGGATGTTCTACTCAAGAGGGGTGGCCTAAAAATCGCACCGAGCGTCGATGAGCTGTTCCACCTGAAGAGCGGGAGAAAGTCGCCTTACTTCATAAACTTCGGGGCCTTGACGGATGGAGAGTCTCTGGCTAAGATTAAGTGGGCATTCTCGAGTTACGTCGCGTTATTATTGGAAGAGGGGGAACTCGAAGATTTTGACTTCGTCTTCGGTCCATCATACAAGGGAATCAACTTAGCGGCGTTGACCTGCGAGGGTTTGAGCGAGTTGTTCGGGATGAGGAAGAGGTATATGTATGATAGAAAAGAGGTGAAGAGCTACGGGGACAAAGACGCTGAGAAGGTGATAGTTGGTGGGGGACACTTCAAACCCGGTCAAAAGATCTTGATAATCGACGATGTAATAACAACGGGGAGAACCAAAATGGATTCGATGAGAAAATTGAAGGTGCTGGGGCCCCACAGAATAGTCGGCATGATTCTCGCCGTGGATAGACAGGAGAAGATGGGCGGCGCAGAAGAAGTTGAAGATAAAAGCGCCGTCGATTTTATCCAAGACAAGTCCGGCATAAAGGTCTTCCCAATCTTGAACATACAGACGATCTTTAACCTAATCAAAGACAGCACAGACGAGAAGATAAAACAGTATTGGATCGACTACTACGAAAAATACGGCGTTGTTAAAATGCAACCGTGATTAAACCAAGTCAGAGTCGATCTTGAAGCATTTACGGCTCAGTAAACCACCCTAAGGCTTTGCGTGAATTGCCCTCATCGATTCGTTAGAGGAGCAGATCTGGGATCGCTTCCTCCTCCACCATCCTATCACAGTACTGACAGACATAAAGGGGGGACTCCCGATCCATCAAGCGAAGGACCGAGGTGACATGCTCTTTTTCATCGTTGGTTATACACTTGGGGTTAGGGCATCGCAGAATTCCAACCACTCTATTCGGCCTCTCAGCCTTTCTTTTCTCAACCACGTTAAAATCTTTTATTGCGTTGAAGGTGGCGTTTGGAGCCACGAGGGAGATTTTATCCACGGTTTGTTTCTTTGGAGACATGTCTATTAACTTAACGATATCTTTTTTACCCATCTTCTTGCTTTCTACGTTCATCAAGAGGATAATTGGGCCCCTGCTCTTCTCCTCAGCTTCAAGAAGCCCAAGCACGGTTAACCCTCTCTCCGCTGGTATGTGGTCGATTACAAACCCCTCCCTGATCTTTTTGACGATCATGTTCTCTCCATTCATTCCTCCAACCCCATGACCTCGCTGATCAAGGCGGCTCGCGCGAATACGCCGTTAGAGGCTTGTTCAAAATACCTGGCGTTGGGGAAATTGTCGATTTCCGGGGATATCTCGTCTACCCGTGGAAGAGGGTGCATGATGATAGGCTTCGCCTTTGTCTCTTTGAGAAGCCTTTCGTCTACCCTATATGTGCCCTTCACCAATAGATACTCGTGTTCGTGCGTGAACCTCTCCTTCTGTATTCTAGTCACGTATAAGACGTCTAGGTCCCCGATTACCTCTTTTAATCCCTCGCTTAAACTGTAGTCCACCCTAGACCTTATCTTCTCCACCACCTCTTCTCTGATCTGGAGGAGCTCGGGGGCTATAAAGTATATCTTCACATCGTTAAACATCGAGAGTCCGTATGAGAGGCTGCTCGGCGTTCTCCCATGCTTCAGGTCCCCCAAAATGCCCACCTTGAGGCCGTCTATCCTCCCGAAGACCCTCCACATCGTGTATAGGTCGAGCAAGGCTTGTGTGGGGTGTTCTCGAGAGCCGTCTCCAGCGTTGATCACTGGTGCTGAAGCCGCCTCGGCGGCCAATCGGCTCGCCCCCTCCAATCCATGTCTAAGCACGATGACATCTGTTCCATAGCCATCGACCATCCTTATCGTGTCAGCCAAGGTTTCCCCCTTTGCCACCGATGAGGCCTCAACCGGTCCAAAGTCGACGACGCTTCCACCGAGTTTCAGCATCGCGTATGTGAAGCTTAGCCTCGTCCTCGTCGAAGGCTCGAAGAAGATCGTTGTGAGGTTTTTTCCCTTAGCCAGGTTTGAGGGTCCCTCTTGAAACATCTCCCTCATCTCCTCGGCTTTCTTGAATAACCTGTGGAAGTCGTCGATCGTGAAGTCGAAGACAGAGATGATGTCCCTACCCTTAAGCGTCAATGTTGGCTAGGCCTCCCTTGCCCTGGAGATGTTCTTGAGGGATTCTATCAGTTCACCGGGGGAGATTTCTACCTGTTTTCCCGTCGTGAAATCCTTCAAAACAACTTTTCCCTCGCTCCACTCCCTCTTACCCACTATCACAACATTTCGATATCCC
This sequence comes from Candidatus Geothermarchaeales archaeon, assembly GCA_046757245.1. Lineage (GTDB taxonomy): Archaea > Thermoproteota > Nitrososphaeria > Geothermarchaeales > JAUWBL01 > JBHHXX01. The sequence continues at coordinate 26,022 of JBHHXX010000012.1, forward strand.
TTCTTCTCGGCGTATTTGAGCTGGGCCTCGAGCCTTCTTCCGCTTAGATCGTAGTCCACTGGGATTCCAGCACCCCTGATCTTTCGAACCATCCCTAGGGCTTCCAACATCATATCCTCCTCAGTATAGGTGATGAAGACGCCCTCGGCTTCCCCCTCACCCCTAAAACTCCCGATTTTTTCGAGGGCGATCAGGGTTCTCTCAATGCCTCCGGCCGCCCCGAAAGCCGTGAAGTTCCCGCCGAAGACTTCAACCAGCGAGTTGAAAGCCCCCCCTCCGACGAGGCTCCCGACCTCGGGGGCGTCTATGCTCTCCACCTCGAAGACCACGCCGTCGTAGTAGTCTATCCCCCTCACGACGCTGAGGTCGAGGACCATGTTCTCTACCCCCAGCCTCTGAGCCCAATCCACCGTTCTCATCAATTCTTCAAATTCATCGCTTCCAGCGAGGTCTTCCTCCACCTCACCTATCCTCTCCGCGGACCTCTGAGGCCGATCTGAGATGGAGACGATCTCCATGAGTTTCTCCACGTTCTCCTCTCTCCCCCCTCTTTCGAGCAGCATCTGTTTTACGCCCTCGACTCCTCTTTTCTCCTTCTTGTCTATGATCCTCATGGCCTCTATGGGGTCCAACCCCTCAACATACTTTGAGAGGATTTTCTCTATAACTCTCCTGCTGGAGATCCTCGTCCTAAGCCTCTCAAGGCCCAGTTTTCTCAGGAGCTCTTCGGAGAAGCATATGACCTCTCCCCCGGCCTTCTCGATGTCAGCCCCGAAGATTTCAACGTCCCACTGGTAGAAGCTACGGTATCTTCCGAACTGGGGTTCGTCATATCTCCACATCACTGAGAGGGAGGCCAGCTTTATGGGTTTTGGCAGTTGGGGGTTTGACACCACATACCTCGTCATCCCCGCCGTTAAGTCAAACCTTAGGGCGACGTCTCTGCCGCCCTTGTCCTTGAAGGCGTAGATCTCCTCCCTGATCTGGGGCCCAGACTTCAAGGCCAATATGTCGAAGAATTCTATGGTTGAGGGTTCCATGAAGGAGAAGCCGAATTTCTCGGCTACCCGCATGAAGTTATCGTTTACGTATCTGATCCTCTCGTATTCCTCGGGCTCGACATCCCTCAAGCCCCTGGGCAGTTTGAGCTTCATTCAATCCATCACGCGTAAATTACACTTCTTAGCCGTAAAACCATCAATAGGGTTGGAATTCGGGTATTAAACATTTAATGTGGCATTCCATTAATAATTTTATGCATAGGCTGGGCTTAGATTCAACAGACCTAGAATAGAAAGAATATTCATAGTATACAATAAATGATATAACTCTATGAACCCAACAACTTTACTTAAAAATCTGTAGTCTTTTTAAAAGGTGATATACCCTTCTACACTCAAATAGCCGTCTTTGAAGTAGATGACCGGGATGCCCTGCGCCCTCAGTTCACGCCTCAGATTTAAATCGTTGGTGGCAACGGCGAAGCCTCCCTCGGCGGAGGTCTTCACGATGGCCTCATCCGTTGAGGACGCCGGGGTGTAGGGGAGTATCTCAAGTTTTTCCGCCAGCTTGAGCGCGGTTTGGACCTTTCGAGCCTTCTTCTCCGTCTCACAGAGCTTTTTCAATTCCTCGAGGACGTTTCCCAAGGTGGCCTTAGGGACGGGCATCCCCAGAACATCGTCTATCAACGCAAGGACGTCCCTTCCCTCCTCCACGGCCCTCAGGAGGAAGTTGGAGTCGATCAAAATCTTCCTAACCCTAATTTTAAGACACCCCGAAACCCTAAATGTAGGCGATGGGTAAAAAACATTGTCGCCGAGACCTCAGATCCACGGTTCATTCCTTAATCTTGCCTGATTAGGATTAAGTGTTAGCGAAATAAGTCTCCTGATTTACCCAAACAAAAAGTGAAAACGACCCTTATCCTTTTGGCTCAAACAATTTCTATTTTGATCCCCTCTGAAAGAGATCAACACCTCTACCCACGTTTTTTCCAATCTAGCCTAGTCAAGGTCAATGGATCGTGGAAGAATAATTCCTTTATGCTTGAATCTAGACTCGATATTTATAATGATTTAAATAGGATTTAAATATGATTTATGTATAAGTATAATCATATTATTAGGATGAGAAAATGAGCGAACTTGAACAAGTCAAGAAGGTCAAACTTCTAAGCGCACAGATCGGAACCGAAGTTGAGGGAACAATCAACCATCTCCTCGCAAAGGGATGGAAACTCTTGCACATCGGCGAGAGCAGTCACTCAGAGGAAACAGGAGGAGCGTCAATCATTTACACTCTGGGATGGACCAAGTTTGAGGAGCCGGATATTGGGAAGAGAGGGTTAAATCATGTCGAGGTTGGCTAAAGAGAGTAAGGAAGTCCTAAGAGACTATGGGGGCGTCTACAAGAAGATCCCCACGATAGACAATCAAGTGAAGATCAAAAAATTCAGATATATGCCTATTAAAAGCCTAAGAGCTCCCAACTTCCCCGTTAGATCACACATGGGGAACGAAGCCATGGACGAGCTCATCCACAGCATAAGGCTCCACGGAGTCCTCGAACCCATTCTCGTGGCCAAGGATGGTGGTGAATACGTCGTAATTGCTGGGCATAGGAGGTATACGGCCGCCTTTAGAGCTGGGCTCACTCAGATACCTGTTGTTGAGGTTGAGGTCGACGATACGGAGCGCCTCATGTTGAGTCTAACCGAAAACCTCATAAGGGAGAAGATTGGGGCTATAAGTGAGGCCAAGGCTTTTAAGGAGCTCCACGATAAACACAACGTATCTTACTTCTTCATAGCTGATGCCCTGGGGAAATCCAAACAGTATGTTTCAAATCGAATTCGATTGCTCAATCTGGATGAGGAAGTAATGGATTATATCGAGTCTGAGGCGTTAACGCCAGACCATGGCTTGGCCCTCCTGAGAATCGCCGATAAGAAGATACAACGTGTCACGGCCCGTAGAGCCGTAAGGGAAAACGCGACGGTTAGACGAACAAGGGAGCTGGTAGAGCAACAGCTTTCGCTTTTGAAGACTTCGAAGGGGGGATTGGGGGGACCTGGAGAGGAATCGACAAGTAAGAGACGCTGCTCAATTTGCGGTGACCTCGCGCCGAAAAATGAGATAGCGTATCGGGCTATATGCGATGTTTGCCACACCGAGATCTTAAAAGCCAAGGGTAAGGCATAACATACAATTCATAAACAATTTGATCGCATAGCTTCAAATGAATCTAAATGCCCATTCAAGAATGTCTCTAAGGCTTTAAACCCCATAAGGCTAAAGAGCAACCCAGCATATCAATCGTTCAGGGTTTATGTTGTTACATGGCCTACGCCTATCAACCTCCACTTCCCGTCGACCCTTCTAGCGATCGCGGCGTCAAACCCAGGCTCGGCGACAACGGGTTTCAAGAGGTTTACGTAAACGATGTCCTCCCTAACGCTCCTCACCACGCCCAGGGTCACCGCGGCGCCAATGTTCAGTCTCAGAGGCTCATTCAAGACAATCTTTGAGACCTCCACCGTCTCATCGGTTCCAACCACGTATTTGAAGAGTTTCACGTCCATCTCGAGCTCGTAACGCACGTCGGGCAGTGTACCCGGCTTGCCCGTGACGTTGCCCACCATCCCATCGGCCTTCATTAAGGCGGGATCCAGATCGGTTTGCACCCCAATCAACCCCCCGCTGTGCGCCTCCTCTAAGCGGAGGGTCTGAGAGTTTAGGCTCAGAGCCTCGGTGTATAGGGGCTCATGCACTATTTTATCATTCTTCTTTTCCAAGTATCCTGGAAGGATTTCCAGCTCGTCTCCGATCCTCAATACGCCTTGGAGTATGCTTCCCCCTATCACGCCGCCCGACAGTTTCCTGAGGGGCGTACCCGGCGCGTTAACGTCGAAGGAGCGTATGACGAACATCTTGATGGGCTTGGAGTAGTCCCTTTCCGGGGTGGTGATGGTGTTTTCAATTGCTTCCAAGAGGTATTCCATGTTTATCTTATGGATGGCTGAGACCGGGATGATTGGCGCATCCTCCATTATCGATCCAGTCGCGAAGTTCTTGATTTGCCTATAATTTTCCTTGACCACCTCCTTGGAGACCAAATCCACCTTGTTCTGAACCACAACTATCTTATCGACCCCGAGGATTTCGAGCGCCGCCAAATGCTCTCTTGTCTGGGGTCTTGGCACCGCCTCATCGGCCGCTATCACCATTATGGCTCCATCCATGACCGCGGCTCCAGATATCATGTTGGCCATCAAGCTCTCGTGTCCCGGACAATCAACGAAGCTCACCGCCCTCCTAAAGACGACTTCTCCCCCACAGTTAGGAATCTCGGGTGTCACCGAAAACCTCTTGGCTCCGGTCAGGGATGAACACTCATATACGGGCATATCAGCATAGCCAATCTTGATGGTGATGCCCCTCTTCAGCTCCTCGCTGTGGCTGCTCGTCCAAATCCCCGTCAAGGCTTGGATGAGCGTGGTCTTCCCATGGTCCACGTGCCCCGCGGTGCCCACGTTCACCTCGGGCTGCCTCGGAGTTTTTAATCTCGAAGACATTTCAGGCTACTCTTCCACTATAGCCAGATCTATCTGATAGATATATATGCCTTGGGGTGCGCCCCCGGGTTTTGTCCCAAGATAGGCTACCTTGGGACATATCTTGGGACATTTTGTAATCCTATACGCGCATATAGATTTTAGGTAGTATATTGCATGGCAGAAGATATGTAGATTTGGCTCTCTGCGATATTTGTTGGGGCTTTGACCAATATGGTCGTCTTATTGCGGAAGGCCTTTACCGTCTATTGCATGGGTAGAGATGTTCCCAATGTATACGAGTTGAGGAGTGGGAGAATCGGCAGGGTTGAACCCATATTCGCTGAGTCTTACCTCCCTTGTTCCATCCGTTGATTTGAGGATTGAGAACTTGGCCATATTCGACTATTCCGAAAAGATCATCATTTCCTCCTCTTTGCCTTCGCTTCTACTCACCATAAAGGGTGATCCTCACCCTATATGCCTGATATGCCATCACAACTCCAGAGATAATCAGAAATGTGCTTCCACTGATCAAATAGATGAGTTTCATCACTTCAGCTATTAGCGCTGACTTAAGCACGCTTTCCAAGGATGCCCCAAGGGGGGGCAAGAGTAAGACAGCATAGGTAATGAGAAAAATGATGCCCGCCGCAAAAAAGGCTATAACAAAGCCGTTACTCTTCACCTCTCTTCTCAGTGTATGATTCACTATTGATGATGGAACAAACTGTGGAGCCGCGTAGGAAACAGCCCTAATGAGAAACGGATAGATAACAGCGATGAAGGGGAACATCGTTATTATCCACCAACCAACGAAAACTATGACGATTGTCACGATCTGTTCTAAGGACAGGGTGGCCCAGATGGGATTAACGAACATGAAGAAAAATGCCACGCCTATGGCGGCCACCAGATTCCCTACGAAAAGGGCGATTATTGAGGCTAGATAAACCCTCCCCCAGGAAAACTTTCTGTGGGTTAGGAGACCCAACAAATAGAAGGCGGCGAAGTTCCCTGGAACCCCTGCTACGAGGCTTAACGCTGGCCCAGTGGGGACAAAAAAGGAGTTTATGAACGTTCCAACGGCGGCTCCTACACCTCCTACCCAAGGCCCGAACAGGGTGGCGAAGAGGGCCGGAATGACCACCGCGGGTCTAAATTGGGCGATGCCGAGCAGGGTTATGGAGGATGTAAGATAGGAAAAGATCCAATAGAGAACAGCGTTAGCGGCTGTCATGGACAAAACCACCGACATCCTAGGGTATTTTACTTGTCTGGCGAATGATTTATTAACTTTCTCAGAATTCATGGCGTCTTCAACCCTAAATCGTTAAATATGTATAGATATTTTAAGAATTATCTTTAGATTAAATTAATATCTATATAGATGATTAAAGAAGATTAAAGAATTATCATATTGGATGATTTGAGGCTGTGGGATGAAAAGTAGTAATTAGTTGTATTCACGAATCCAGCACAACTAAGTTGATGGTCCAGATGTCCCTCGTTATCGTGTTTCCCCTTATGACCTTCCTCTTCCTCAAGCCCTTCCTCTTGATGCTCCTCATCCCGACTCCCCCGGAGAGAAGGATGGGCTTCCTCACTCCACCGTGGACGTCGGTTCGCATAGGGATGCCGCTGCTGTCGGAGCCACCCGTTATCCTCAGCTTTTTTCCTTCTAAGCCCAGTATGGCACCCTCTATTACGTCTCCGATTTTCTTGTTGAGGAGAGCTAGAGATTTAGGCTCATCTATCTCCATCGATGTCGTCTTGTCCTCCTTCGGGTTGGCGATGTTCAGCTTAAACTTGACCAATTAAGCTCTTCACCACATTTGAATATGGCGTCAACACCTACTTTAAATGTTTTGGATAAGACTAGTAAGCCCAGAGCGGATTCGACTTCCTCTTAATCTCCACCAGCTCATCTAGGGCATCCCTTTCATCTCCGCTGAGGTCGGGGTAAAACTCGCCTAAGAGCTGACGTGCGTGCTGCTCAGGGATGTTAACGTGTAATACGTCTCCCTCAAAGATATCCCTCCCCACGACCGCGTCTCTTATAGAGATGGCCACCTGCATCCCCCGAGTCGCCTCCTTCAAGGTCTCTCCCCTCTCCTGGATTTGATGGATGTCTCCAACCTTCTTTCCGTCATCCCGGATGAGGGTGTGTTTCGGCTTGATTCTTCCCTTCAAGACCTCCACGCCCATTATCGCGGGTTTACTCTTCCTGAAGACGTAGCCCGTTAATACCTTGATCTTCCCGGGGAAAACCAAAGCCTCCAACCTCCTCTGCTTTTCCCTGATGAAAACCCGTGAAACCCACTCGAGATACTCCTCTGTTATACGATAGAGAATTTCTCCCTCAAAGATGGGGATATCCTCTTTTGAAGCCTCCTCCTCAGCTTCGCTGAGAGTTGCCACGTTAAAGGCGAGCACCACGCCTCGGAGGTCATCGGTCTTTTTCACCACGGAGGCCTCAACCACATCCCTCTTTGAAACAGAGCCGACATCTGCCCTCCTGATGGGGATGCCCTTCCTCTTAAGGTGTTCAACGAAGGCTTCAAGGGAGCCCAGCGTGTCAGCCTTAACCACTACCCCGACCTTATCCTCCATAATCCTAATTGTCTCCACCTCCTTCCTAATCTCCTCTACATAAGGCGAGGGATCCGTTCCAACGGGGAAGGAGTAGAAGGGCGATCCAGCATAGGCCTCCTCGACATCGGCGGCCGCGATAATCACCCCCGAGGCGGGCAGGGTTTCCTCCACAGACCTAAACCTCCTGTGGGGAGCCCTCAGCTCGTCTAGGGGCGCCGGCATCAACATGGCTTTTATGCGAGTGGTGATAGGGCCGTCGGGCGTGGCGAGAACGATTTTTTGGTCTGTCCTTAGGACTCCCCCCACGTGGATGACCTTCAGAACCGTGCCGAGCCCGGGCACCTCGGTGACTTCCAGTATGCTTCCCTTGGCGGGTCTCGTGTAGTCAACCTCCAGCCTCTTCAAGAGAAACTTTTGGGTTAACCCGACGAGGATGGTTAGGAGCTCTTGGAGACCCTCCCCGGTGACGGCGCTCACGGGCACGATGGAGACGGTTTCCCTAAAGTCCTTGACCTTCTCGAAGTATTCGGACCTAAATTGGTAGGTCGAGAGGGCCGCGATCACGTCGTAGATCTTCTCGTTGAGTCTCTCCCTGACCTCCGGGCTCTGCTTCTCCAAGGATTCCATGATGGAGAGGGTCTTTTTGGGCCTCCAGCCGTGGATCAGGTCCACCTTGTTGGCGGCGACGAGGAAGGGAACCTTCCTGGAGATTAGTATGTCGAGGCTCTCATGCGTCTGAACCTGAAAACCTTTCATGACATCCACCACCAGTATGGATATGTCTGATGCGGAGCCGCCCCTCAAACGCAGGTTGCTGAAGACCTCGTGGCCAGGGGTGTCTATAACGAGTAAGCCGGGCACAATCATCTCAAAGTTGAAGCGTTTTAGAAGGGGACCACATATCGCCTCGACGGTCTCCCTCGGCATGTAGCTCGCCCCGATGTGTTGGGTGATCCCACCGGCCTCCCTAGCCTGCACGGCTGTACCCCGAATCTTGTCAAGTAGGGAGGTATTATGAACGATAACTCTCTCAGCTACAAAATTATGGGTTTCCGGCATCGTGAAGTCATAAACATATTCACACGGAGCCTTTATGATCTCCTTTGAGATTACCTTCACGCAACTTATATCGCTTTCTATTAAAAGCCTTAATTTTTTAACGTTAACTTCCTCGCAATTTTCTAAAGCATTCATCAATTTTTGTAGGAATGGTCTAGAAAGTCTGGAATATCTTTGATAGATATTGAAGTGCGGTATTTTCTGATATATATTCTTCACTTGGAAGCTGTTTAATGCAGAGCCAGGCATAGGCAACATATCAAATACCCTGCTTGTTAAACTCTTTTGAGCGACTTCTACGATTACTTCATTTTTTCTTCGCGATCTTAGACTGAAATTTAATAGAAAATTCTCGATGTAGGGTTTATTGGCGATTCGCAGTGTGTAGTATCCTCTCCTATAAGCTATCACTGAGTGAATGCCGAAACCCAGCAGTAATGTCGCCACCTGTTTGACTATCTTCTTGCTCTTACTCGTAATCTCTATCGAGTTTCTTGATCGAGAGGCATATCCATCGGTGTCGAACCAACCCTCAACGAAGCCTATGAAGGCTAGCTTGTACGACCTTAAAATCTGTGGAAACTCTATTTCTGAGCTCTTATTCACTTCCGGAAATCCGATGAACTCTGTTAAAAATCTTTTGAAAGTTCTTCCGCCATTGGTTTCAACTATCTGGCAGGTTCGTCCCTGCTTAACCTTAGAGCTTAGCCCAAACACCTCATTTACATATTGTTGATAAATGGTTTGAATATCTTCATCGTTGTTATTTAGTGTCCCACGTGGAATGTATCCATCTCCGGCAAGACAACCCAATACATAACCCATCTTTTTAAAATCATCTTCACTTTTAGGTAATCTCATTTCATTACTCGTGTGTCCAGCCCTCCACTTTTCCGAAGAGTTTTTAATGGATGCTATCATATTATAAATCTCAACCTCATCAAAACCAAGATGTTTTGAGATTAGGATAAAGTCCCTCAATCTAAATCTTCTATGAGCCACACATGTATAGGGATCAGTACTGAATAGTTTAATCCTCTTTAACTCTTGGAGATTCGTTTGAGATAATTTTTCAAGAAAAGCTTCACTTTTTTCTTTATCTAGAAAAACAACGAAGTTTTTTGTTTGCTCCATTCTATTTAACATTTCTTCTTTTATTTCGGATAGACTAGAATCAAAGTTTAATATTTTCGGCACTAAAATTAACTCATTTTTTTCTACGTCTTCCGCTTTTTTCTCCATGATTTCTAGGGACGATGTTAAGACGAAAAAGGGATGTTCCAATGTGGTGGTGATTTCATCGCCAGAGGCTAATTTTACTCTAACTAGTTTTTCAGGAGCCCTCAACTTCCAAAGATGCGTTGCGTGTCTTGTAATGATTTTCTGACCATCAAAACTAAACATCTCAGGGCCAGTTCTAACCTCGACGATAAAACCATCATTAACCTTCTTGACCTCGCCTCTACACTCATATGAAGCATATAATTCTTCAGCTGTAACGAGTTTACCGTTGGCTAAGGGTATAATCGTTTCTGGACTAACACATTTACCACAGTCGATGTGGCCCAAGACCGTTATGATGGGCTGCCTGTATCGGGTCCTTGGCATTGTTCCTCACTGCTCGCTATGCTGAAGCTTTATCCGTTCTATAAATCAATATCCGTCTTCGTCTTAAATCTTAGAGAAAATCAAACCCACGTAAAGACCTCGTGGCCCAAGAGATTTCAGCCTAGGGAATCCGTCAACTAGAAATTTATGCTGTAGATTTATTAGGAGTCTTCTCATCATCAGAAAAGAGGATTTTGGACTCGTAGAGGTAGTTCTCGAGGGAATCGGAGGCATGGATTAGGTTGTCCGTGATGTCCAAGCCATAGTCCCCCCTGATGGTTCCGGGCTCGGCTTCGGCGGGGTTGGTCGCTCCGATCATCTTCCGTACGACGCTTATGGCGTTTTCCCCCCTCAATATGGCCGTGACGATCTTTTTTCCACTCACAACGTCTATCAGCCTTTCGAAGAAGGGTTTACCCTTGTGCACCGAGTAGAGCCTCTCCGCCGTTTCCTTGGACATGGTGGTGAGTTTCAACTCGACGATCTCAAGGCCCTTCCTCTCGAACACACTGAGAATCTCGCCCACGAGTCCCCTACTCAGGGCCGAGGGTTTCAGAAAAATGAGGGTTTCCTCGGTTTTTCCGCCTCTAGATTCTTTGTCCATTGAAACCACTTTCCTCGAGTTTAGCCGATAGTTAAACGCTCATTATCTAATTTTGGAGTTCTATTTATAAAAAGGAACAAGGTGGTTGACGTAGGAACCCGTCGTTCACTCATGAAACGATTTCGCTTCGTCTCACACGTCCTATGTCAAAAGGGGCCATCTTCAAGACTAATGACTTGTTTGGGGTGGATAACCTCAATGAAAATTCATAAGACAAATTCTTCAGCGACTCCGTCTCTTTAAACCACCCCTCACGTATTTAGCGGTCCACTTAAACTTCCTTGGATCTCTCTTAAAGAGAAGGACGTTGACCCTACACCTCCTCGAGCAAAACCTGTAGACGGTGCCATCGTTCTTCACGTAGATAGTTCCGCTTCTGGGGGGGATTTCATGACCACAAAAGGCACATCTATATGTTATGACCATTCAAAGTCCCTCATCGGAGCTTTCTTGCCTCTCTTTCGGTCTCGCGCAGCATCAACACGTCGCCGATCCTTACGGGACCCAAAACATTTCTCGTTAGGATTCTGCCCTTATCCCTCCCCGTGAGGATCCTAACCCTGACTTGGGAGACCTCACCTGTCATACCCGTCCTGCCGACTATCTGGATGACCTCCGCCGGAGTTAAGTCCTCTAGCTGACTCAAAATTGGACACCCGTCAGCCCTCTTCGCCGTACACGCCGAGCTTCTTGAGGTGGGCGATGATGTCGTCGACCAGCTTCTTTCCCTCGCCCGGGTCGACGATGCTCGCCGCTGCGGCGGCCACTCCCAGCCCACAGGCTTCACCGAGCTCTGACTTGCTCGGGACGTACATGTAGGGGATTTTCTTTTCCCTACAGAGTATGGGGAGGTGGGCCACGACCTCTGGAGGGTCCACGTTCTCCGCTATCAAAACGATCTTGGCTATGCCTCTTTCCACGGCCTTAGTGGTCTCGTTGGTGCCCTTTTTCACGCCTCTCACTTCTTGGGCTAGGCTGAGGGACTCATAGGCTGCCTCAACGAGTTCCCGGGGGACCTCAAACTTCTCAAATGGAGTCTTGGACATTGAAGCCTCACCCTCATCGGATAAGTATGAAACACTTACCATTTAATATACCTTTTCATCGTCTTTCATGAAAGGGTAATGGATGGTCAAGGGCGTTGATGAGACTGCCGCGTTTGTTAATGCATAGACTGGAGAATGTATAACGATTCTCTGGTTACAAGGGTGAAATCCTCCAAAGATCCTCGATGCTTGATTTTATGACCCAGAAGTTGAGCGTATGAGCGCTTGGGGAAGGTGTAGGCCATACACCTACCCAGACTCGTCGATAAGGCTTGTAGCGTCGATTAGACTTCTTTTCCAATTGCCATACAGGCCGCTTGAGACGCTCGTGGAGGACTCCCTGAAGAATTTGGGAAGATAAAGTTCATCTGGCTAAAACAACCCCTGGGCTAATCAAGGCCGAAAGAATCGATAATTCGGATGGTTGAAACCCATCGCTTCTCTTTTCTCCCCAGCGTCTCCCTCTAGTAGGTTCTTTGTGGGTAGAAGACGCGAATCAAGGGCTTCGCTAGGTGCCTTCGAGCCCTGGGGGGAACCTCGTAAAGGCCTGGACTGATCATGCGCGGGACCTCCTCGAACGTGGCTGCCTCTTCCGGTAGCCTGAGCCCGCATCTTTTACAGACGTAACCCTTTTCCCTGCCCGCCGACTTCGCCCTCCTCCCACACTCGGGGCAGAGGGGGTTCAGCTTCCTTAGGAGGGGTTTAAGATTTAGGATCTCGATCTTCTCGAGGTTGATGGTTAGAGGTAGACCGAGCTTCCTCTTGACCCCTCCGTAGACCTTTATTTGATCTCCGACCCTCAGCTCTTCGGCCACCCTTCGGAACTGCCTGGTCGGCTCATAGGCGGCGCAGTCGATTTCCCCGCTTTGATCTCTCAGCTTGAAGATGACGTGCCCGCCGGGTATAATCTTAGGCCTCTCAGAGACTATTCCCTTGACGATGACCGACCTAAGGGGCTTGACCTCAGCGACCATGGCCTCCTTGAGATGGGCGTCGGTGCCCTGATTGGTCTTATAGATCACCCACCTCTCGATGGGCTCAAGGGCCCTCACCAACCCGTGGGCCCTCAGGGTCGCATCTGGGCTCTCGCCGCGTATCCCGTAGAGGAGGGGGCAGGGGGTGTGGGGTGTGATCCTAATCTCATCGGATTGAGGGTCCAAGTTGTCGAAGGTCTCGGGGTGGGTTAGCGCATCCGCCCTGAGAACGGATTCCTCGTCGATCCTCCTCTTTGTCCCCCGGTTCTCGGGTGTCCTATAGGCTATTAGCTCAAAGGTCCTGTCCTGCTCGAGGGTTTCCCCAATGGCCGCGAGCGCCCCAACTACGCCTCTCCCGAGCTTGAACTTGTGTATCTCGGCGCCTATGTGCTCAGCAAGCTCCTCCGCCTCCCTGAGGGTCACGATGTCTTGGATGGCTCTCTTCGAAAACGCCTTTAGCTCCAGGGGAATCGATGCACCCTCATAGAATGCGACGCCGGGGTTTGTGGTTTCGATGTGGAGCTCGGCCATACGCTGAATGGCCCCCAGGACGATCTTTTTGGCGGTGGGGATTTGATCCTTGGTGGCGTCCACCCTGATGGCGATGGCGCAATTCCCCCTGGTCTTCAGGGTCCAGTTGGGGTTTAACCTGATGAGGTGGGGGAAGTCGATGAGCTTGATGCCTCGCTTCTTAAACTCGTCGACGACCACCGCCCCGATATAGGTGGTGCACATTCCCTCTTTCGAATCTGTGTCGTCGAAGCCTATGTGGAACATTATCAAATGATATCCCCAATCTTAAAAAAGTTGAAATCAGGACTCTAAAAACATTTTTCATCCCGGGTATGGACGTTCTTCTGAGCTAATGCGCCTTTTTGGGTTCGAGACCTTGAAGACTGTGGTGGAGAGAGGGCTTGGAGCAATTCAGAAAGATAAATAAAGCCTCGATCCACTAATTCATTTGCGAGGCTGATGACGTGGGGCGCATGGGCGGTTGGGATCGGAGTAGAGCTGAGATGTCTGTCGATCTTACCATCAAGACGCTGAGGGACAGCTTGATGAAACCCGTGATAGTGAGGGTCAAGGGCTCTAGAACCATCAGGGGCATCCTGACGGGCTTCGACGAACATCTTAACCTCGTGCTCAAGAAGGCGGAGTTCATCGACAAGGAGGGGAACGCAATGGACCTCGGGGACGTGGTCCTTAGGGGCGACAACGTCATCCTGATCTCCCCCCCATGACGGGAGATGAAAGCCGACAAAGTTGATAACCACCCTAGAAATCGTCTTAATTTGGATGTGGGCCGGTAGATCAGCCTGGTAATGGGTTAGACCCAACGGATTGATCGCTGCGCTGGCATCGCAGAGGTCGCGGGTTCAAATCCCGCCCGGTCCACCATTCATATTTTTTCTTAGAGT
>JBHHXX010000013.1:0-39128 GCA_046757245.1 Candidatus Geothermarchaeales archaeon
GGAAAACCTAGCAGCGGCCTTCGCCGGTGAGAGTCAGGCAAACCGAAAGTATCTAGCCTTCGCGGATAGGGCCGAGAGGGAGGGATTCCCCCATGTCGCGAGGCTCTTCAGAGCCGCCGCGGAGTCGGAGACGGTGCACGCCATGTTCCACCTGAGGGTCATGAAGGGGGTGAAGAGCACCGAGGAAAACCTCCAGATGGCCATAGAGGGCGAAACCCACGAGTACGAGAAGATGTACCCCGACTTCATAGAGACCGCGCAGAGGGAGGGGAACAGGGCGGCGGTGAGGGGCTTCGGCTACGCAAAGGACTCGGAGATGGGTCACGCCGAAAAGTATCGGAAGGCCCTAGAGTCCGTCAAAGCCGGGAAGGACCTAGATCCGATGGAGTACTTCGTCTGCCAAGTCTGCGGGTATACCGCGGAGGGGGAGGCTCCAGAAACGTGCCCCATATGCGGCTCTCCCAAGGAGAAGTTCAAGAGAATAGATTGAGCGGGGGAGCTAGGAGGCGAGAGCAAGGGCAAACCAGAGGGTTTGTCCACGACTAAAGGACGCGTTCAATCCCACTTATCCATAACGTAGCGAGAGGAGACGTCTGTATAAGAACCGGCTATCTCGCTACCGCTTCCTAAAAGCCTGTATTAATGGGAATTGGCAACTCTTCGCGAGGTCGATGGCGCTTTTCACCCATAATAGACATCTTCAAAAGGCATCAAAATTTTTCTTCATATGCGGCCGAATAAACCCTGAATTTTTGGTCAAAGACCATTGAACAGCTTGATGTATCTCCGCGACCTGTCCCGATACTCCCTCCAGGCATGCTCGATGTATCGGAGGTGGGGTTCATCCATCCCCTTTATCACCTCGGCGGGTACGCCCACAGCCACGCTGTTGTCAGGTATCCTCTGTTCATCGAGTACGACGGCTCCGGCCCCGATCATGCATTTTTCACCTATTTTCGCCCCCCTCATGACCACGGATCTCAAGCCGATCAGGGATTTGCCCCCAATTTCACAGCCCTCGAGGACGCTTCCATGCGATATCGTCACGCAGTCTCGTATTATAGTCTCTTGGAGGCCCGGATGTATCACCGAGTTATCTTGAACGTTGCAGTTCTTCCCTATGCTTATGAGGTTTACGTCGCCCCTCAGCACGGCGTTGAACCACACGCTCGAGTCTTCCCCGATCTCGACGTCTCCGATGATGGTGGCGTTGGGCGCCACGAACACGCTCTCGTGGATGCGGGGCTTCTTACCCCCGAATTCCAAGATCAAGGCCATACCAAGTCACCCAGGAAACTAACACTAGACCTTTATGGGAGCCGTCTTCCTTATAACCTCTATTGAAGCCTCAAACATCTCCCACAAATGCCGAAAACATTTACCCCTTTGAGCTGATGGATCGGTCATGAACACCATTTAGGTCTTCGTGTACGGGTTGAGGGACCTGGGGGATGTTCAAATCAGCAAAGAAGGCTTCGAGCAAAGTGGTTTTGAGAGTTTCGCGTGGAATACGTCCTAGGTGACGTTGAAAAAAGTTTTTAACCCGCCTCCAAGCCCTCTAAGTATTTCAAGGCGTCGATGGAGGCCTTGCAGCCCGCGGCGGCGGCGGTCACGGCTTGCCTATACTTATAGTCGTAGGCGTCGCCCGCCACGAAGACGCCCTCCACGCTCGTCTCCGTGTCGTTCCTCCTCTTGATGTACCCCCTCTCGTCCATCTCAACCTGACCCCTGAAGAGATCGGTGTTCGGCTTGTGACCTATGGCTATGAAGACGCCTTGACATTCCAGCGTGGAGACCTCGCCCGTCTTCACGTTCCTCGTCTTCACGCCCTCCACCGCGTTTTCCCCGAGGACCTCCTCGAGGACGCTGTTCAATAGAAACCCTATCTTCTCGTTCGCGAGGGCTCTCTCCTGCATAATCTTTTCGGCCCTAAGCTCATCCCTCCGGTGGATGACGGTGACCTTCCTCACGATTTTTGATAGAAAGAGCGCCTCCTCTAGGGCCACGTCTCCGCCGCCGATGACCACCACATCCTTGTCCTTGAAGAAGAAGCCGTCGCAAGTGGCGCACACTGAAACCCCCCTGCCCAAGAGCCTGCTCTCGGACTCCAAGCCCAGAAACTTGGGTGAGGCGCCCGTCGCGATTATGACGGCCTTGGCCATATATTCCTCCTCTCCCACCTTAATCTTGAGAGGCCTCGAGGAGAAATCCACGGCGGTCACGTCCCTATCGACGATCTCCGCACCAAACTTTTCGGCTTGCCTCCTCATGTTCTCTATGAGTTCTGGGCCACCCAGCCCCTCTGGAAAGCCCGGGTAGTTCTCCACCTCGTAGGATGTCATCAGTTGTCCCCCCGGTTGGAAGCCGCCCATGACGAAGGGCTTAACCCCACCTCTGCCCGCGTAAATGGCCGCCGTCAAACCGGCGGGCCCGGAGCCGATGATGATTAAATCCTTTACCTCAGGCAAAGACACTCCTCCAGTCTCATTTCAGATCTCTTAAATCGATGAATATATTTGCACCTAAACAACTATTTAGTTTTTAAACAACGACTTCTACCCGTTTAAAATCCTCTTCGGATGATAATTAAAAAGCTTCTTCAGACCAAAGTATATCTTGTTATTTGCTTTGAAAGTAGTGTATAGCTTGAATAAGGAGGCGGATCTCTCTGCGAGTCACCATGCCTTATGGAAAAGACGATGAAATCATATTGGAGGTCCCAGACGAGAAAGTTTATTTTGTTGTAGATCGCGGGGTGGCTCCAGCCATCGAAGACGTGGGGTCGCAGGTCAAGAGATCCCTGAGAAAGCCTATGGGTTCGCCACCTCTGCAGAAGATGGTTGATTCCGGCAGTAGGGTTCTCATAGTCGGTGACGATAACACCCGTCCAACTCCACTGGACATCATTTTACCGGCGCTACTGGATGAGCTGAATGCATCGGGGGTTCCCGATGAAAACGTGGAGGCTTTAATCGCCCTCGGGACACACCGCTCCATGACAAAGAGGGAGATCCAGGAAAAGTTCGGCGAAGAGGTTGTCGAACGCATCCCTGTAATGAATCATGATTACAAAGATTATGACAATCTTATTAACGTGGGTAAGACAAGATCGGGTATCCCCATCGTTGTTAATAAGAAGGTTTTTCAAGCAGACCTTGTCATAGGCGTAGGCAACATAGTTCCACATTCCATAGCCGAATGGGGTGGAGGGGGGAAAATCATACAGCCGGGTGTGTGTGGAGAGGAAACCACGACGCAAACACACGTCATGGGCAGGACGATGAGGCGAAGCGGAGAGTTTGTTGGGAAAATAAGAAAGAGGATTAGGAGAGAGATGGATGAGATCGCCGTGAAAGCCAACTTGGGAATGATCATAAATACCGTTCTAAACGAGAAGGATGAAGTTGCCCACATATTTACCGGAGACCCTATTAGAGCCTTTAGGAGAGGGGTTAAAACAGCAAGGGAACTGTATTGCCCCAAGGTTCCGGGGTTGGCCGACATCGTCGTGGTGTCAAGCTATCCATCGGACATAGATTATTGGCAAGCGGGCAAACCCCTTGAATATGCGGTCGAAGTCGTCAAGCCCGGGGGAACCATAATCTTGATAACGCCTTGCCCCGAAGGGATTTCACCGGCACACCCCATATTTAGAGAGAGAGCGAAGCTCAGCTTCGAGGAGAATCTCAAGGCCATCGAAGAGAGAGAAGTCGACGACTTGTTAGCCTTATCCGCGGTGCTCGCGTTAAAGCGAGCTATGAGACGCGCCGACGTTATCTGCTACTCCGATGGCCTCACGGCAAAAGATATGGAAGCCCTAGGGTTTAAGCAGGCGAGTTCCGTCGGAGAGGCGATAGAAATGGCCTTCGAAAGACAGGGAAAAGATGCGAGAATAGGCATACTAAAATGCGGGGAGATTCTACCGATAGTGGGGTAATACCAATTACAACAAGACCGTGCCGGTTTTAAGGGAGAAACAAGACCATCAGAGGATGCGTAGTCACGTGGGAGAAAAGAAAAAGAAGGTATAAATTCGCTAGAAACGCTTATTAAAGTAGGGATTACTAGTTTAAAGACGTAAACCGAGGAGGTAGTTCAAACTGATCGAGGAACTCGCCACTAGACGACACACCACCCGAGACTTCCTGAAGAAGGACGTGGACTTCGAGGACATAGTTAAGATCCTTGAAGTTGCAAGGCAGGCCCCTTCTGGGATGAATAGGCAGCCCTGGAGGTTCGTCGTGGTTGAGAATCAAAGCGTAAAGGAGAAGGTCAGAGAGGCTTGTGAGGCGGCGGAGAGGAAATTCCACCCGAAGGTCCCCAAGTGGATGAGGGATTGGATGGAGGCGAGGGGAATAACGCCGGTCAAGCCTTTTCTCACCCAGGCTCCCTATTTGATCGTGGTCTGCGTTGATGAGACGGAGCCCTATTCTAGAGAGTCTGCGTGGCTCGCGGTGGGCTACATGCTGCTAATGATCGAGGAGTTGGGGTTGGGAACCGTGACTTATAAGCCCTCCAGCACGGTTGAAGTAAGAGAGACACTCAACATACCCGAGAAATACGCGATTGAGACGATCCTACCCATAGGCTACCCGAGCGGTGAAAAAGCGAAGGAGGAAAGGAGAAGCCTAGGGGAGTCGAGCTTCAAAGACGCCTGGGGTTTAAGGTTAACATAGTATCCTCGAGATCAAACGCCTTCGCCTCGACAAGAGAGACCGGGGTAAATCGTCCCGCTATCCCTTGCTTAACCCTCTATCGATCAGAGCCTCAACTCCACCCTCTCGAGCTGTTGGAGCACGTAGTCTCTGATATCCCTCGCGCTTGGGAGATCGGAGACGATCTCACCCTCCCTGATCAAAGGCTTCAAGAGGGGCTCCACCTCGCCGCCGCACCTCGGGCATCGATCGACCGCGACCTTTGTGGGCACCATCTTGTCCCCGAAGCATTCCTTACAGCGGTAAACCTGCTTCTTCCCGGAGAGCTTCCCCTTCTTGGAATAGGGCCTCCCCTCCAGCTCCACGATGTCCATGGCCATGTTCACAGGAGGGGGGAAGGCAATGGATGTTCCAACGCCGAAGCCGTCTGCCACCTCACGGAGTTCCCCGAGGTTGTACTCGTTTAGCCCGCCGCTCATGAAGATCTTGACGTGCTTAAAGCCGTGGATGTCGAGGGTCCACCTCGTCTCCTCAGCGATCTCCCTGAAGTCTCCCTTCCTCGAACCTGGCGTGTCTAGGCGCACACCATAGAGCCTTTCCCCCAAGGCTCTAGCGGCCATCAAGGCCTCGATCTTCTCATCGTAGAAGGTGTCGCAGAGCGCGATCCTAGGGACCTCTGGACTCATGACCTCGTCGAAGGTCTTCCAAGCCTTCACTTGATCTTCGAAGACGAGGATCAGGGCGTGGGGCATCGTCCCAACGGGCTCCTCGCCGATCATCTCGGCGCCTATCGTGCCGGAGACCGCGTCACATCCACCGATGAAGGCCGCCCTATCAACCATCGGCGTGATGAGGGGGTGCACAGCCCTGATGCCGAAGAAAACGATCGTCTTGTCCCCGACCACCTTTTTGCACCTCGCGGCCCTCGTTGCGATGCTGGAGCTATGCCTCAATAAGCCTAGGAGTGAGGGTTCGAAGACGCCGAACTCTGTGTAAGCTCCCTCAACGCTGAGGACGGGCTCGTATAGTCGGAAGATGGTGCCCTCTCTCATCGCGTCCACGTTAATGTTGTGTCCTCTCAGGAGGTGGGCGACCTCCTCTATCCCCGCTAAAACCGCCCATTGATGGTCCTTAGGGAGGGAATAGGAGTGGATGTCGGCGACCACACGCTTCTCGGCTAGCCCCTTCTCCAACAGGACCTCCTTGGCTCTGGGGAAGTAGACGTCGGAGAGTTCACCGCTCTTAATCCTCTCCTCGGAGGTGAAATAAAACTTGGGTATAACCACTTTAACACACCCCATGGGTTTAATTCTGCCTCTTAAACTCGCCTGAGGGTTGAGGAATATTTTATAAGGCAATATCCATCTTTTAACTTATAAGCATCTCTAATTTCTAGGTGTCAATCTTCTCCTATAATCTTAAATTAGGGTCCAAGAGCTTCAATGGCGAGGGCGCTTGACCTTGAGCCTTAATTCTTCGAGTAGCTCTCCCATCACTCTTCCATCCCCTCATAAAACACCAGCGTGCACCTCAGACATCGACGAACAACGACCCTTAGCCCCCGGGTTTTCCCAACCTTAATCACGGGGGTCCCGAGTTCGATGGTGTCGCCGCCACACCTGGGACACTTTTCCTCCTTGGACATGGGCTTTTCCCCCTTCAACCGAATCCGCGCTTAATTCGACTTTGCAAACTAATATCCAATTTTTCCCTATTTGAGTGTTTTTGGGGGGTCAATAGGCCTACTTCGAAAACAGTCGTTGGTTATTTAAGACTCATGAAGTAAATTACGTGTTCGACTTAGGAGTGATCGATGCGTTGAACCAGGAAAAAGAGTACGTGTTGGAGGTGGCTGAAAACGTCTTCTTCGTTGAGGGTGAGGGTGGAGGCGCCTTTCCCCACTCCAACTCCCTCATGATCTCAGATGAGAAGGGGGTTCTCATCGACACGGGGATTGGAGACTCGCGATTGGGGGCGTTGAAGCCTCGAGTGGACGTTGTCCTCAACACCCATTGCCACGTGGACCACATAAGGGGTAACCATCTCTTCAGTGAGGTTTGGGCCTGCGGAGTCGAGTCGGGTGCGATCAGGTCCTTCGATGCCTTCAAGAGGTTTTTCGGGATTTGGGGGCAACCCATGGAAAGGGTGATTGAGGAGAGGCTTTTGTCATATGGATACAGAGAATCAAGGGTTGAATTTGAGTTCTCTGGAGGCGATGTCCTCGACTTCGGGAAGACCCGGTGGGAGGTGGTTTTGACACCCGGTCACTCTCCCGGCCACTGCTGCTTCTACGAGAGGGAGCGGGGCATCCTCTTCTCGGGGGACATTGACCTAACAGGCTTTGGCCCTTGGTATGGTTGGCCCAACTGTAGCGTAGACGACTTCATCACGTCCATCGAGCTTTTGATGGATATGGATATAAACATCTTGGCAAGCGGCCACCGAAGACCCATATTCAGCGACATAGCCTCCGCACTAAGGGCATACCTAGGGAAGATATACGCTCGAGAGGAGGAAATCCTAGACTTCCTCAAGGGTAAACACGACTTGAAGCAAATCGTTGACAAGGCCTTCATATACGGATCTGCACAGAGGAGGGACTGGGTCCTACGCGTCTTTGAGGAAAACATGGTTCGACTACACCTGGAGAGGCTGATCCGAGCGGGTAAAGTCGAATTTCAGGGAGGCACGTATAGGACAACGGACCCCTGAACTCATAGCATGGAATATTCCCAAAGTCTCTTAATCCTCGATGAAGTCGTTTGTGAGGATCTTCCAATGGGATTGAAGTCAATGGATGTTGAGGATTTTCAAGATCTGGCCAAACATCTCTACGTTTGGGTTTTTCTTGTATCTCTTCAGATGTGGAAAGACCTCATCTAGGGATTTAACGCCGAGTGCATCCCTCACCCTCCCCGAGTGCAGTCCACTCACGAGGAGGAACTGCAGAATCGATGTCAAGTTTGAGGGTCTCCTCGATGTCGATGAAGTTTCAAAGTCTATGATCTTTACGCGCCCATCCGGGGTAACGTAGAGGTGCTTATCCGGCCGAGAGAGCTGGCCGTGGTCGAGCGCGATTCGATCCAGCTCAAAACACTGGGTCAAAATCTCTCTTATGAGGTCTTTCAACGTCTCCCTCCTCTCCTCGGGTGGAAGAGCCAAGACCTCACCCAATGCCTCCAAGATGTTTTTTCCTTCGAGCAACTCCAGGAGGAGCACCTCATCCGTGTGACCGATGAGCTTGGGTCCAATCCCAAGCCTATTGGCCATCGCAACCCTCTCGGCTTCGGGTGAAACGCTCTCCCTGTTCGCATCTAACCTGAGGATTTTGGCGGCCAGAGGCTTCTCTTTGACGTAGACCTTAAGGACTATGCTGGTGGTACCCTTACCTAGGATCTTTACGCCGTTGATCTCCGTTCTCCCGGTGAACTCGACGTGGGTCACCCCTAGCTCCCGAAGCCTCTTCAGCCTCTTCCTAGCTTCATCGGGGTCCCTCCTAGGATAGGAGATGACGTCGAGTTGTCTTAGCGAACTGATATCTTCGATGGCATTCCTCATTTGAAACCAAAAACCTTCTGATCATAGGCTTAAGGGTGGTCCTCGATCCAAAACTCGCTTCTTCCCAAAAAATCTTCGAGGTATCGTCTCACCTCGGGGTTTAGCCTTAGCTCCTCAGCGATCTGTTCGACATCGAGAATCTTTGCTGTATCCGTGACGGGACCTCTTATGCCCCTTGGGATCACAACCCCCTCGTCTATTATCCTCCTGATCAATTCATCGGCTTCAACCACGTCCCTCTCCCTCAGGGCCACCCAACGCCCCTCATCTGAAATCCAGACGCTGAAACCCCGTCTCAGATTCTTCCTTATGAAGGCCTCCTCATTTTCCAGGTTAAAGGGTGGGGGTCCAAGGTGGAAGAATCGTCTCGGCAGGGTTTTGGCTTCGAGCTCTATGAGTAGGCAGCTGGATGATTCAAAGTCGCTGTATATGCCCGTCTTCAGAAGCTTGAACCCATTCTCTCCCAGCTTCACGCCTATCTTCTTCGCCAGCCTCTCCAGTTGGGGATAGAGGGTGTCCTCCACCATCTTGCCGTGTTGGAAGGTGATCATGAGGAGGTCCCCGCGCCTCCGTAACTCGCTTTCAACGTTAAATTTCAACGGAGGGGGGAAGAAAAAATCCCTCGATGGCTCCCTCAGGAACCACCGCGCGGCCGACGTGAACCTGGCGAGGGATCTATTGGACAGAGCAGCGGCCACGTTCCTGCTTTTGTCAACGGGATCTATGACCACCAATGGATTTTTTCGGAAAACTTTCGTTATCGTTTCGATGTCTCCCTCGTATTGATCCTCTAGATCCAGGACAATGGGGGGCCTCCACCCCTCCACCGCCTTGAGAAGGTTGAGAAAGGTTCCATAGTATAGGGTGAGCAGCTCGCAAAGGTACCCCGAGAAGCCCTTAACCCTCACCTCGGAACCATACGTACCTACGCCCTTCATGAACTTCTTGAGGAGCCTCACCTCTCCCTTCTGCTCCTCCCCTAAATGCCCCTTGACGTACTCGACGTGATAGTAGGTCCTGTCCACGGGGCTCCTCCACTCCGTGGGCTCAACCCTGTAGGCGGGGACGACGCTAACCTTGACGCCGTCGATATCTACCTCGAGATAAGGATGATCTGCATATCTCTCGATGGGCGTTTGATCATAGAAGGTTCTCCTTCCGATCTCGAGGCCGAGCCTGTGAAGCTCCTCCTTGGACAGGTCTTTTGGCAGGAGGACGAAGACGTCTATGTCCACGTCTCTGCTCAGCGCCGTGTCCTTGGCCAGAGACCCCAGTAGCAAGACATCGAAGTCTTTGGTCAACTCCTCGGCCGCTCTCCTAGCCCTCTCGATGAAGGTTTGAGATAGGCTCATCAATTCGGCTCTCTCTTCTGGTTTTGGGGTTATCTCATCTAAGACCTCGCTTAAAAGTTTTTGAAGGTTCATCTCAACATCTGAGCCTTGACGCATTCATAGAATCTTCGCTCAAAAGCGTATTCGATTAACCAAATAAAAAATGTATTTGCTGGGAATCGGGTGCAAAGGACTTGTGGATTCCCGTTCGTTAGAACCCTCGGGGCTAAAGGAAGTCTGATATCGGCTCCGCACGCAGATCGACGACGCGATATTCCAAGAAAGTCAGACCAACCCTTCCCCTGAGGCCTGAAAGGTATTCTTGGAACCCGCTGACCACCTCCTCCGGGCTTCCTCGGATGTAATCCGCTATGAGCTTCAGTAAGGTCTCTTCATCGAGATCTGGATGTTTCTCTCTTTTCTCCGTGTAGATCTCATTGATCCTGCGGAAGATGCGCTGTTCTAGATCGCGAATCAAAGTCAATCTGATTAGGTCATCCCCATAGCCATACTTGTCCATCTTAGCCCAATTCTCTAACTCAGATATCTCAAACTTTACATTCACGAATAGAACCGCTACCGATTTCTCTGGGAGATATAAATCGTACTGGGACAAAAACTCGAAGCCCCCCTCAGTTAAAACCAAGTAGTACTGGGGGTCCACGGAGAACATGAAGGGAACCTTCAACTCATAATCACGGGGCTTGAGACTCACGAGGTGGTGCCTACCGAGAGGCCAAGGCCTGTGCCAGTGGAGGTTTCCAAGGGGCAAAGCCAATAGAGAGGGGTCATCTCGCTTGACGATGTGGGTACTCCCGCCTTCATGAAGGCCGCCGAGGATTCTGATCAGGTTTTTGATCAAGTCCTCTGGGCGACCGCCGACCAACTCCCACGCCTCATACTCGACGACTATCGACGCCTCGTGCTCACCTATAATATAGAATCCCGATAGGAGGATCGCCCCCACGAGCAACGCAAGGCCTGTCACTACACCCAATAAGGCGTATGGCTTCATCTCAAGCCCTCAAGAGCTCTTTAATCATTTTCTTATCTCTCCTCCAGGGCCTCGGTTTCTTTATGCGCTTCTCCAACTCATAGAATGAGGTTTGAAGGTCGTGGTAATATTTGTCAAGGCCCTCCAGGCCGTGGATCTTCGTTTCCCTAAACATTCTCTCTAGGTCATCTTCGATGTCCCTACAAGCCTTGAGCCTTTCATCGGCTTTATCCGCGTTAATCAGCTTGTTGAAATTGGCCCTGGTGTTTTCTATTAGACCCTCAACTTCCTCATGAAACGAAGCAAGACCGCTGTTTTCCACGATCGTCAAATCGGCTTCATCCAAGCGCTTCATCAAGTCGGCATACTTCTTAAGCTGACTTGCCCGAACCGAGATTCGATGGGTGCGTATTCGAGCCACCACGTAGGGTATTGAGGCGATGAAGGACCCCAGGATGAACATGCCTGCGAGGAGCTGGAGGGATGCGGGTCCACGCCACTCAAAGATGTAGGAGGGAAAGTTTCTTCCGAACTCGAAGAGGTTTGGAAATGCTAGGTAGGTGATCGCTCCGCCGACTCCGATCCTTATGAAGTGCTTCCAACCCCTAAGCCTGTTTGATTCTCTCAAATATCGCTCGCGCAGGTTCTCCCTGAACCTAATTAGTTTTTTCTCTAATCCGTCCTTTCTTTGGGAGACGTGGAGGGTTTCTCTGAGTTTCATTCCCCCGTCCAGCTCCCTTAGGGCTCTCTCCATCTCATAGTCGTTATGAGCTATCGTTTCCTCGTCCCTCAGGGGGTTTTTGATCACATAGTAGGCGATCTCGTCTCTACCCGGCATATCTTCCAATCCTCAACCTCTTCATGATGCCGCCTTCGACGTAGGCTAAATCCTCGAGGATCCTCTCATCCATGGGGTTCGGGAAGGTCTCCGAAGTATAGGCTAGGGTACCGAATTCGTGATGGAGCCAAGCCGTGCACACCCGTATGTCGAGGTCGAAGAGCAGGGGTCCATCGATGCATCGCCCCTCGTCGAAGAAGATGAGCTGGGGGAGGGTTAACGGGGATGTTGATTGCTTCACCAGCCTTTGGTAATCCATGTTGAATGTCCTGAAGCCCTTGTCCACTACGTGGTTCATCATGGCCTCTCCCAGCTCGAAGTCTGGGTTTTTCCTCATGATGTCTCTGGTATACTTTATATCGAGGAGATCTCTTCCGAAGGGAATCCTTGAGAGGAGTCGATCTAAGACGCCCTCTTCCTTCTCCTTCATCCTCTCAGCTTTCCTTCGAAGGCCCACAGGGATATAGAAGTCCTCGATGCTGAGTATTCCGGCCCCCTTGGCCCAGAAGTAGGCGTTACCGAAGACGGTTTCGTGAAGGTCGACGGCGAAGGTCGGCTTGACCTCCCTGATGTATTCCTGTATGGCGAGGATCCTAGGGGATCTGGCGTGGTCCCCCCACACGCCGTTCGCGTCTCTGAACCTGACGAGCCCCCTCTGAACGGGCCAATGCTCCTCGTGGCCGGACATATCGACGAATGCCTTGCTCCTCATGTCAAAGCCGTCGGGGTCGTCGCAGGGCATGAAGGTGATTCTGGACTTTTGGAGGACCTCCTCGGTGTATCTACCCTCGCCTCCAAGGCTTCTCATCATCTGCAAGACCGCTCTTGGAGAGGCGTCTTCCCCCCCATGGCACCCAGCCTTTATCAAGAACTCCTCACCTTTCGGGTTGCCCACCGCGTAGGCCCAGACGGTTCTACCGGAGGGTAGCTCGTAGAGCGGGATTTCCTCGAAGCCCCCCCTCTTCGCGGCATCCTTGAGCATTTTTTCTAGGTCGGAGTACCTCTTTATCCCTCGCATATCCTTGGCGCTGACGTTGTAATCGAAGAGATCCGCCTCCATCGGCTTGACCCTCCTCCCCCTGTATTTTTTCCTTTTATATGACTTTGTAGGGGGTCTCTCTTCATCCCTGTCCAAGTAGAAGTACATGTGGGGCTCCTGGATCTTCCACTCATCCATCGGCATGCTCTTGAAGTAGAAACTTTTTAGCTGGGGGAGTCCAAGCTCGTCGCAGGCATGGTATGCCCTCTTATAGGCCTCGGTCTTATCCTCGTGGGAGGCGATGATCTCCTCCAACCTCTTCAGCCGAGAGTCCTCTCGTTCCTCGACGCTGTCTATGTGCTTAAGCGAGAACTCCACGCCCCTGGCGATCTTATCGAAGAATTTACTGCAGAGGCCTTGGAGCCATCTCACGAAGATAGATCTACCGAAGATGAGTTGGATGCCAGCCGCGATGTCGAAGGGGTCCCATAGGGAGCCCGCTATCAGAAGGGGACCTAGGAAGTACCTATAGAACCAGTGGGTCAAGTGTATGCCGATGTACCATTGGTTTAACCTCTTTATGGATTCCGCCATGAGTTTTTCGTCCCTATAGGCCGTGTCGAGGAGGCCCCTCTCGGCGATTTTTTTCAGCTTATCCTCATCTTCGTTGAGTTTTGAGGTTAGGAGAACCACTTGAAACCTTTCGTTTTTTCTCCTTTCCTGCACATAGGATCTGGCCATGGACCTCGTGATCACGAAGGGGTCTTCAGGCATGTAGGACCTCCCAATTTCCTTCGTTATGACGAAGGGGTCCTCAGGTATAAAGAAGACGTGACCATCCTTCGTCGGGACGTTGTACGCCCTCAGCTTCACTTAGCCCCCACCTCCATGCTTCTCATGGGAGCCGTGACCTTGGGCGAGACAACCTTGGGTCCCAAGAAGAGGTTTCTCAGCCGCTTCCTCAGGGTGACTGGTCGGTATTCGAGGACGTGGCTCTCCTCCTTTTCCAAGTCTTCAACCCTCCACTTATAGAATTCGTGGGGACCCTTGTAGTTGCGATCCTTACAGTATTCCCTCATTCCCTTGTAAATCTCTATCTCCCTTCCATCCAAACCCGAGAAATATCGGTTGAGGTCTTTGACCATCTCGTATTTGGAGCTTTGCTCCCCCATCTTAACGCTTGACCCACGCCAACTCTCGACGAGTTTCCGGGCATTCCTCATCCTCCTATAGTTGGCGAGCAGCCTAACGGCCCCGATGCTCGTGGTGCCAGCGAAGATTATGGCTCCCCAGAAAAAGGCGTCGATGAATCCCCTGAAGAGGCGAGCGGTCAGTTGAACGGGGTAGAAGGGGAAGAAACCCGAGTAGGCCATGCCAAAGGCTATAGCCGCCTCTATTACCCCCAGCCACTTCAGACCTCTGTTTATTTCGTTGGAATATTCCCTATAACAGAGGTATCGGCTCCATTCGTCCTCCAATTGACAGAGGACCTCAGCCAACTCTCCTTGACTTAGTTCCTCCGGGGAATACACGTTGATGACTAGCTTATTGGGTTTGTTCCCATGCCTCTTCGCGTATTCGTCGACGTCCACATCGACGTAGGCCGTGTAGCTGCCGATGGTGGGTAAAACGTATGCGTCAACGTGGTGTGCTTCCATGGTGGATTCCACCTAGCGCCAAGGGTCGATCAGCGTGGGGTGGAGTTCGCAGAACACGCGGCATCTCTTTTTTCTTTTAAATATCTCACTCATTCTCTCCAACTACCGTGGAATTCTTGTAATTATCCGTTGTATTCTCGCTGTGACGCTGATAATTTTTTTCGCAGTGTATACCAGATGCTCTTATTGACTTCATCCATCAGTTTATACCAAGTAGAAATTATATAAGTTTCCAAATCACTTAACACGTTACGTTCATGCACAGAGCGTGTAGTACTCGTGAGGATACCATATTTAATTTACGCATGAATGTATTTTTGAGGTGTTCGCCACGCCTCTCAAAGGCCTATTCGGATTTGTCATAATCCCCCTGCTGATGGGTTGGGTGATATCGGCCCTTGCCCTGTACCTCGCCGGGAGAATCGTGGCGGGCAGCAAGGCTTCCTTCTGGGAGGCCCTTCTCATAACCCTCGTCGGCCCCATCTTGGTAGCCGTATTTGGATCTTTGGCCTTCTTCATCTTCGGGCCCTTCATCGGTCTGCTCGTGACCTTCCTCGCTTGGATATGGGTGGTGAAGAGCATCTTCGGAGTGGGCTGGTTCTCATCCCTACTCATCTCCATCCTCACCTTATTCACCTTCGTTTTGGTGATTCTCCTCGTATCCTTCCTTCTCGGCATAGCCTTTTTCGCCTTCACTCTATGAGGAGGAGATGCCTCGATTTCTGCGCCGGGTTGAGGCGGGGGAGCCCTTTCATCGGGTTAATTGTCTAAAATTATTTTCCAAGGTATAAACTAACTATATTTTTGTTCGCTTCTTCGGGTTTGGGCTTTGGGGGTGGTTTGCTCGGGGAAGTGAATAACGAATTTAATCACACTATAAGTCTGTTTAGATGAAAGAATTAAATTAGTCTTCTTCTACTGCTGCGCAACTGACCTCATGGTTGTCGCTGGTCAGGTCCCAAAAGGGTCTATCATATTCAGCGTGGATGTGATGGACTTTTTCATCCTTTGAAATATGTTGTCTGTCTTCCCCATAGACGTCGTCGGCTCCCTCGGTTGCATCGGAGCATGAAAGGGTGAATGTTATACCACCCGTGTTCGAATTAACTATGGTGACGCTCAGCGTCTCCTCGTCATAGAGTACATCGTCATACACCGTATCAGCTTCCTCTATGGCCACTTTGTAGGTTCTCTTTATAGCTTTTCCAGTGAGGGTCACGGTTAGGGTGAAGGTCTCTGAACCACCAGCTGGTATTTTGTCTGGCCCACTCACCACAAGTTTTTCAGGCTCAGGACACCAAAATGCGGGAATACCGAACTGATTACAAAGAATCAACGAAATTATGAGGATTATTATTATGATGATGATAGCCCATCCAAGCAGCCCTAGACCCTTCTTTTCTCCCTGATTAAATAAAGAAAGTCTATGAAGCGCCCCCAATTTGATCAGCTCTCTAAGTTAAAACGGAGTTTTATATTTAAACGTTTGAATAGCAACAAGAATAATTTTAAACTATATTGGTCTTGACAAGAGACCCAAAGGTCCTTTCCACATGAGCTTACCATCGGGTGATCGGTGGCGTTCTCTGCTATAGCACGGTTAACCCCATGCGTTAATTAAATTGTATTTAATTGGCTGGGTCTAAGGGAGGATGAAGAGCGTCCCTTCGCGTGGGATCGTCGCCCCTACATTTAGGGCACATAATTGCGTCCGTTTGGTCCTCCTTAATGGTTACGCGGCCTCAACCTCGACTATTTTCTCCGCGATCATCATTCGTGTTTAAAGCTCCAACGGATACCTACCGTATTTCCCCACGGCCCCCATCAGGGTCTCTAGGTTTTCGAGGGGAATCCCCCTACACAACGCCCCGCCGGGAGCCAATATGAAGCCTCCGCCCTCCGCCGCGGTTTTGATGCACCCCAGACACTCTTTCTCAACCTCTTCGGGCGTTCCGAGGGAGAGGGTTTTCACCGGGTCGATGTTTCCCATCAGGCAGATTTTGCTTCCGATCTTCCTCTTCGCCTCCTCTAGGTCAACGGTGTCGCCGGGGCCCATATGGAAGATTTTCATCCCGGTCTCTGGAAACAACTCTAGCAGATGGCTTGTCGGCGCGTCGTTGTGGTACACGTTTAGGGGATGATCGAGTCTCTCGAAGATCTCGCGGATGTAGGGCAGCGAGAACTCCCTGAACTGATGAGGGGAGATGAAGCCCGAATAGTCGTCGAGCAAGAAAACCGGTAAACTCCTACCGGCGACTTCCCTCTGCGTTTCACACCAAACAATGACGGCTTCCATGCATTTGCCTATCAACTCATGGGCCACATCGGGCTGCCTCCCAACCCAAACCAGGAGATTGTTTAAGCCAGCGATCGTTCCAGCCAAGGTGAAGGGACCCCCAACACTATTCGGCATGCCCACCGGGATGTTTAACCCTCTCTCCTGAATCCTCTTTTCCATATAACCGTAGATCTCGAGGGCATAAGCCATCAACGCGTCGCGGTGGGGATCGGGGATCTTTAATGTGTCCACGTCTGAGGCGTCCCTCACGCAGGGGGTCACCCAGGGCGGGGCGTCCTCAGGCCACTTGATCTTACACCCGAGCGCCGAGGCCTCTATGACCATTCCGAGTTCAGGCTTAATGTCGATGAGGCCGTGGAGTCTCCTTCGGGCCGCCAGCATCGCCTCCAACATTATATCAGGTAGAAAGTAGATCATGCGCTCCTTCACCCCGTAGAATTCGGCGAGCCAGCCACCCGCCATCGGCAGATACACCGGGACTTGATCCGGCTCCCTCAGGGAGGCCGCGTCCAGGATTCTCCGCGAGTTTGCCTCCGAAAGATCCTCTACGGGGGTCATGTTCTCTTCTTAACGGGTTGATTCCGGGCTCTCAACATCACAACGGGGATGTTTTCTCGTCGTCGTGGTCACCCATATTCTGGTTCAAGTCTCTTCGCTACCTCGGTTATGGCCTTTAGGTTCTCATCGCGAACCGTCGTGGGGATGGCGCACTCGGGCCCTAGGATGTTGAATCCAGCCCTCGCCGCGTAGAGGGCCTCCATCTGTACGTACTTGGGTTCCGCGTATAGCAGGGTCTCGGGGTTGTTGATGTTGCCCATGAGGGAGACCTTATCGCCGATCACCCTCTTTGCCTCGAAGGCGTCCACCTTCGAGTCTATGTGGAAGGCGTCGAACCCAGACTCGGCGATGTATCCTAGTCTGTCCAAGGTGTCTCCACAGATGTGGAGGACGGTGGGCACACCGATCTTCTTGGTGATCTCTTGGTGTAGGGGTAGGAGAAACTCTTTATAATCCTTGGGACTTGCCAGGTCTCCCGTGAGGTGGTCAGGTATGCACATCACGTCGGCGCCCGCTTCGATCTGGGCTTCGCTGAACTCGAGGGTCACCCTCTTTAGGATGTCGAGCATCTCCCTCAGCTTATCGGGCTCCCTCCTCGACATGATGAGGGTGTTCTCGACTCCGGCGGCGTGATAGGATAGGGTCCAGGGGCCCATGGCTTTACCCATAATCGCAACCTCGTGGCCAAACTCCTCTGCGAGCGTCTCAATCGTGTCACACAGCGCCGTGATGGGGGGTCTATCTAAGTAATCTTCCGGTATCTTGATGTCCTCCGGTTTCTTCCAGGGGTGATTCCCCTCAGGCATCTTCTCTTTATCCCCCCAATCCACCACCATGCCTAAAGCCGCGCACGCGATCCAAACGCTGAAGTAGGGCATGATCACGTCGTAACCCAGAACCTCGTAAGCACAGGATGCAAGTTCAAACATCTTCTCCTTGTCGTAGTGGGCCTCCGGGAAGAACGCCCCCGTTCTCTCCATCTGCTCGATGGTCGCAACGGACGTTGCGCTCCCCACCGGGGGTCTATCAACCCTCCCTCCGAGCATCCCTGAGATGAATCGTCTCTTGGGGCTCATCCACTCGTCAACCTTCCCCCTCTTCAAGAGCTTATACCTCATCTTCAATCCTCCACGCTTTTCTTGAACATCTCCACGGCTTGAACCGCATCTTTGGCGTAGATGTCGGCGCCGGCTTCTTCGGCGAAAGCCCTCGAAACGGCTGCTCCCCCCACGGCAACCTTCACGCTTCGTCTCAGGCCGGCCTCCTCGAGGGATCCAATGACGTTCTTGATCTCCCCTAGGGATGGGGTAAACAAAGCCGACATCGCCACAAAATCGGCCTTCACCTCATCGGTCTTTTGGACGAAGTTTTCGGTGGGGGTGTCAACGCCTAGGTCATGGACCTCAAAGCCGCTTGCCCTCAGGAGGGAGATGACGATGTTTTTCCCGATGTCGTGGATGTCGCCCTTCACGGTTCCGAAAACCACAGTGCCAACCGATCTCCTCTCGGTCTTCTCCGCCATTAAGGGTTGAAGCATATCCATTGCCCTCTTCATGATCTCGGCGGCCATTAAGAGGTCCACCACGAAGTATTCCCTCGCCTCAAATTTGGAGCCGACCTCCCTGAGGCCCGCGGATAGGGCGTCCACGATTTCGAAGGGGGGAATTCCATGATCAATGGCCTTCGAAACGAAGGCTATGGTTGTCTCCTCATCCACCGTTCCCATACTCTCTTGAATTTTGGCATTTAGCTCATCAACATCCATTTTACTTACTATCTCCGTGATTTTCAAACATATTCCCCCCTCTTTGAGATATAAGACTTAAACGTGTACGGGCAAGTCTAATGCAACGTGTTTTATCCATAACATGGAGGATCTAGAGCGATGTGGCACACATCGCCCACTAATTTAGCTCAGCAACGATGTTGCTGAGGTATAGGGGGTTTTCACTCCATCAGTCGAACTACATATATATCGGTGTATAGGGGACCTTTGGGGGTGAGGGTGCTCTTCTTGAGCTTCACCTCCTCCACATCTATGTCGATTCCGATGTCCTCACCCATCCTCCTCACCCTCTCGGGTATCGGCTTGAACAGGGGGGTCTTCACGCGCGCTATGGTGACGTGGGGGGAGAAGGGCCGCCTCTCCCTGGGGAAGCCTACCTCTTGCATGGCGTCCTCAACCTTTCCGGCCAAGTCTATGAGGGTCTCCCTCCCCTCGGTGACGTCGAGAAAGACCACCCTGGGTCTCCTCCCGCTTGGGAAGAAGCCCATCCCATCCACCCGGTAGACAAACTTTTTTTGGTTGATCCGACTCAGTTTCTCCCTCACTTCAGAGATCCTTCGCTCTGAAACCTCACCCAAGAACTTCAGGGTTATGTGGACCCGGTTTGGGTCCACCATGGAGATGCGTCCGGGTAGAGCGGATAGCTCTCTCTGGATCTCCCGTATTGTTTGAGTCAGCCTCGGATTCGAGGCCTCCACGGCTACGAAGGCGCGCACCATCTCCCCCACCACAACCTATTCCCCTCGATAAATTAATTAACTCAGATTTATAGGTTCTACTGGAGTCAATTAGGTGGAGAACCAAAGACATGCCAGAAAAATCTAAGCTCCTCATATGCTCAAGCGGCCTACCCGGCTCAGGTAAGGGCGTGATCCTGGAGGCTGCTAGGAAGATGGGCATACCAGTAGTCGTCATGGGCGACGTGGTGAGGAGAGAGACGGAGAGGCAAGGCCTGACTCCAGACGCCGAGAACACGGGCAAAATAATGCTGAAATACAGGGAAAAATATGGGAGGGAGATCTTCGCCAAACTCATAGCGGGGGAGATAGAAGGGGTCGAAGGCGATGTGGTGCTGGTCGACGGGGTTAGGAGCCCTGAGGAACTAAACTACTTTAGGGGTAGGGGTTGGAGGGTGGTCACGGTGGTCACCCTATCCTCCCCGGAAACTAGGTTTAGGAGGCTGAGGGAGAGGGGGAGGATCGACGAGGTCGCCAACTACGAAGAATTCTTGGAGAGGGATGGGAGGGAGATAGGCGTCGGCTTAGATCGGGTCATCCTCTACGCGGACCATTACATGGTGAATCAGGGCCTCGATAGGCGGAGGGCTCTCGGGGAGGCGGAGAGGATCATAAAGAAGATTTGGGAGCAGGCGAGGAATGAGGAAAAGGAAGAAAAAACCTAAGGGGATGGAGGAAATTCTCGAAGGGGTGGAGGTCGTGGCGCAGACACTTTGCCATCCCTCTGAGAGCTTGGAAAAGGTGAGGGAAGCCCTTGGAAACGTCTTGGAGGGGGAGATCGATGTAGAGGAGAGGGGCGAGGAGACCTATCTCCTAACCGCGAGGGGGAGGGGGTTTCAGGGCATCAAAAAGATCTATCACGGCTTCAGGAATCGCCAGGTTTTGGCGGCGGTGAGGAAACACCTAAAATCTCGGGTGGAGGAGGGAAAAATAACGTTCCTATTGAACAAGGAGGCCGCCTATGTGGGGGTGATCTCCATCAGCGAGGCGGGGGAGTCCGACCTCGGGGCGATCAGGGTCTCAATCAGGTCTCCAGATGCTATGGAGCTGATCATGTGGATGACGAGGTTTTAGCGGAGTTCTCAGTTAATGTCAATTATTAAACCTTGATGGAGAGATGTGTGCTTTGGTGAAGGTCAGGGTCAAGGTGTTCGCCTCCCTGAGGGAGAGGCTGGGCTGGAGGGAGAGGGAGCACGACGTTGAGGCGAGGGATATAAAAGGCCTTCTAGAGGCCGTGGGGGGTGAACTCTACGACACCATCATGGATAAAGAGAGGGGGAGGCTTCTCCCCCAGTACAAGGTGCTGTTGAATGGTAGAGACATAGATTTCCTCGAGGGGTTGAAAACAGAGCTTAAACCCCAAGATGAAATACTCATCTTCCCACCCGTTGGGGGAGGCTAAAACCCCGTAAGGAAAGCACCAAAACAGATTGAAACCCGGGTCGAATGACAAGGGAGGACATGGAAAAAAGGCCCTCCGGAGATCAACTCAAATGTGGAAGAGGCGGGCTACGATGTGCCCAGGACGCTCGCATAGGCCTTGAGGTCCAGAAACCCATGTCCACTGATGTTTGCCACAACCACCTCTTCTCGATTTCTCTTCTTCGCCCTCAACGCCTCATCCACCATCGCTCGAACGGCATAAGCCGACTCCGGCGCTGGTAGGAAGCCCTCGCGTTGGAGGAAAATCCTAGCCGCCTCGAATACAGACGCCTCATCGACCGGGTATGAAACCGCCTCTACGATTCCCTCGCTGCGCAGATAGCTGATGATGGGGGCCGCCATGTGGTATCGAAGACCCTCGGCGTGGATGGTCGGCATATCCACCCCCACGCCCAATGTATACCCCTTGATCATGGGCAATATCTTTGCATCATCTGGAAAATCATATCTATACTCGCCCCTGACGAGGTTGGGTGCGGCGTCAGACTGCGCCGCTAGAAACCTCACGCCCTCGAGTCTCCCCCTAAGACGGTCTCCCACGAAGGGGAGAACGAATCCTCCGAAGTTGCTGCCACCCCCAAGGCAACCGATCATAACGTCAGGTCTCTCACCAGCGATTTCAAGCTGTTTCTTCACCTCCAACCCGATGATGGTTTGGTGGATGAGCACACAGCTCAAAACGCTGCCAACCGGGTAGACGGTATCCTCACTCTTCAAGGCGTCCTCCGCCGCCTCGGCTATGGCCATCCCGAGGCTCCCTGGGTGATCCGAGGTTCTCTCGAGGACTCCTCTCCCAAACTCTGTTCTACTGCTCGGAGAAGGCAGAACCTCTGCCCCGTAGAGCTCCATGAGGGTCCTCCTACCCCTCTTCCACCGGTAGCAAGACCTGACCCAATAAATGGTGGCCTCAACCCCCATGAGAGACGCGGCATAGGCTACCGCTGACCCCCACTGACCCGCACCGGTCTCCGTTACCAATCTACTGTAACCCTCCCTCACCGCGCTATAGATCTGAGCCAAGGCCGTGTTGACCTTGTGGCTTCCGGTGGGCGAGAGGTCCTCCCTCTTATAGTAAAGCCTCG
This sequence comes from Candidatus Geothermarchaeales archaeon, assembly GCA_046757245.1. Taxonomy (GTDB): domain Archaea; phylum Thermoproteota; class Nitrososphaeria; order Geothermarchaeales; family JAUWBL01; genus JBHHXX01. The sequence goes on from JBHHXX010000013.1 coordinate 21,919, forward strand.
CCGGCGTTTTGAGAAACTCTTCAAGCCGCTTTGCTCGGTGAAGGGGTCTCGGCCTCCCCGCCTGAAGGTAGAGCTCCCTAACCTCTTCGGGGATCTTGAGCCACCTCTCGGTGGAAGACTCCAACCTCAGGTTTTCCCTAGGCAGTATCCTCTGAAGGTTTTGAAGTCTAAGGCCCCCATCTGGGTCCATGGGTTCAGGTAGGGATTCGGATAGATCCGCCCGTATGTTGTACCAGCTCTTGGGCAACTCCTCGGTATCCAAGGATATTTGGAGTTCCATAGAGAATCAAGAACAAATTGGTTTTTAGGGAAAAAAGGTTTTCTACAATTTTTTATGATTGTCTAGCGCAGAAGATCCCGATATCCTTCAATACATAAACGCTTGTCTCTACCGCTCGGAGGGTGAGATTGTCCAGGGATTATCCCCGCTTGGGTATTCGCAAAGGTCCTTCATGGGGCAAACCGAACATCTAGGGAACCTAGTCCTGCAAAAGTCTCTCCCAAATTTGACAAAGCCTAGGTTCACAGTGTACCTCTCCTCCTCAGGCGTTAAACTCTCCAAGGTTTCCCTCATCTCCTCGTATTTAGCCTCTTTCCTAACGAGGCCGAGTCTCTTGCTGCAGACCTCGACGTGGACGTCGACGGGTATCGTGGGCCTGCCAAGCCCATAGCATAGGACCACATCCGCGGTCTTGGGCCCGACCCCGGGTAGGGCTAGTAGCTCCCCCCTGCTCACGGGTACTCGACCGCCACGCCTCTCTAGGAGGATTTCGCAGACCTCCCTAATCTTCTTGGCCTTCTGTCTATAGAACCCGCTGGGCTTGATCAAGCCCTGAAGCTCTAACTCACCCAATTTGAGGACGTCCTCGGGGCCGGAGGCGATGGAGAAGAGGTTCTCCGCGGCTCTATCGGTGTTCTCGTCCCGGGTTCTATGGGATAGGACGGCGGTTATGAGGATCTCGAAAAGGTTGGGCCTTCTACCAGAAAGCCTGAAGGTCTCCGCACCATAGAGATCCTTCAGGACCCTCAAAACCCTCGACATCTTCTCTTCCCTATCCACGAGCCCACCCTCCGACCCCAAAAACGTTCATTAAATAAATTTCCATACGGGAAAAGATCAGGAGCCTCAAGTCATCGGTGAGTGCCCTCACACTTCGCACAATCTAGGAGGGCCCCCAACACCACCCGCATATAATCGATATTGGGGAAGATGCGCCCCCGATTCAGGGTTAAAACGTTTTTCTCACGGTCTCGCCACACCGTTATAGACCGCTGAAAAAGCTATCGAAACTCCCCAGCCTCAACCCCTGTGCTCGGCAACACGATGCTATGGGGCCGCATCTCCTGCTGACCCAATTGGGATAAGCGGGCCAACCTAGCCACGAGCCACATGTCTTTGATGCTTGAGGCACCCGCATAGCCCATGGAAGCCTTCAATCCAGCGACAAACCTGTCGACGACCTCGGCGGCCTCACCCGCATAGGGTACCAATCCCTCGACGCCCTCGGCGATGCCCTTGCTGGGCTGTCCGTATCTATCCAACGCCATGCGCTTCGCCTGAGCGGCGGCGCTTCCCATTCCACGATATCTCTTATAGTACCTCTCACCTATGATCACGAGTTCGCTGGGGGACTCCTTGCACCTCGCAAAGATGTTGCCCATCATGACCGTGGAGGCGCCCACGGCGAAGGCGAGTGCGGCGTGGCCGGGCGTCCTGATGCCTCCATCAGCGATGATCTTTATGTCTGCTCCCACCTCGTTGAAGGCGTCCGCCGCCAAGGAGGTGGCGTGGAGAGTCGGTGAGCCAGCCTTGGTGATTTCAGAGGTTGAACAGATGCTTCCAGAGCCGACTCCGGCTCTAACAGCGGCTACACCGTCCAATCTAGTGGCGATGTCTAGCGCCGCCTCTCTCGTCCCGATGTTGCCAACGATGATCTCCACGCCCACGTTGTCCATGATTTTTTTTGTCGCTTCGATCACATTTTCGTTGTGGAAATGCGCCACGTCTATGACGAGAATGTCCACGTATTTCTCCAGGGCCGTGGCCCTTCTCAAGTCGAAGGGGGATATGGCCGCTCCGACCCTGAGACTCCCCCTCTCGTCTCTCGTCGCGTGGGGATACTTCTCCCTGAGGTAGATGTCCTTTATCGTGATAAGCCCCCTCAGTCTCTTGTTATCGTCGACGATGGGCAACTTCTCTATCTTGTTTTCACGCATCAGCTCCTTGGCCTCCTCTATGGTCACGTCTTCACCCGCCGTGATGACCTCCTTGGTCATCACATCCTCCACGCTCTTGTCTGGAGAGGAGAAATAGACGTCCCTCTTGGTGATGATTCCCTGCAGGCGTCGCCCCGAGACGACGGGTAAGCCTGAGATCTTCTTTTCCTGCATGATTTTGATGGCTTCCCCAACCATTTGATCAGGTTTTATGGAGACGACGTCCCTTATGATGAAGGATTCGGCCCTCTTGACTATCCTCGCCTGCTCAACCTCCTCTTCCACTGAGCAGTTCCTGTGGAGAAAACCCAACCCGCCGAGCCTGGCCAAGGCGATGGCCATCTCGCTCTCGGTCACGGTGTCCATGGGGGAGGATACGAAGGGGGAGACGAGCTTTATCTCCCTCGTCAACCAGGTGGAGACATCTATCTCATCGGGCTCAACGTGGACGTGGCCTGGGGTGAGGATGAAGTCGTTGAACGTAGCCGCTGAGGGGGCGTTCAAAATCTTCTCGCAAAACATGGGTTTCACATACTCTTTTTAATATGAAAAGGATGGTAAACACCTTATAAGCATTGGTTTAATATGCTGGGTTCCTGAGCGACGAAACTCAACGGGTGAAACCCCAATAAATGGGGTGAGAGCGACGTGTCTACGACTTCCTCATGTCCTCGATGAGTTCCGCTATGTTTTTGACGAGGGCCTCGTGAATCCTCCTACCCTTCTCCCTCGTCGAGGCCGTGGGGTCGCTGTGGACTCCCCCTGAAACCTCTCTAAGCCTCTCATACTCTTCTCCGGCTGGTGGTTTCGATGGGACCCACGTGATCTTATCGCCCGGGATTTGTGAGTCCCAGACGTGGAACCTCTTCGGCTTGGGGGTGTACTTCGATATCCTATCCTCCTTCACTAGGTCGGGGTGTAGGTAAAGCAGATGGGAGGTCTCAAACTCGTCGCAGTGGCCAAAACTGGCTAAGTTTAACTCCCTCCTCACCGTGTCCCCCATAGAGTCCAAATCGACCAAGACGATGTTAGCATCAGTCGCCTCCCTCACCTTCCATGCAGCCTGCTGTAGCGGGGGTACGTTGGCCACCCTGTGGCCATTGATGATAATAATTCTCTTGAAACCGTGATGGGCGAGGGACTTACACACGTCGAGGACAAGCTCGATCAGGACCTCAGGCCTCAGGGTTATGGTTCCTGGGTAGGCCATGTGGTGGGGGGACCACCCAAACCAGAGGGGAGGCACGACGAGGGCCTTAACCCTCTTAGCGACGTCGTCGGCGACGCCTATGGCACTTAGAGAATCCGTTCCACAGGGTAGGTGCCTCCCGTGTTGCTCAACGCTCCCCACGGGGACTATGGCTACACCCTTCGCCTTCTCTCTGAGGTCTTCCACCTCTTCCCACGATAGGTGCTGGAGATTATAACCCATCTCAAACTCCTCCTTACACGTAATAAAAGGCCAACGAGTTTTAATTAAACTATAAGACGCTGGTAGACATAGGGGCGAGAAATCTCCGCGAAGATCCTGAATCGAAGGGTTTATGAGACGCGGAGGCTCCTCCACTCGAAGATAATTAAACATATTTATTCATACGCTGAATCTTGATTTTCCAAGGAGGTTCTAAGTGTTGGTGATCATATGAGCGGAATCTTGAGGTGGGCCGACGACGTCGTGGCCGTGGACGTCCTTGTCATCGGGTCGGGTGGCGCTGGAGCCGAGGCGGCGATCGGAGCCGACGAAACGGGGGCCACCGTCTTGGTGGTGGATAGAGGAGTCAACACCCGAAGCGGGGCCACCGTAACGGCAGGTCACACGTGCTGCGCCGCCCTAGGCCCGGGGGATAGCCCCGAGCTACACTTTGAGGACACGGTGAGGGGAGGCCACTTCATGGCCAATCAGAGGCTGGTGGAGACCTACGTCGAAGAGGCCCCCAAGAGGGTGGTTGAGCTCGATGAGTGGGGAGCTAAATTCATTAAGAAAGACGGGGAGTTCCAGCTGATAGAGTCTCCGGGGGGCCACAGCAAGTCGAGGGCCGTCCACGTCGGCTTTTTGACCGGTCCAGCTATAATGGCCGCCCTGAGGAGGGAGCTCAACCGAAGGAAGATCGAGAAGATGAACGACATCTTGATCACAAACTTGCTGACGAATGAGAACTGCGTGGTGGGAGCGACGGGGTTAAACCTTTTGAACGGCAACTTCATCGTCTTCAGGGCCAAGGCCACGGTTCTTGCCACGGGGGGTGCCGGCCAGGTCTATGATTGGACCACCATGGCCCTCGAGTGTACGGGAGATGGCTACAGCCTGGCTTATCGGGCGGGGGCCGAGCTTGTGGACATGGAGTTCGTCCAGTTCCTCTTGATGCAGACGGATCCCCGGTTGATGCATCTAAACTGCGCGGTAGGCCTCGTCCTCATCCCCCGGTGGAGGAGGCGCATAAGGGAGAGCGGCGTCAGGCTCATAAACGCCCTCGGAGAGGACTTCATAAGGAGGTACGACCCCAAGAGGGCCATATACACGACGAGAGACCAGACCGCCATCGCTGTTCAGACGGAGATGAACGAGGACAGGGGGCCCATATACTTCGATCTAACGCCAGTGCCCAGAGAGGTCCTCGAGGAGGAATTCGGGGACACGCCCGGAAGCTGGCTGCCCGACATCCAAAGGGAGGGCTACGATCTAGGCAAGGACCCCATCGAGGTGACCCTGGCCGCACACCACTTCATGGGCGGCGTAAGAATCAACGAGAGGGGCGAGACCGGTGTTCGAGGCCTCTACGCAGCTGGTGAGGTGGCCGGAGGCATACACGGCTCAAACAGGCTTGGGGGCAACGCTCTCACCGAGATAGCGGTCTTCGGGAGAATCGCTGGGGTCAACGCTGCGAGGCACGCCCTCTCATCCGATCCCATCGGGGTGAGGGAGAAACAGGTTAGGACGGAGAGGGAAAGGGTTTACCGCTATATCGATGAGGCTCCCAAAAAGGGTGAGAGTCCCACAGCGGTCAGGAAGAGGCTGCAGAAGCTCATGTCGTCTAAGGTGGGCGTCATAAGGGACGGAGAGGGCTTAAAGGAGGCGGTCAAAGAAATCCTCGGCCTCCGTGAATACCTACCCAAGGTCTCTCTGAGAAGTGACGCTAGGTCTTACAACTCCGAGTGGATCGAGGCCCTCCTCCTACCGAGGATGTTAGACGTAGCCGAGATGGTCGCTAGAGCCGCCCTCCTCAGAGCAGAGAGCAGGGGCGCCCACTACAGGGCCGATTACCCGGCCACGGATAACAAGAATTGGCTTAAAAACATCGTCTTGAAGCATGTGGAGGGGGAGATGCGCCTCACCACTCGGCCGGTCGTCGTAACGAAGATTGCACCCGAGGGATGAGAGAATGGGGGAGAAGGAGTCGATTGTGAGAGTCTTCAGGTTTGACCCGATGAGGGACGAGAAGCCCCGATACGAAACCTTCAGGGTCCCCTTTCGAGAGGGGGATCGAGTCCTCGACCTGCTCATATACATCCAGGAGAATCTAGACCCCAGCCTAGCCTTCAGACAATCCTGCAAGGAGCAGGCCTGCCTCGTGTGCTACCTTAAGGCCAATGGAAGACTGATCCTGCCCTGTCGAGAGCGCGCTGAGGATAACATGACCCTCGAGCCGCGCGACAGACATCGAATCGTGAGAGACCTCGTCGTAGGTTTTAAATGAACTAGGGTTAATTCCCTCGCCCTCATCCTCAATTGACTCTTTTAAGGGGCTTCAAGCGATTTATCTAGGTGGTTCTCGAGCGTCAAAGTCGGGGTGTCAAGACAATGATTAAACACATGGGGATCAAAACGGTGGAGTCGGACGTCTTGGTCGTCGGCGGCGGAGGAGCTGGATACATGGCGGCCATCGAAGCCAGCCGATCTGGGCTGACGACCACCCTCGCCATCAAGGGGTGTGGGTCTACTCCTATGGCTTTGGGCGCCCTCGCCGGCGTCGGGCCCTGGCACGTGGAAGGGGACAGCAAGCATCTGCATTTTAGTGATACGGTGAGGGGGGGCGCCTTTCTCAACGAGCAGAGGCTCGTCAGAGCCATAGTTGAAGAGATCGATGAAAAAATCCTTGAGCTGGAGAGGTTTGGCGCCTACTGGGAGAGGACCGAGGATGGGAAGCGCTACCTCTTGCGCATCGGTGGAGCCCACAGCCACCCCAGATCCGTGTACTTGGAGGATCACCCCGGCCGCGAGATGTTGAAGGCCATGGAGGGCGAGGTGATGAGGCGGGACAACGTCCGCACCCTCAGAGGGACCATGGTCACCAAGATATTGACATCCGATGGGTCGATTGCAGGAGCGACGGCCATCGACATGAGGTACGGCGACTTCATTCTGTTCAAGGCTAAGTCCATCGTTCTGGCGACGGGGGGCGCTGGACAGATCTATAAAATCACCACGCAGCCCCTAGGAAACACGGGAGACGGCTTCGCCATGGCTCTCCACGCCGGAGCTGAGCTTGTGGACATGGAGTTCATCCAATTTTTCCCCATCGGCTTGGTCTACCCGGAGGACCTGAGGGGACTCCTCGCGGCACCCCCCTACTACTCCCGCCTGTTGAACGTCGAGGGCGAGAGATTCATGGAGAGGTATGACTCTGAGCGCCTGGAGCTCTCGACGAGGGACCTCGTCTCGAGAGCGATCTACCGGGAGCTTCAAGAGGGCAGGGGCACGGGGAGGGGAGGGGTGTACTGCGACATGACCTACAATGAACCTGGGTTCATCAAGAGGCAGTTGCCAACCCTCTACGACCTCTGCGCGAAGATGGGCGTCGACTTGGAGAGGGATATGTTGGAGGTCGCGCCCACGTGTCACTACTTCATGGCTGGGATAAGAGTCGACGAGAGGTGGGAGTCGAGCATCCCCGGGCTCTTCGCCGCGGGAGAAGTCGCAGGGGGGGTCCACGGGGCGAACAGGCTGAGCCAGAATAGCCTGGCTGACCTCCTCGTCTCGGGCTCTCGTGCCGGTGCTTACGCCAGCGAGCACGCCAGGGAGACCGGAGAAGTCCCCCTACTGGAGGAGGAGATAGTGGAGGAATATGATAGGGTCTATGGACTCCTTAGGCGGAGGGTGGGGGGTATAAGGCCCTCAGAGGTCAAGGGGAAGATTAGGGACCTCATGTGGGACGAGGGCGGCCTCATCAGGAGGAGGCGTGGACTGAGGCAAGCCCTCGAGGAGTTGAACAACATAAGGTTAAATGACCTTTCCAGAATCTTCCTATCCTCTGATTCGATGAGGTTTAACCGGGAGTGGGTGGAGGCGCTTGAGGTTCACAGCATGTTGGACGTCGCCGAGGCGGTCCTAAGGTCCGCTCTCCTCAGGGGGGAGAGCCGAGGCGCCCACTATAGGGAGGATTTCCCCGAGAGGGACGATGAGAAATGGTTGAGGCATGTTGTCGTGAGGCTGGAGGAGGGCGAGATGAAGCTATCAACGTGCCCCGTGGACCTATCGGAGATTGGGCCTGGGTGATTGAAGTGTCAGCTAGAGATGAGGTGAGGGCCACCGTTTTCCGGTATAACCCCGAGAGGGATGCGAAGCCGCGGTATGAAACCTACGTGGTGCCCCATAAAGAGGGCCTAACCATGCTGGGCGTCCTCCAACACATCTATGAGCACCACGATGGGAGCCTAGCCTTTAGCTATGAGTGTAGGTATGGCTCCTGCGGGACGTGCGCCGTGACGGTGAACGGGAGGCCTACCCTCATCTGTAACACGCCAGCACAGAGGGAGGTGGTGATCGAGCCCCTGCCCAACCTACCCGTGATAAGGGACTTAGTCGTGGATCGCTCCTCCTTCGATAGGGCATTGGCCAGGATTAGGCCCTTCATGGAGAGGGTGATGAGACCCGTGGTGGAGCCCGAGGAGTTGATGCCGAGGGACTTCGACACCTATAGGGTCATGAGTCGATGCACGAGGTGTTTGTGCTGCCTCTCGGCCTGCCCCGTGGTGGCCGTCGCCCGGAACGAGTATTCCGGCCCCACCTTGATGGTGGAGCTCGCCAAGTACATGTTCGACCCCAGGGATGAGGGTGATAGGGCTGTGACCGCCTACACGGAGGGCGTCTTCAACTGTAGCGCCTGCATGAGGTGCACCGACGTATGTCCCTACGAGATCCCGGTCGGCGACCTGACTAAGAAGATAAAGGGTGAACTTTTCAGGCATAAACTCTATCCGCGGGAGGTTGGAAGAATGGTTTCGGAGCTGGAGGCCACGAACAACGTCTATGGTTTGGGGGTGGAGGATCGAACGATTTGGCCCAGAGCCGTCAAGGATATAGTGGAGAGGAGAACGGGGAGGAGGGCCGAGACAGCCTACTTCATAGGCTGTGTATCCTCAAGCGTGGGGCGTCTCTTCTCGATACCTAGGTCCTTCATCCTGACGCTTGAAAAACTCAGGGTCGACTACGCGATTCTGGGGCCCGATGAGTGGTGCTGCGGTGAACCGTTTTTTCTATCCGGCGGGGCCAACTTGGCGGAACGCTTCGCAAAGAATAACGTCGAAAACATTCGGAGACTCGGGGTGAGGAGGGTCGTTTCAACGTGTGCCGGATGCTATCGGGTCTTTAAGGACGAGTACCCGGAGCTCTTGGGTGAGGAGTTGCCCTTCGAGGTCCTCCACTCCTCCGAGTTGCTCGCTCAACTACTCGACGAGGGGAGGTTAAAGTTCAAGAGAGATGTTGCGATGTCTATAACCTACCACGATCCTTGCGAGCTCGGTAGGCATAGCGGAGTATACGAGGAGCCCCGGATTATCCTAGACAATATTCCCGGCCTCAAGTTCATCGAGCTACCCCATATTAGGCGCGACTGTGTCTGCTGCGGGGGAGGCGGATTGGTCAAGGCCGTCAACCCGGGGTTGGCCCTAAAGATGGCGCGGAGGAAGCTGGACGAGGCCAGAGACGTAGGAGCCGACGCGATCGTTTCCGGTTGTCCCGCCTGCAAGATGAACGTGTTGGACGCCGTTTCAGCGAGTGGAGCAAAGCTTGAAGTGCTCGACATAGCCGAGGTGGTGGCCGAGGCGGTGGGCTTGAGGTCCAAGCATCAGGTTCTATAGGACCGATATTTCATCGCCGCCTCGTACATGGCACACACGTTCTGAGGGGGTACCCTGGGCTGTATGTTGTGGACGGCGCAGAGGACGTAGCCGCCGCCCGGCGCTAGGTCGCGTATCCTCCTTTTCACCTCCTCCTCGACGTCTTGGGGTGTTCCATATGGGAGGACCCGCTGGGTGTCTATGGCGCCCCAGAAGCACAGCTTTTGGCCGTATCTCTCCTTGAGCACCCGAGTGTCCATGTGGGCGGCGGAGACTTGAACCGGGTTCACGATGTCGACGCCTATCTCCACCAGGTCATCGAAGTAGTAGGAGGAGCTCCCATCGGTGTGGAAGAAGATCTTGGCGTCCGTCCGCCTCTTGATGGTGTCGAGAAGTCTTTTGTGCCTCGGCTTGATGAGCCTTCGGAAGGTGTCCAAGGATATGAGGGGTCCGTCCTGCATGGCGAGGTCGTCGCCGACGCAGAAGACGTCGACATAGTTGCCGACGGCTTCAACCACCTCTTCCGTAGCCTTTAGGGAGATTTCGAGGACTTTGTCCATGAGTCTACAGGCGAAGTCTGGGTTTCTTTTCAAGTCTATGAAGAAGTTCTCGATGCCCCTCATGAACCACGATTGCATGAAGAAACCCGTCATCCTCGTGTAGGGGTAGACGACGGCGAAGCTCGTCTTCTCGTATAGGCTCCTCGCCCTCCCCTCCAACTCCTTGAGGTTAATGTTGAAGGCTTCGAGAGGCGCGGGCCATTCGTATTCGTCCAACTCGTCCACTTCAGTTGCATTTCTCAGGGGGTGACCATCACTCGGTACGTCGTAATAGTAACCAGCGGGCACCCTCTTGATGCCCCAAGCATCTATGTAAGATCCATCTGGCAGCGTTTTCAGGGGCTTCGGCTTCCCCGAGTAGACGTATCGGGTGTCGATCTCAAACCTCTTGAGAATGCTCTCGGCGGGCAACGCGATGCGGCCCCTGGCGTCTATGAGAACCGTCTCATCCCTTACGCCCAAGTGTCTCTTCAACTCCTCGTAGGCCACCTCGTGGATGCTGGAGACCCTACCGCCGAAGTCGAGGGGCACCTTGTCTGGCTCCTCTCGCTCTATGGCGGCTAAGACTCTATCCCTGGGGTTCATGGTGGCTTCACCCAGCGTCTGGTCAACGCTTCAGCTTTCTCTACAGCTTCCAAGGCGTCTCTTCCATAGGCGTCGGCGCCAATTTTCTTGGCGAACTCTTCGCTGAGGGGTGCTCCGCCGACGAGGACCTTTACGTCACTCCTTATGCCAGCCTCCTCAAGGGCCTTCACGACTTCCCCCATCTCCACCATGGTGCTGGTGAGGAGGGCCGAAATGGCGACGATTTCCGCGCCCTCCCTCTCGGCCGCTTCGACGAACCCCTGGGCCTTTACGTCTACGCCGAGGTCCACCACGTCGAAGCCGGCGCCCCTAAGCATGGCGGCGACAATGTTCTTCCCGATGTCGTGTATGTCCCCCTCCACGGTGCCTATGACGATTCGGGCGTCTCTCGCGCTGCCTCCCCGCCTCGCCACGTGGGGTTCTAGGAGGATCATCACCTCCTTGGCGACGTTGGCCGAGACGAGGAGGTCTGCGATGAAGTACTCCCGGGTCTCGAACTTCTCCCCCACCACCCTGAGGCCGGGCGCTATGCCCCCGTCGATGATGTCGAAGACGTCTATGTTACCCTCGAGGAGCTTTTCCACGGTCTCCTTGGCTCCCTTGGCGTCCCCGTTGATTACGGCCTCCGATAGTTCCCTAAGCAGATTCATATTCATAATACTTGGGTCGAGAGGCAAATTATTTAAGCGTGGGGGATATCTTCTCTTCTCGGAGAAAAGCATAAATCTTCGCTTGTATCATTTCTGTTTGGCGGGGGATGCTGCCTTAGCGAGTTCTCCTAAAGGGGTAGGGTAGCCAGGTCTAACCCGCAGGGCTCATATCGCCTAGGCGGGAAACCCTGAGATCGGTGGTTCAAAACGGATGTGGTGAAATGCCGTATCCGGGAAATTCCACCCCCCGCTACCAATCTTCTAAGGTGGATATATCAGCTAGGATTTCGTGATGAGAATACCGTACAATCGATTTCTACAGTGTAGCGGTAACCACGTTGGGGATGAGCTGTAAACGAGATTCAAGTATTTAGGGCTGAATGAAGCTTTTAGATTGAAAACTCGCGTTGATTCGATTTATACGAGTGAACGTAGATAAATCAGCTCTAGAATTTCGTCGCTGGTGTTGTCAACGGCGTGCTTAGTGTTGGGTGGGACGTAGATGATGGTGCCTTGTTCCACATCTACGTTCTGACCTCCAACCACAATGACACCCTTGCCTCGGGCAACGTATAGAATTTCCTCCTCGGTTTCATGCCAGTGATCGCCCAACGCACTGTTGGGGTTGAAAATGGCTATACCCATGTTCACCCTCTTGGCGGGCGCCGTTTCACCCGTTATGATATCCTTTCGAGTCCCCCACGTCTCCTCTTTTCCAGCCATCTCCCGCGGTTTAAACACGTAGACCATTAAAGGCGCTCTCCTATCAATTCGTGATTAGCCTCCCTAAATTTTCATTCAGACCTTATGTTTAAATCTTATCGCGTCGTCTTCGCATACGACTTCACACAGGCCACAGCCATCACACATGTCCGGAGCGATTACGGCTAGGGCTTCGTCCATCTTTATCGCCTCGTATCCCCCATCTCTACACGCGACGACGCATCTAGCGCATCCCGTACACCTCACGGGGTCCACCTCGGCTACAATGGGCGGCAACTTCGGTAGGGCTCCCCATGATGTTATCTTGGGTAACGCCTCTCCCACAACCTCATCGATGGAACTGTAGCCTTTCCTTTGCAAGAAGTCTGCAAGGCCGCGGGTGAGCTTGCTGATTACGCCGTAGCCACGCCACATAACGACGCTACAGATCTGGACGGTCTTTGCTCCCACCATCATGTATTCGACGGCGTTCTCCCAAGTTTCCACACCACCAATACCGGATATGGGTATTTGGGGAATAGCCTTGGCTACCTGCGCCACAATCCTCAGCCCAACGGGTCTGATCGCAGGACCGCAATAGCCTCCATACGTGCTCTGCCAGATGCTCGGCTTGGGTCCATAGACCTTAGGGAGAGGCGTAGCCGTCCCAATGTCTATCCCTATGAGAGACTCTATGGTGTTTATGCCGGAGATCGCGTCGGCGCCTCCCTCAACCGCGGCTTTAGCTATCGGGATGATATCGGTCACATTGGGGGTTATTTTGACAATTACCGGTATCTTTGCTGCACTTTTTACGGCTTCGGTCGCGTGCTTTGTCAGGTCGGGATTCTGACCTATGAATGCTCCCATACGCTTCTCCGGTGTACCATGAGGGCAAGAGATGTTCAGCTCAATCATATCTGCACCAGCATCCTGAATCGCCGTTGCTAGGGCCGCCCACTCCTCATCCACCGATGGTGCCATTATGCTCCCTATTAGTACGAAGTCCTTGGGGGCGTCCTCCTTGATCTTGGGTATCCAGTCCTCGGTCCATCTCTTCAGCGGTTCCCTAGTTATTAATTCGATATTGTTCATGCCATACAGGGTGCGGCCCCTCCTTAGGTAGCCTAGCCTCGTGCGTGCGTCCACGGTGGGCTCCTTGGCTATGGTCTTTGTTACCGCTCCTCCCCATCCCATCTTTGCGGCTCTTATTATGCGTTCGGCATCCTTAGTTGGGGGACCTGAAGCAAGCACGAAGGGGTTCTTGAACTCTATCCCCGCGAAATTCACCTTCAAATTTTCTTTTTCTATGGTCATTGTTTAAAGCCCCTTAATAAATTTAAATTCTTTAATAAACATCCCGTTCTAGATCAGAATTATTTACGTTCACTCATATGGATCAATGATGACTTATGCTGATGAACTCATCTCCTGTTGGGACGCCCATTGTTCATATCTTCGCTAAGCCTCCGTAGGTTTCGGGCCTCCTATCTCTAAAGAACTGCCAGATATTCCTAACATCTCTCACCATGTCCAGATCTAAGTCTGCCACGATGATTTCATCCTTGTCCCTGCTTCCCTCCGCTATTATCTGGCCCCTAGGATCGCAGAAGTAACTCGAACCATAGAACTCACCGCTCTTAAAGGGCTCCACTCCAACCCTGTTGATCGCACCCACGAAATATCCGTTCGCCACGGCGTGAGCCGGCTGCTCTAGCCTCCAAAGATACTCGGAAAGACCAGCCACCGTGGCAGAGGGGTTGAAGACGATTTCTGCCCCATTCAATCCAAGCTGCCTTGCTCCCTCTGGGAAATGCCTGTCATAGCATATGTAGACTCCGACTTTGGCGTAGGCGCTTTCGAAGACAGGGTAGCCGAGGTTCCCAGGTCTGAAGTAGAATTTCTCCCAGAAGCCATCAACGTGGGGTATATGACTCTTCCTATACTTCCCCAACATAGATCCGTCGGCGTCGAAAACCGCCGCCGTATTGTAGTATACACCGGTCATCGCCTCCTCATACAGGGGCACAATCAAGACCATCCTATGCTTCTCAGCGAACTTCCTCATCCTCTCGGATTTTGGCCCCGGTATCGGCTCAGCGAAGTCATACCACTTCCTATCCTGTTCCGCCGGGAAGTAGGGTCCGAAAAAAAGCTCTTGTAAACAGAGAATTTTGACACCCTGTCTTGCAGCCCCGTCGATCATCCTCTCCTGCTTCCTGATCATCTTCTCTATGTTATTCTCGATGGTTTTTTTATCACTAACATCGCCTTCCCACCTCGCTTGGATGAGACCACATCTAATTGTCCTCATATATTTGTCACCCCAATTTTTTCATATCTCTCGCAGAGGGTGTCAGACTATTATGTTTTAAGACAACCCTTCTTAAAACCTTATTCATAAAAGCCATATTTTGGGAGGGACTAGCTTTAGACTTTGGCATACATTTTTAATGATTTAATCTCTACCGTCTCTAGGTTAGATTTGTGGTGTGGGAAATGATTGATTTGGATTTAATCGTCAAGAACGGGAAGGTGGCGACCGCTTCAGACATCTACGCGGCTGACGTGGGTATCCGAGGAGAAAAGATCGCCTGCATAGGAAGAGACCTTTCAAGCGGCTCCGCGGAGGTCGTCGACGCAGGGGGAAAATACGTCTTCCCAGGTTGCATCGATGCCCATGTTCACTTTCAACTACCTTTTGGGGGAACCGTATCCGCAGATGATTTCGAGAATGGAACCAAGGCCGCGGCGTGTGGAGGTGTGACCACCGTCATCGATTTTGCGATTCAGAGCAAGGGAAAATCTGTGATGGACGCGGTAGAGGCGAGGAGGGCCGAGGCGGACCCAAAGGTTTGCGTTGACTATTCTTTGCACGCCGCCATAACCGACTGGAACGAAAGGACAAAGGAAGAATTGAGGGAGATCATTGATTATGGCATACCTAGTTTCAAGATGTTCATGATCTATGCGGCTGAGGGATGGATGGCTGACGATGCCGCTCTATACAGCGCCCTAGAGGAGACGGCGAGGCACGGCGGGATAGTGGGAGTCCACGCCGAAAGCGTTTCCGTGTTGGACATGCTTGTGGAGAAGTACGCCAAGGAGAAGGAAAAGTATGGCGCCTACGCCCACGTCCTCTCCCGGCCGTGTTTCATCGAGGAGGAGGCCATCATCCGGGCGATAAAGTGGGCCGAGGTGACGGGGGGCAAGCTCTACATAGTCCACATGTCGACCGGGGAAGGCGCTGAAGCCGTGAGGGTGGGTAAGACTAAGGGAGTTAGGGTCTACGCAGAGACCTGTCCACAGTATCTCTTATTGGACGACGAAGTGTTCAAGGGGAGGGATGGCCACTTATACGCAACATGCCCACAGATTAAGAAACCCCATGACAACGAGCGGCTTTGGAGGGGATTGACGGAGGGAGACATCGATGTCATGGCCACCGACACATGCACCTTCAACACGGAGCAGAAGGCCGTGTGGGAGGGGGATTTCAGAAAGATCCCCATGGGCTTGCCCGGGGTGGAAACATTGGTCCCTCTTCTCTACACTGAGGGGGTGGGTAAGGGAAGACTATCTTTAGACAAGTTCATTTCATTGGTCAGCGCCAACCCAGCCAAGCTCTTCGGTATGTATCCTGAGAAGGGAACCATCGCGGTGGGAGCGGACGCAGACATGGTCATCTTCGACCCAAAGAGAGAGGTCACGATCACACCGGATATACTGCAGACTAACTGCGATTGGTCCCCCTACGACGGAATGAAGTTGATGGGCTCTCCGTCGGTTACGATATCCAGAGGGAAAGTGGTGGCCCAGGAGGGGGAGTTCGTCGGCGAAGTTGGCCATGGCAGGTTCATTCGTCGTAGACCGTCTGGAACGTTGTAGCAAATTTAGACGCCCTTTATAAAAGGAGGTTCGAGTTTTAACTTATTTTCGGTTTGAGATTTGATGCCACATCTCACAAATGGCTTTTAAAAATAAAGGCTGAGCTTAGTTCAGCGATGGTTACTCGTTGAAGTGAGAAAGCTCTGCGCTAAAAATATCAGGAAAAAACTAAAAATCTTTAAGCTCTTTTAACCTTTTGATGTCAAATGTCTAAGGAGAATTTGAGTGAGATTGACCGCAAATACGTATTCGGCACGTGGAGATTCCAAGAGGGCTACCTACCCAAGTTAATCGTCGAAGCCGAAGAATGCTACTTCATCGACAGCGAGGGAAAAAAATACCTTGACTTTTCCTCTCAGCTCATGTGTAACAACCTCGGAGTCAAAAACGAGTCTGTGGTCAGGGCGATGGAGGCACAGGCGAGGAGGGTATCCTACATCGCCCCGGGCTTCGCAACCGAATCGAGGGCCACCGTCGGAAAACTCCTGGCCGAAATCACCCCCCCGGGCCTCGTAAAAAGTTTTTTCTCCACGAGTGGCACCGAAGCCAATGAAGCGGCCATAAAAATATCGAGGTTGTACACGGGTGGCTACAAGATTATCTCACGGTATAGATCCTACCACGGCTCCACTACGGGCTCCCGATCTCTCACAGGGGACCCACGGAGGTTTTGTATCGAACCCGCTGGGAGAATCCAAGGCATCATCCACGCTCCCGACGCATACTGCTATCGGTGTCCCCTGAAGCACGAGTACCCAGACTGCGGAGTGGCTTGTGCGGACTATGTGGATTACATTATTCGCATGGAGGATAAGGACATGGTGGCCGCCGTGTTTGTCGAACCCATCGTGGGGTCCAATGGCATCATAGTGCCCCCCGATGAGTATCTACCGAGACTGCGAGAGATCACCGAGGAGACGAACACGCTGCTGGTGGTGGACGAGGTCATGACCGGATTTGGTAGAACGGGTGAGTGGTTCGCCGTGAACCATTGGAACGTGGTACCAGACATAATAACCGTGGCCAAGGGCTTGACCGGTGCCCACGTCCCGTTTGGAGCCACCATAGTATCGAAGGATATAGCGAACTACTTTGAGGACCGCTACTTCTGTGTGGGACACACCTTCTCGGGGCATCCCCTGGGGGCCGCCGCAGCAGTGGCCGCGATCGAGGAGTATAGGAAGAGGAGGCTGATCGAAAATGCCCGAAGAGTAGGTAAAGCGTTGGGTAGAAGACTGGAGGAAGTGAAGGGGGATCATAGGTCGATAGGGGATGTTCGGGGCAAGGGTCTATTCTGGGGCATCGAGCTCACGAGGGATCGTGAGACCAAGGAGCCGTTCTCGACGAGGGAGGATAAGTTGAGTAAGAGAAGGACCGTGTTGCACCAAATCACCTCCGAGGCTCTGAAGAGGGGTCTCTACCTCGTGAACATATTGAATACCTTGATCATAGCGCCGCCCCTCATGATTACACAGAGAGAGGTCGAGGAGGGTGTCAACACACTTGACGAGGTATTGAAAATCGCAGATAAAGAAGCGAGATAGGAGTTTCA
>JBHHXX010000014.1:0-33661 GCA_046757245.1 Candidatus Geothermarchaeales archaeon
GACAGCAAGGGTATACTGCACCAAGGGAGGACAGATCTAGAGGCTAGAAAGGAGGAGGAGCCCATAAAGTGGGAGATGTGCCTCAAGACAAACGCCGAGGGGAGAACCGGCGGTATACCGGAGGCGATGAAGGATACAGACATCTGCATAGCGATGGCCGTATCCAAACCCGGCACCATAAAGAAGGAGTGGGTCTCCAGCATGGCCACCGACTCCATAGTCTTCGCCTGTGCAAACCCATTACCCGAGATATGGCCGTGGGACGCAACGGAGGCCGGGGCAAAGGTCGTTGCGACCGGGCGATCAGACTTTGAGGGTTACTCCCAGGTTAACAACTCCCTGGGTTTCCCAGGGATTTTCAGGGGGGTTCTAGATGTGAGGGCGAAGACCATCACGGACACGATGTGCATCGAGGCCGCCAAGGAACTCGCCAAGTGCGCTGAGGACAAAGGTATCACCGAGGGATACATCATCCCAACCATGGAGGAGTGGGAGGTCTATCCCAGAGAGGCCACGGCCGTTGCCCTTCAAGCCATCAAGGAGGGGTTGGCAAGGCTTAAGCTGAGCAGACAGGAAATCTACGAGAGGTCGTCTGCCATCATCAAACGCTCTAGAGACCTCACCCAATTCATGATGAAGGAAAAATTCATCCAACCTCCACCTAAGTGAAACCAACAGTTTACCTCCCAAATACAGAGTTAGCCGAGCCTTAGTGTAATAGGCTTGGGCAACATTGGATGAGACGTCTCAGACCACAACGGAGTATCCTACGTGAAGTCCCAAAGGATTCTTTGAGGCGCCTAATTGTTATGTCGCTACTTTGAGGGGTAAACGAGGCTCATTAAAGTATTCATCGTGTGAAAGCGACTTTCGATTGATCTTCACCTCTTCTCCCAGAAGCAAATTTAATTTGAGCACGATGCTCTCTTGATACTGAGCGTTTCACCCGTAGAGATCGGCGAGCTACCAGACGGCTATAGCGGTATCTTTACCCCTTCCTTGGGAATGATGGTTTCTATGTTCAGGTCTGAGATGAAGTGTCTGTAGACATCGGGCTCCTCCGTGTGTACCAGAAAGACCTTCTTTGGGGCTATGTGCCTAATGATTTCTTTGAGATCCAAAGGCATGGCGTGGCCTGATGCGTGGATCCTGTAGTGGGGGACGCCGTACCGGCTGAGCCAAGCCCTGAGCTTGCCATAGTCAATTTCCATCTCTTCATCGAAGGGCTCACTCTGGGAGGAGATGAATACGCTGCCTGGACCGGGCTCGATGTCCACCAGCTCGGTGATGTGCTGCAGCCAAACGAGGAGTATGAGCTCGGACCCCCTCGTGTTGACGTCCTCCGCGTCCACCACCTTGTCTGGATACTTCTCCTCCACCACCCTCTCGAATGCATAGGTGGTCTTCTTGCCCCTCTTATAGATTAGTACGTTGGGGTCCTCAAGCCGGAAGATGTCTAGGCCCACATCGTCTTTCAGCTGTTCTAGTAGATACGCCTGCTTCAGAGAGACGGCGAGTTTCCTTCCAGTGGCCTTGGCCACGTTGTGAAAGGTTCTCAGCCTATCTATGTCGTAGAGGGCGAACGTGGCCAACACCACGGCGGTTGCGCCCTCCACAACTCCACGAACCTTCTGTTCGACCTCCCTCTCGCTCGATACCTCGGCCTCTCCGATATTTGTTCCCTCTATGATGAGGATCTGCGGCTCCGCCTCCCGCGCCTCTTGAACGAAGTCCTTGGTTAACTCGGGCTTCGTCCCATGGGTTCGGAGGTCCCCTGTGTACGTAAGCGTCCCTTCAGATGTTTCTAACATTAGGCCGTACGATCCGGGCACCGAATGGTCTACGTGTATCGGAGTGACTTGAAGTGAGCCTATCTCCACCCTGTCTCCAGTTCGGAAAGTTTCAAAGGTTTTGTAGACCCTCTCCTCGCTTCTTGTGAGCTTGGCCACTGGAGGCGTTGCTGTAGACGCCTTCTCCCGGGCTAGGATAATATCTCTGGTGGCTTCGCCGCAGACTATGGGAATGTCATCCCGGATGTGGCGGATGTAATCCCAGTGGTCGCTGTGGGGGTGACTTAGGAGCACTGCGTCAACGGGTGGTTCGCCTTTCTCCTTATAAAGTCCAGGTGTTTGTGGGATCATGCCGAGGGCTAGGAGGTCCCCCAAGTCTCTGGCCTGAGGTTGAGGGAGGCCGAAGTACTTGGCCTCGCGGGTGTAGCTCTTTCCGAAGTCTAGGAAGACTCTTGTCCCGCCGCTCTCCAGAAGGAACTTGTTCCCGCCTATCTCTTTCACTCCGCCGTAAAATGTGAGGGTGCTCAAGGTATACACCTTAAACTAGACCGTTTCCAAGTGAAATGGCAAACATTTCTAAAAAGATTATCAAGCTTAAACTTAATTATAGTATCGCGGATTATGCCGAGTAGATACGAGGAAATATAGCCACATGAACATCTGGGTCGCTCGCCTCGATAAGGTCATGAGTTATACACCATGACTTCATCTCGATTAGTCTTGACTACAATAGCAACGGGACGGGGCTGCTCAAGGACTATGTAGAAAGGTGTGGGGGCGGGTTAGGCTTCCGGGGTTCAATCGACCCCTTCAATCGAGCTCTAACGTTTTTGCCCCCCAACACCAATAAGAATGTGCTCTATGTCATCCATAAGGTTTGCCGTGGTCTTTTCTACGATCATCCGCAGTAACAAAGTACATGGAAAGGATTAATTCCACAAGACTTCACAATGATTTTGGGGGGCTCCATAGGGAAAACCCACCACAGCCAGAGCCGCGAGAGGTCACCCGAAGAAATCTGGCTTATTCGCCCTCAATGGAGGCCCCCCTCCTTCTCACATATCTCTAAAGAAGGAGCTGAAAACATTTTCCACACCCCGTTGAGGATGTAATCGCTACAAAGACGATTCCATAGGCTAGCGGTCTTGGGCGTAGACGCCCACGGGTCAGATGCAATGCGAAGATGGTTCTTATTTTCAGTTAGGTTGGGGGAGAACTGCCTCTCAGCCATATCAATCGATAAAATGAGAAGGTCAGTTGCGACGGGAAGGTGTCTAAAGAGGACTCAGAGGGATGTTATAGCTCGAGCGTTGGAGCGAGTAGTAGCGCGGGACCCAAACCCATGATTACCGTGAGAATCGTGGCTACTACGACGATGAACGCTTCTGGGTCGCGAATGCTTTCTTTCATGGTTTTATTTGAGCCTTCAAAGTATACGTACCTGATTATTTGAGCATAGTAGCCCACCGACACTCCACTGTTGAGTATGGCTATCAGGGTTAGCCAAGGGACGATGTCGACAACTGAGATGAAGATGTAGAGTTTACTCCAGAAGCCTAGGAGCGGGGGAACCCCCATGAGGTTGAGCAAAAGTATCGTCATGGAGGCCGAGGTCACCGGCATGTGTCTCCCCATGCCCTTCATGTCATCGAGGTTTGGGGATATGCCCTTTCTAACCATATAGGCTAGGAGGGTGAACATACCCACCTTGGCCAACATGTATGAGGTGACGTGGAGAGCGATTCCCTCCAAACCGAGCCGACTCCCAGCGACGCTGGTCGCCGACGCCAATCCCACAAGGATATATCCCACGTGTGCTATGCTGCTGTAGGCCATCATCCTCTGAACATTTCTCTGTATGAGGGCCACCACGTTTCCGAAGGTCATGGTGGCTATGGATAGCAATGCGAACAAGATGAGCCATCTTTCCCCCAGTAGAGGAGCTAGGGGGTAGATTATCCTCAAGAGGAGGGCTATCCCCGCGATCTTAACCACGCCGGCTAGATAGGACACGAGCGTGGGGTGGATTCCACCGTAGACATCTGGGAGCCAGCCGTGGAAGGGGACAACCCCTATCTTGAATCCAAAGGCGGCTGTAAATAATAGCACCCCGGCTAGGAGCAGGGGTGTGTAACCCTTTGACAAAGTGAGGGATGACGCCTCCAAACTGGTGGTTCCCGATATCCCGTACACTATGGCGATTGCGAACAGCATTAAGGCTGAGGCCGCAACCCCCATCAAGGCGTATTTCGCGGCGCCCTCGATGGAGCTTTCATCCTTCTTTACCCCTGCCAGCACATAGGAGACCACGGCGATGAGGGTCCAGGCGGTCAACAATAAGACCAAGTCGTTGACGAATATCAGGTAATAGGCCCCCAGGAGGGCTAGCAGGATTAGGGAGTAGTAGCTCGGCGCGGTGGTCCAGGAATATGCCTCCCCCAAGGAGGCTATTGATACGAGGAGGGCCCCCAGCGTAGCCACGAAGGCGAAGAAGGATCCATAAAAGTCTATTCGGAGTGAACCTCCATAGACTATGTACTTACTTCCCACATACGTTAGGTTGGAGAGGTAGCTAATGAGTATGAGGGATATAATCAGCGTTGCGATCGTGGCGTATGGGCTTATGCGTTTGCGTCTATTCTTCAGGAGGGTGTAGTCTATCGTGGGGAGTAGGAGACCCACACCTCCCAGAAGGAAGGCTAGCACGTTTAACAGGGTTTCGATTTGCGTCATAGCCCTACGACCAACATGAAGACTATTATGAGTATGAGGGAGCCCGTGAAAAGCATGAGGAGGTAGTGATTGATCTTGCCCGTTTGTACCCTTCTAAACACCCCCGCTAGGCCTAGGGCACCCCTCACGGTTTTCACGTTGTACCCCTCGTCGATGACCGGGGTTTCAAAGGACTTGAACAGGTTCCTCGAGACCGCCTCCGTTCCTTTAGGGATGTATTCGTGATAGATGCCATCAATCACCGGGGTTTCAAACCACCCGAAGAGATACCTTGAGGCCACGTCCGCGGCTTTGGGGAGAAATTTGTGGTAAAATCCATCCACGATCAAGGTGTCAAACCACGTATAGATGCCTCTTGAAACCCGGCTCCCCAGGCCCCGGATCAAAACAATATAATACAGGGCGTTTATGTACCACCGGTCGTATAGGAAGTTGTATATGCCCGAGGCCCAAGGCTTTACACTAATCATCTCTCCCAGAGATCGATCCAGCCTAGGGGATATGTAAATGGTGTACGCGCCTAGAAACCCGATGGAGACCATCCCCAGGGAGACGCCCGTGAGGACCGGGTCGAGGTGAACCTCAAACTCGTGGGGCACCTCCTCTATGCCCAAAACGTGGCCGGTCATAGCTTTAAGAACGGTGTTGGCGACGAGGGGCCACGCGGCTCCCACTCCAAGCGATATTAATGCGAGTATGAAGTAAGGTGTGGCCATGATGGGGTGGGCCTCGTGTACCCCGTGCTCCTCGGCTACGTGTTCGGTGTGCTTCGACTCCTCCCTGAAGAAGACCATGGCGATCATCCTCAGCGAGTAGAAGGCGGTGAGGGCTGCGGTGACAACGCCCACCGCGTAGGGGAGGTAGAGGCGTGCCTCAAAGGCCGCCTCCAGGAGACCGTCCTTGGACCAGAAGCCCATGAAGGGTGGGACACCGGAGAGGCTCAGGACGGCTAGGAGCATGGAGACAAAGGTGATCTTCATATACTTGGAGAGGCCCCCCGCGTCGGTCATGAAGCGTGAGTGGATGGCGTGGATCACGGCGCCAGCCGCCAAGAAGAGAGAGGCCTTGAAGATGGCGTGGCTCATGAGGTGGTTGAAGGTGGCCAGGAATCCGTTCACGAATTCGTGGAGGAGACCCGAGGTCCCCGCGGCCAAAAACATGTAGCCCAGCTGGGAGGCGGTGGAGAAGGCTAGGACGAGCTTGAGCTCCCTAGCCACTATGGCCTGGGTCGCCATGAGGAAGGCCGTGAAGGCGCCTATGGAGGCTATCGTGGTGAAGAACAGGATGAAGCTCTCTGAGGCTGTGGGCACCAAGCTGTAGGCCAGGTAGAAGATGGGCATGAACCTCAGCATGAAGTAGACCCCGGCCTTGACCATCGTGGCAGCGTGTATGAGGGCCGAGACGGAGGTGGGACCCGTCATCGCGGTGACGAGCCACTCGTGGAAGGGGAATTGGGCGCTCTTGGCCATGGCCCCCAGCGAGAAGGTGATGAGGAAGGTGTAGAGTATGCCCCTCGAGTAGAGGCCCAGGCCCCACTCCGCCGAGTGCTCAACGATAACCGGTAGGCTGAATGAGCCCGTGAGAAAATATAACATAGCGATGCCGGCGAGGAAGCCCACGTCGCCTATGCGGGTGAAGACGATGGCTCTCACGCCGCCGTGGCTCGGGGTGAAGTACATGGGGATTCCCCAGGCCTTCCTGCCCGGGTCTCCGACCCAACGCTCCTCCTCGTCCCGGTACCAGAAGCCTATGAGGGCGTAGGAGGCGAGGCCGGTTCCCTCCCAGCCGATGAACATGGTTATGAGGTCGCCGGCTAAGACGAGGAGGAGCATGCTCCCGACGAAGAAGTCGAAGAAGAACCAGTACCTACGGAGGCCTGGATCGCCCTCCAGATACTTCAGGCTGTAGAAGCCTATGAAAAAGCTCAGCCACGCAACGATGAAGGCCATAACGGTGGAGAGGCTGTCGGCGTAGATCCCGAGGTTCACTTTTAAGCTGGGTATCCAGGGGTAGGAGTAGTGGAGGTAGCCCTCACGGCTTCCCTGGGCGGCCAATAGTAGGAGGGTCGACGAGAGGGCGCCTAGGAAGAGGAAGAACACAGCCACGTAGTTTTTCGCCTTATTGGTTCTGTAGAGCGGCAGTACTATCAGGGCTCCTATGTAGGGCGCCGCCCACGTCAAGTTGGTGACGATTTCTTCGTACATGTGTGGCTACCTAACCGTAGATGTTTGAGATCATCTGGACGAGGGAATCGATGAATATGGTGGGGTATAGGAAGAGGAATACGCCCACCGCTGCTATCACCGTGATGGACCCTATTAGGATCCACCCGGCTTCTCTCCCCTCCTCCTTTAGCCTTTCAGACAACTCGCCGAAGAACACCCTCTTCATAGTGACGAAGGCATAGGCCGTGGATAGGCCTATGGCCACCACCAACACGACGATCATGGCTGTAAAGGACGCTGAGCCCATCGCGGAGGCTTTTCCGACGGCTCCGAAAAGTATTAATATCTCGCTCCAGAGCCCTAGGGAGGGTGGTACGCCCGTTATGTGCATGAACCCTATGAGGGCCAATGAGGCCGTCAGGGGCATCTTTGCCGCCAGTCCACCCATCTTACCGATGCTCCTTAGGCCGTGTAGTTGGCAGATTAACACCCCAGCCACCATGAAGAGGACGGCCTTTCCGACGGCGTGGGAGGCATAATGCAGTATGGCTCCAGTTATCCCATAGCTGTTGAGGGTGGAGATCCCCAGCAGGATGTATCCCATCTGGGAGATGCTTGAGTAGGCCAAGAACCTCTTGAAGTCGTCTTGAGCCAAGGCCATGAGGCCGCCGTAGATCATTGTCAATAACGCCAACCCGAGGAGGTATATGGAGATCTCTTGGAGGGTTTGGGGGAAAAAGGTGTAGGTTATCCTAACTAGGGCGTATCCGGCGATGCCGATGAGGTTGGGCGACAAGAGAGCTGAGACGGGCGTTGGAGCCTCGGCGTGGGCGTAGGGCAGCCATATGTGAACCCCGAAGACCGCCATCTTGACGAATAGTCCGACGACTATGACGATGGCTACGGCCATCCTCAGGTTCTCCGGGAGGAGTTGACCCAGTCCTATGTAGAATTTTAGGGTTTCGACGTTGAGTATGTCGAAGATCCTAGTGTTTATCCCCAAGACTAGGACGCCCAAGAAGAAGACCAAGGCGCCTATGTGGGTCCACAACAAGTACATGAGAGCTATCCTCATCCTCTCTCCATAGCCGTAGAAGGCTATCAGGAGGAAGCTCGGGATCAGAGTGAGCTCCAGGAAGACGTAGAATTCGATCAGGTTTGTTGAGAGAACGGTTCCGATCATGGCCGATGAGAACATCGTGTACAACATGTAGTAGGTTCCCCATGACTGGGGCTCCACGCCCTCCTCCTCCCTCATTTCCTTCATTCTGTGCCCCATGTAGGTTAGGGAGTAGATGGCGACCAGAGCCGTCACCAGCGCTATTGAGAAGGCCACTGGGGAGCTTAGTGGATCCAAGAGCATGGTGAAGGATCCAACGAAGGCGTGGGTGAAGTAGACAGGGTCTACGACGCCCTCCCTTACTCTCGAGGAGGCAATCAGAGCCGTTATGACGATCAGCGAGTAGAGTAGCGAAGCGCTACTTATAGCCGCCAATACCTTTTCCTTCACCCTCCTACCCAGCATTGGAAACACCAATGATATCAACATGGGTAGGATTACCGTGGACAACAACAGGGGAACATCTAGCCTTATCATTTCTCTCACTCCCTAAATCTCCTCAACTCATAAATATCGATGCTACGCTTGACCTGAAACATGAGAATCACAACGGAGACGACGACCCCAACCTCAGCCGCAGCGAGCCCTATGGCGAGGAGGGCTATCACCCCTCCAGACGTGGGTTCGGTGATGGCTGAGATGGTCAGCAGGGCGAGGAGGGCCCCGTTGAACATCACCTCCGCCGATAGAAGCATCCTCAACAGATTCCTCTTGGAGGCGAGCCCATAGACGCCGATCCCAAACATGATGGCGGAGACCAAGAGGAAAAGATAAGCCGTTAGCATCACGCCTCCACCTCCCTGCGGGCTAAGGTTATGGCCTCTATGAGGGTGGTTACGAGCGCCAAAGCCGCGACCAAGAAGGGAAACCAGTATTTTTCGACGAAGAGGTGGGCCAATATCTTATACGGGGCGTCGATGGCGGCTAGGGACCTCCCCCGATAGATTGAGAAGGACAGGGAAAAGGCTATGACGACAAGCGGTATTATGGTTAAAGCCAGAGCCTTTACCGGAGCCTCGACGCTCGGAACCTCTCTAAACATGGTCACCGCGAAGAGTATGAAGATCACCGCCGCCCCCACGTACACCGCTATGTGGAATAAGGCTATGAAGGCGAATCCCAGAATCGAGAAGAAGGCCGCGTTCATTAACCCAACAAAACCCAGGAAAAAAGCCGCGTAAACAAGTGATTTGTGCTCAACCACGAGTATGGAGAAGATAAGGATGAGGATCGAGAGCAGCGTGAAGATTGTTAGATTCAATGAGGGTGTAAAGCTAGGTGGACTCATATTTCAAACCCCTCTTCTCATGAATTATAACCCTAACCTTTCTGGGCTCCTCCTTGAAAGTTGAAATCACCTTTTCCGCAAACCTCTCGGGTTCAAAAACATGATCCTCAAGTGTGTGATACGCTGTGTCGTGGACATCCGTGTATTCCAAGGCCCCCACCGGGCAGATGTCCACGCAGAATCCACAGAATACGCATCTCATATAGTTTATCCCTGGGTTTCTCTTGTTGTCTCTCACGTACATTTTCATGGCGTTAGCTGGGCATATCCTAGCGCACAGGCTGCAGCTCGTGCACTTTTCCATGTCGAGGAGTATCATGCCCCTATAGCCCGGTGGTAATTCTTGGAGGACCTCGGGGTATCTAGCCGTTATTCTAGAGCCCAGGATGAGGTATTTTAAACCTGTTTGGATGACCTCGGCGTGCTCCTTCACCTTAGGTATGGATTCCTTCACTCGCCAACCACCCCCAAACCTATGAGACCTATGGATAACACGAGAGATGCGAGGGATAGGACGAAGAGCACGTGCCACCCTATGCGTATAGCCTGATCAACGCGGTATCTCGGGTAGACCGCCCTCAAGAACACGGAAAAAACCATGATAATGAAACCTTTAACGAAAACAACGAACCCCGGGAAGGTTGAATGAAGGGTGAGGGGCCAAACGATGGGATTCCAGCCACCGAGAAACAGTATGGCAAACAACAAGCTCAACACATAGAGCTTGAGGTAGGAGCTGCCTAGAACGAGGGTATATAGTAGGCCAGAATACTCTGTGTAAGGCCCCATGACGATTTCGGTATCGGCTTCGGCGATCTCAAAGGGGAACCGGGATGTCGATAGAAAAGTCGTTACCAAAAAGGTCAGAGCGGCGACGGGGTTTAGGATGAGCGCCCATGCGGCGTTGGATTGTCTCCCGATGATCTCAACGAGGTCAAGGCTGCCGTAAAGGATTGCGATGGAGAGGATCGATAGGAATGTAGGAACCTCATAGGAAATGATTAGGTAGCCCTCCCTGAGGCCGCCGATGAAGGCAAACTTGTTGTTGCTCGCCCACCCGAGGACCAAGACAAAGAGGGGCGCTATCGTCATCAAAGCCGCTATTATGAGGAGGGACAGATCGCTATCGATCGCCATGAACTGGGGGGAGACTGGTATGGCCACCAAGGGCAAAAAGGAGAATAGGAACAACAGCAAAGGACTCATAACAAAGGCGATTTTATCAACCTTCTCCGGCAGTATTAACTCGGCGAAGAAGAACTTGAGGCCGTCCGCCAAGAGCTGTATAACACCGCCGAGGGGCTTTAAAACGTAGAGGGGGCCGTAACGGAGCTGCACCTTCCCCGAGATCTTCCTCTCCAACCAAATGATTATCAACAACACCACCGTCGCGGCTATGAACCCCGGATACACTAGGGGCACAAAGAGCTGAGGAGTGAACAACAAGTCCAGAAGCATCCTCACCAATTCTTCAAAACCATTCATTACCTATCAGCCTCGGGGGGGAAATAATCTAGGCTGCCGTATATCGCGGGGATGTCCGCGACCCTATGCCCTATCACCGCCTCTCTGAAGGCTATGACGTTCCGAAACGATGGGGTTAAGAGGCGAAGCCTGTAGGGGTTGGGTGAACCATCGCTTACAACATAGCATACCACCTCTCCCCTGCCCTCCTCAACCCTCGCAACAGCTTCTCCGCTAGGAGGTCTTAGGGTGACATAGACACCGGGAAACTTAATCGAGCCCGTTTCCTCCAAATAGGCTCCCCATTTCGCCTGTATCATCCTCAGATATTTCTCGTGTAAAATGGGCCCTGATGGAATCTTCTCTAAAACTTGTCTTACGATATCCATGCTCCTCCTTATCTCCTCGATCCTGACGAGGAGCCTCGCGTAGGCGTCGCCCTCCTTCCTATAGGCCACCTCAAAGTCGAGCTCGGGATATGCGCCGTAGGGCTCAGCCTTTCTCACGTCGTATGGGACACCGGAACCTCTAAGGTTTGGGCCAACGATCCCCAGCCCTATTGCCTTCTCTTTCTTGATGACACCCACATTCTCGAGTCTTTGAACCGTCACGGGGTTATCGATGAAGATCTTGTGGTAATCCTCAAGTCTTCTCTCGATGTACTGGAAGGCTTTCTCGGCCTTTTCCTCGAATCCCTGAGGTAGGTTCCTCCTAACCCCTCCGGGAACAACGTATGAATAGGTAACTCTGGCCCCCGTGATCATCTGCATGAGCTCTATTAAGACCTCCCTGTCTCCGAAGGCCCACATGAACATGGTCGATGAGCCAACCATGATGCCGTGGATGCCTATGCCGTAGAGGTGGCTGGCGATCCTGTTTAGCTCAGCCATCAGGGTTCTGAGATACTGTGCCCTCGGGGGTGGCTCTACGTCCAACAGCTTTTCCAAGGCTAAGACGTAGGCGAGGTTCACGTTGACGGCGTCGACTAAAATCGGTCTCTCCACCAGGGGTATGATTTGAATATAAGTCTTCGTCTCCGCGATCTTCTCAACGGACCTGTGCACAAACCCGATGTCGGGTTCAAAGTCCACGATGACGTCTCCGTCCAGCCTAACGATGAACCTCATGTGACCTGATCCCGGATGCTGGGGGCCAATCAACAGCTCGAGGTATCTCTCTTCGCTCACGCCTCAATCCCCTCGGTTTTAATCTCAAAGTCTCTGCGGAGTGGCGGTGGACCCTCATAATCCGGGGGTAGGAGGAGCCTTCCGAGTCTCGGGTGTTTATCGAATGTTACGCCCAAGAGTTCATACGTTTCTTTCTCAAGGTATTCGACGCTGGGCCAAATCTCGATGAGGGAGGGGTGCCTTGGATCAGATCTCTCAATCGATGTTTTAAGGGTTATGATGACGCCGACTAACTCGGGGTTTTCATAGGATGAAACGTGATATACTAATGCTATTTTATCCTCATGTGGGTAGTCTATTCCCGTAACAGATTTCACGTGGTCATAACCCAGAGATTTGAGCTTCTCAGCGAGTTCAATTGCCCTGCTGGAGTCATATTCTACGATGACCCTCCTTTCAGACTCTATACTCGTCGCTAGAGATAGAGGCTGAACCTCCCTAACCGTTTTCTCAACCAAACTATTCATAATCACTGTACTTCACCGTCCTCTTAACCTTCTCTTGGAGCATCTTCACGGCCCTGAGGACAGCCTCAGGCCTTGATGGACACCCGGGTATAAAGACGTCAACGGGGAAAATTTCGTGGGGTCTCACGATGTTGTAGCTGTTCCAGAAGATTCCCCCATCTATTGCGCACGCTCCCATCGCGATCACGAATTTGGGTTCTGGCATTTGTTCATAGACTATCTTTGCCGCATAAGCCATCTTCTTTGTCAAGGTACCCTCGATGAAAAGGAGGTTGGTTTGTCTTGAAGATACGAAGGGCAAAAAACCAAATCTCTCGGCGTCATATCTCGGTGCTGATGTAGCCGCGAACTCGGCGCCACAGCAAGCGGTTGTGAAGTGAACAGGCCAGAGAGAGAAGTATATCCCCCAGTCCCTGATGTTTTTTATGGGTGGTTTGTCGATGAGCCACGCCGCCGACTTCCTCAGAAACTCTTCGACGTTTCCGACTAACATAGTCAATCTCCCGCGAGCCACAGTTTTACCCTCCTGGCAGAATCCAGACCAAAAATTAGTGGTGGTATAAGCATGATGATTAAAACCAGGAAGAGGATTGAGGATTCACGAAACAATGAATGTATCTCTATCAGGATGAGAAAAAGATATATCATGATGGGCTCCAAGGTGAGAAAGACGATGAGATAAGCATAATATTGCATCATAAACCACCCCCGCCCCCTACCCCTAGGTGGGTTCCCAGCCTCATATCTCTCCCTCTTCATTCGATAATACCTTTTGGGGGTGACGAGGCGGGCGAGGAGATAGCCGATAAAACACACACCAAAACAAATAAGCGATGCATAGAGAAGGGCCGAGAGGACACTCACGTCGATTAGCGGGGGGGACATCGAACCGCACCTTTTTTACACTTTGCCTGCGAAGGGTGAGTTCCCCTCGCAATAGCCTCTTCAGCCCTGGGCCTCCCCGAGCACGCGGTTAGCCCTAAGCAAATTCTATGGGTAGTTCTAATTAAAGGTTAATATCATTCAGTGGACATTTAACAAAGATATATATCCATCTCTTTGATGGTAGTAGTTCTAATTTAAATATATACCTCCTTTATTCGAATCTAGGTTGAAAAACCTGTTCTGTTGCGTCTTAGCGTATTGTGTTAAAAGCGCTGCAACTAGATCTACTATTGTATCTTCGATTTGTTTTGACATAGTTCCCCTCCATGTAAGGTTATTGCCGGGAGAATTCCCACGGAGATCTATGACGGTTTAGCTTTCTCGGAGACGGAGGCTCTGGCATTCACCCATAAAATAATTATAAACCTATACGGCATCGTCCGCTTCCATGATAAACTAGGTTAATTAGGTTATAGGCACACTCTCGCCCATTGGATGGTAGTTGCCACCCAAACCCAAATAAGGAATAAACAAGGATACCACTCTTTTATTCGAGGGTGAAATATCATGGGTAGAGCCAATGGGGATGGACGCAATGGTGGGAATCCTGCAGGGATTTAGGGTTTTGGATTTCACTCAGGCGATGGCCGGACCCTTCTGCACCATGATGCTGGCGGACATGGGTGCGGAGGTGATTAAGATCGAGAGGCCGAAGGTGGGCGATGTTAGCCGCCAGTGGATATCCATAGGAGAAAAGGGAAAGGCCATCTACTACAACTATGTAAACCGAAACAAGAAGAGCGTGACCCTCAACTTGAAGAGCAAGAAGGGGAGGGAAATCGCCTACAAGTTGCTGAGGGAGGCTGACGTTGCCATGGAGAACTTCAGGCCAGGCGTCATGAAGGGTCTCGGCCTCGACTACGAAACAGCCAGGGGCCTCAACCCAAGGATCATCTACTGCTCGATCTCCGGATACGGACAAGACGATCCCCGCGGCGGATGGGACCTCATAGCCCAAGGCGAGTGGGGGTTGATATCCATCACGGGTTCAGACGAGGACCACATGGCTAAGGTCGGCGTGCCCATCGCCGACATCGGGGCGGGCATGTACTCTGCCTACGCCATAGCGCTGGCCCTGCTGCACCGAGAGAAAACCGGGAGGGGGCAGAGGATCGACGTGGCTTTACTCGACACCATCGTGAGCTGGATGACCTACTGGATGGGGATATGCTACACCACCGGCGAGGAGATAAAGCCTATTGGGATCGCGCATCCGATGCTTGCGCCCTATGAAGCCTTCAAGGCTAAGGACAATAGGCTAATCACGCTGGGGGTTGGAAACGACAAGCTCTGGAGGAAGTTCTGCCAGGTTGCGGGGATTGAGGGGCTCGCCGATGACCCCAGGTTCGCGACGAATGAAGACAGGGTCAAGAACCACGATGCCCTGGTTCCCATCGTCAGCCAGATCATCGCCACCCGGGAGAGCGAGGAATGGATAAAGACAATGCTCGAAGTGGGCATACCCTGTGCACGCATCAATAGGGTGAGCGACGTCCTCAGACACCCAGACGTGATACGTCGGAACATGGTGAGGGAGATGGAGATAGCCCCCGGCAACAAAATATTGATGGCGGGCATCCCCATCAAATTCTCAGAGACGGCAGGCGAGGTTAGAGACCCCCCTCCGCGTCTTGGTCAACACACCGATGAAGTCCTGCGATGGCTTGGGTACAGTGATAGGGAAATAGAGGAACTGAGGGAGAAGGGCGTCATTTAAGATTTTCTCCCCCAACCATAGCTCTCTGAAAAGATCCTTTATCTTTCTTTATTAATTTCTACCCTAGGAGGTGATGCGACATGCTATTCGTGGATCAACCTTCGCAACCTAATTCCTAGAATTTCATCATCTCCCCTTATAAACTGGTTTTCTCTTCTTGAAGAAAGCCCTCACGCCTTCCTTCTGGTCCTCTGTGCTAAAGCATAGGGCGAAAGCCTCGAGCTCGTATCTAAGCCCACTCTCCAAGCCCATCTCCATTGCCTTATTTATAGAAGCCTTGGCCAGCCCCAGCATAACGGGACTTTTGGACAACAACTTTTCAACCAACTCCTCCACCGCCTCGTTTAGTTTATCGGCTGGAACCACCCTGTTGACCAAGCCGAGTCTCTCGGCCTCGGCCGCCGCTATGAGGTCGCCCGTCAATATGAGCTCCTTTGCCTTCTTCACGCCGATGTGGCGGGGCAGTCGCTGCGTCGCCCCTCCGCCGGGTATGAGGCCCACCCTTATCTCGGGTTGTCCAAACCTGGCCGTTTCAGAGGCTATTATAATGTCGCAAGCCATGGCTAATTCGCAGCCCCCGCCTAGGGCATAGCCATTCACAGCCGATATCACAGGCTTCTCCATGCCCTCTATGAGGTTTGTCACGTCTCGAGACAGGCGAATGTACTCTCTTACCTGCATTGGGGTCATATCTTTGAACTCGTTGAGGTCTGCGCCAGCACAGTACGCCTGGTCACCAGCCCCGGTGATGACCACCACCCTAGTGCCCTCTTCTGCTCGCGCGTCTTCTAATGCCGCCTTCAACTCGCGGCGCGTCTCTATGTTCAGGGCGTTTCGCACCTCCGGCCGGTTTATCGTTATCTTTGCTACACCACCTTTCTTCTCGTAAATGATGTTTTTGAACGCGCTCATTTCTCCTCCTCCGAGGGCCTGATTAGCTTGAAGTATTCGTAGTATCCCCCCTTACTTCCAGGCTTTATCTTTGGGTTACCCAAGTAGCCTGAGGCTACGAGTTGCCTCAGGATCTTCGGAGGCCTCCATTTGGGATCGCCGGTTGACGCATATAACGCCTCGAGGTTTCTTAGGCGGGCGTCCAACCCCACCAGGTCGGCCAATTCGAAGGGGCCCATGGGGTGGCGATACCCTAGCGTCATGCCTATGTCGATGTCCCTTATCGACGCCACGCCTTCCTCCAACATCTTGCTGGCTTCGAGGTAGAGCGCGATGCCCAGCCTGCTCGTCGCAAACCCCGGTGAGTCCCTCACGATGATCGGCGTTTTCCCAAGCTTTAACACTAGGTCCCTCGTGAGCTCTGTGGTCTCGTCCGATGTTAGCAAACCCTGAACGATCTCCACCAGCCTCATTATCTGTGCAGGATTGAGGAAGTGCATGCCTACCACTTTAGCGGGTCTATTCGTTGCCGACGCTATCTCTGTGATGCTCAACGTCGAAGTGTTTGTTGCCAACACCACGTCTTCTCCGCACAATTCATCGAGCTCCCTAAAAACACTCTTCTTCAAACCTAAATCTTCATAGACCGCCTCAATGACGAAGTCTGCATCTCTGCATGCCTCAGCCATGCTCTTCGTTGTTTTAATCCTCGATATGGCTTTTTCTGCGTCTTCCTTCGTTATTTTACCTCTTTCCACAGCTCTATTCAGGCCAAAGCGACCTTTCTGAATCACGTCGAGTCCGACCCTCATTATTTCGTCGGATACGTCTCTTGCAACCACTGAAAACCCGATTTGCGCGCATAGTTGGGTGATTTGTCTGCCCATCAACCCGAATCCGATGACGGCCACTTTCTCAACATCCTCTGCCCTCATTTAACCCAACCCGTCACTCATTATTGTCAAATAGGGTAAAAATAAACTTGGGTACATAGAGTCTATGATTATGAGGCGTTTCTGATGAGAAGAGTCGCCGTGATAGGCGTTGGTAATTCCAGCTTCGGTTTACGCGCTGATGTGACTCTGCAAGAACTCGCTTTTGAAGCGGTGAGGGAGGCTCTTGAGGATGCAGCCGTGACGCAGAGAGAAGTGGAGTTGAGCGTTGTGGGCTCGGTGGGTACGAGACAATATGAGTTATTGCCCGCTGTCCCCATAAATGAGTATGCGGGGTTTGACGCTAGGGGGCCCATAAGGGTGGAGGCTGCGTGTGCCACGGGCAGTGCGGCTGTCTATACCGCGTATGTAAGCGTTGCTTCAGGGATAGCCGATACGGCAATAGCCATAGGTGTTGAGAAGATGTGTGAGGTTGATACGGCTACCTCACTAGCCGCGGGGGGGCGCGGAGGCAACTATCTATGGGAGTTTCACTCGTTTGGAACCACTTTCCCGGCTTATTACGCCCTCTATGCTACCGCACACATGGCGAAATATGGTACAACGGAGGAGCAGATGGCCAAAGTGGCGGTGAAGGCCCACAAGTATGGGGCTATGAACCCAAAAGCGCACTTTCAGCGAACCATAACCATTGGAAAGGCACTCGAATCAAGAGTCATAGCGTACCCGATAAGGCTCTATGACTGTTGCCCTATGAGCGATGGGTCGGCCGCCGTTATATTGGCCTCTGAAGAGAAAGCGAGGGAGCTCAAGGTAGAGAAGCCAATATGGGTTGAGGCCATGGGCTACTCCTCTGATACGGCAAACATGACCAGGCGGCCCGATTACGTTGGGCTTGGGGCTACGGTGAGGGCGGCTGAAATGGCGTATAAGCGGGCTGAGATAGCTCCTGGGGATGTTGATGTTGCCACCGTGCACGATTGCTTCACCATAGCTGAGATAATGGCTTATGAGGATCTGGGCTTCTGTAAGAAGGGTGATGGAGGCAGGCTCATCGATGAGGGTCAGACGGAGATAGGGGGCAGAATACCGGTTAACGTTGATGGAGGGCTAAAGGCTAAGGGACACCCGCTCGGTGCTACGGGTTGCTCGATGATCTATGAGCTAACAAAGCAGTTGAGGGGGGAAGCGGGTGATAGACAGGTGCCGCTGAGAAACCACGTGGCCTTGGCTCATAACGTGGGTGGAACGGGCCACTACTGTTGGGTGACGATACTTAGGGGGTGAGGGGTGTGAAAAAGGAGTTGCCTTCAATGTCAAGTAGGCCTTTACACTATAGTCACAAGATACCCATCCTTAAGACTCGGCTCTTCTGGGAGAAGCTGAAGGAGGGAAAGGTTTACGCCACGAGGTGCAAGAAATGCGGAAAACTCTACTATCCGCCTCAAGATGACTGCACCCAATGCCTAGCATCAGACGTCGAGTGGGTCGAGTTGGGCAAGACCGTAACCTTGGAGACCTACACGCAAGTTCACATAAAGCCTCAGGGATTTACCCAATACGAGCCCTATACCATAGCCATAGCACGTACGACTGAGGGGATTAAAGTGATGGGTTGGCTCGAAGACGCGGCGCCTGAGGATGCGAGGGTGGGCATGAAGCTTGAAATGTCGACTAAAACGCTTCCGGATGGATATCAAGTAATCGTATTCAGATTGAATCGACTTGGGAGGGCTCCGGTGAGGAAGTGAGAGGATGTCGAGGAGATACGGGAGGGAGGAGGATTATAAAAGGCTGGTAGAGAAGACGCCGAGGGCACCCGAGGCGCCTCCCAAGAAACGGCGGGAGAGACGCTTCGTGGAGCGCGGTAAGAGCGTCGTCGCCATCGTGAGAACCAACGACAGGGTGAGGGGCATCGACGAGTGCCTACGCCTCCTCGGCGGCGTCGACTTCCTGGGGGATCTAGGGGGAGACGTGCTCGTCAAGCCCAATTGCAACAGCGGTGATCCTTTCCCGGCGAGCGCTCACCCCGAGACGGTGAGGAGGATTCTCGAGGTGCTGCTTGGTTTGGGGATCGAGGGGAGCCGAATCATTCTGGGGGATATGTCCGGTTGGGTTTACATGCCCACGAGGAAGTCGATGGGGGAGAATGGGATCCTGAGGGTGGCAGAGGAGCTCGGCGTGAGGGTCTCCCTCTTCGACGAGGAGAATAGGTGGGTAACGGTGAAGCCCGAGGGCGCAGATCTCTGGTCTGAGGGGTTCTCCATCGCCAAGACGGCCTACGACGCGTCGACGATTATCTCTCTTCCAGCCCTGAAAACCCACAAGACGGGCGTCTTCACCCTCAGCCTCAAGAACACCATGGGTATGACGAACCTCAGGGACCGTGGATATCTACACCTACAGAGGGAGATGAATAGGCTCATAGCCGAGCTCAACCTAGCCTATCAACCCGCTTTGGTCATCCTCGACGGGATGAAGTGCTTCGTCACCGGGGGGCCAGCCGAGGGCGACATCGCCCAGCCCGGGGTCGTCATCGCCGGGGACGACAGGGTGGCAATCGACGCCGTCGGCGTGTCCATCCTGAAATTTCACAGCGCCGTAGGCATCGCGGGTAAGCCCGTTGGTGGACACGAGCAGCTCGACCACGCGTCAAAGATCGGTTTGGGGAACCTCACCTTAAATAAGATCAGCCTGAGATCCGCGAACCTCGCCGGCGACGAGGGGTTCGAGGAGCTTCTAAGCTACATTGAAGGTGAGCTCCGGTGAACCATAGAAACAGAGTGAGAGCCGGCCTTGCCCTGAGCCATCTTGACCAGCGGTTCTCCTTCAGCCAATTCGAATAAAGACGGGTGGGCGGAGAAGACATTGTTATTTTTTTCATGCCCGATGCACTTTTACCTGTAAAAATAAAAATTTGGCGAATTTTACCATAGGAGATAAACAAGTTTACTTCTGATGCAAACAAAGGCTAGCGTGACCCACGATTCTCGTTTTAAGTTGTTGTGTAAACGAGGTCCCTGACGACTTTAATCTTGGGGAGCGGTTCTATCGTCGTGTCTTCTGATATCGCTGTTTGGCATGCTAGGGAGGCCTTGCCGTTGATGAGTAGGGTGCAGCGGCCGCATATGCCTCGATGGCACGCGGCATGGCTATAGTATGCTAAGGTGCTGTCAAGGTTATTGTATATATAGTCTAGGACGTCGAGGACGCTCATTCCCGAAACTATCGGGACTCCGTATGTCTGGTGGTGAGGCTCCTTGTCTACCGAGGGGGTAAATCTAAGAATTCTGATCTTGACGGTTTTTTCAGACATTTAACCATCCTCCTCTAATGCTTCGAGGGCCTCCGTAGCCCTTAATATGGACTCCTCGAAGGTCAGGGTACCCTCAGGCGGGGTTATGGTGGTTATTGTGATGGGGTGTGTGGCTATCTGCATTTCGCCTGCCACCTGCTTAATGACTATTTCTTTGAGCCAGTTATCATTGTCTAGTTTCGGGTTGTCTACTCGGTAGTGGACGCCGCGGCTCTCAGTACGTGTGAGAGCTGATTTTGCTGACATTTCGAGCACTTGAACCATATTTTCTAGTTCCAGTGCCTCAATCCACTCCCTATTATACTCTCGGGCTTTTGTAGTTGTATAGAGCCTTGGTAGCTCCTCCTTCCTCATCCCTTCAAGCTCTTCAACGGCCCTCTTCAAGCCTCCACCATCCCTAATGACCCCTAAGTGTTCATGGGCAATTTGTTGGATGCGCTTCCTCAAATCTACCGGTTTCACGCCCTCCTCACGCTTAAGAGGCTGAAACATCTTGTTCCGCAAGCTTTCCACCTGTTTCACATCGATTTCAGGAGTGCTGGCCTTCCTCACATATTCCGCGGCAAATCTACCAGCTATAGCCCCTTCAACCAACATTTCGGTGGTTGCCGCAGCCACTCTGTTGGCACCGAACAAACCCCCGCCACACTCGCCGGCGGCGTACAAGCCGGGTAGACTTGTCTCGCAGTTTTCATTTATTTTAATCCCTCCCTCAAAGTAGTGGGCTACAGGACCCACCTCAACAAGGTAGCCCTCGCTAAGACTTTTCATCATTCCTGAGAAGTCGGTTCCTTGGAATTTCCAGCCCGGTGTTATTGTGGCTGGGGAGCTCTTCTCAACGACGTCCCAAGGGATGCCCCTCAGCGAGAAGTACACTCCTCCATGGGAGGTTCCCTTGCCTTTAAGAACTTCACGCATACAAAATTGGGATAATATCAGCTTGTTCCACTCGGTCTTTGTGCCAAGCTCCACTATCTTTGGGTCATACTGGGATAAGAATGGTTCCTCTTCGCTGTTTAGAAGATCGCCACAAGCCATGTGTAAAAGATATATAAAGATGCTTCCTCTCAGCATCGGCGGCCACAATATGACGTTCGGACAGAAAGTGACCATCTCCATGTTTAACAAGTCTGCACCAGCCCTATATGCCATCGCTTGACCATCACCGGTTAGCCCCTCGGTTCCGGTGGTGAACGCATACCCTTTATGCCAGCCACCAGTTGCTAAAACAACTGCCCTAGATCTAAACGCCACAAAATCGCCGGTGTTAACGTCGATTCCGACAGCTCCTACCACTTTTCCCCCCATGACTAGAAGATCCTTGACCATCGTATCCTCGATGATTTCAATGTTATGTCTCTTAACCTCCCGTTTTAGGGCCTTCACTATTTCAACGCCTGATGTGAGGACAGCCCTCTCCTCTGAGGAGTAAACAGCCATGCCCCAGTCGATGAGTTCCTTAACCCTGGCTGGCGCGTCTCGAACATAGGCCTCTACAAGCCGCTGGTTATTTAGGTAGAATCCCTGAATAACTATATCCCTAAAGAATCTCTTCTTACTATCCTCAGGGTTGCCAAGAAATCCCATATCACGTAAGCTTTTACCATCCAGTGTCAAATCCGCGCCAGCTAACATCGTGACGCCGCATTTGGCGAGACGCCCCTTAGTTGCGATAGACGCTCTCACGTTGTGTTTGCTAGCTTCTATCGCGGCTCTAGACCCCGCTCCTTCACTACCTACAACCAAAACGTCCGTGTCAACCACTCTCTCAGCTAATTCGGTTACTCCTCTCATTTACAACCTCCTCTTAGTGTTTGAGTCATTCTTATGTAGAATGTTAGTTAGAATCATTCGTATAATTCTTATTTAGTGCTGGAAAGAGTTGCAATTCCAAGGTTTGACATGCGTGATTGCACCGATGCTTTATTCCGAAGAAGAACGTTTTGACCCGGCCATAACATTTTTTATTCATAAGCGAATAAAAAAAATCAGGAGATGAAATAATCGATGAGTAGTATAGATACCTCTGTGGACATCTGTGGCATCACCTTCAAGAACCCCTTCATCTTGGCCTCGGCCACGCCGACGATGAGTGCTGAGAACGTTAAGAGAGGCATCGACGCGGGCTGGGGTGGAGCCGTCTTAAAGACCCTGTTTCCGGCCGCGCACAGCCGGGTGGTCGCCAGGCCGAGGTTCAAGCTTTGGGAGTTCAAGAACTATCCAGACTACCCGAGGAGGACCCCTCGATACTTCACCATCTCGGTCATAGAGGACGCATCCGTCCTGAACGAGGAGGACTACGTTAAGGAGATCGATAGAACCAAGGGGATGGTAGGAGAGGAGGGGGTCGTAATAGCCAGCATCATGGCCAGCGACTTGGAGAGTTGGGAGAGGTACATGGAACTGCTCAACGGGAGCAAGGCCGACATGACAGAGCTTAACTTCGGCTGTCCCTACGCAGGGGAGCCAGGGACCAAGGAGGAGGGACCCATGTTGGGGTGGCGCCTCATGGAGATGGGGCAGGAAGTCGTCAGGTTGGCCAAGAGAAAGCTCTCAATACCCTTCAGCCCCAAGATATCGTCGCAGGTCGGAGACGTCTCCCAGTGGGCCGTCGCCTTCGAGAGGGATGGAGCGCCGGCCCTGACGGTGGCCCACAGGCTCTCGGGGGTATGGATTGACATCGACTCTGCCAAGCCCTACCCCTTCGGCTCCATGACTGGGTGGGGTGGGCCCTACCTCATCGGCTTCGGCCTCAAATGGGTGGCCAAGACCGCGCCAAGGGTTAAGGTCCCCATTCTGGGGAATATGGGCGTCTATGACTGGGAGGA
Organism: Candidatus Geothermarchaeales archaeon; assembly: GCA_046757245.1. Lineage (GTDB taxonomy): Archaea > Thermoproteota > Nitrososphaeria > Geothermarchaeales > JAUWBL01 > JBHHXX01. Next base: position 22,805 of record JBHHXX010000014.1, read on the forward strand.
TGTCGTGAGGTTCATCATGGTGGGCGCTTGGGCCGTCGAATCCGCCGCCTCCGTCATCGTCCATGGATACGACATCGTGAAGCCTTGGAACGCGAAGCTGAGGAAGTTCATGGAGGAGAAGGGCTACTCCACTCTCAGTGAAATGAGGGGGAGAGCCCTCCCTTACATCGTGCCTGCTGACAAGGTTGAAAGGGGTACACCCGGTATATACGCCGTGGTGGACCCCAGCAAGTGCGACGGCTGCCAGATATGCCAGCGAAGCTGCTTCTACTTCGCCGTGGATATCGTGGAAGGGAAGGCCCAGGTGGACTACACGAAGTGTGATGGCTGCGGCCTCTGCGCCGAGCTCTGCCCCCACGACGCCGTGAGCATACAGAAGCTGGCGGGCCTTGATCTCTATCCCAGGTCAAAGCCATACCACCAGTACTATGCATATAGGGGTCCAAAGACCTAACCCGGTTTTTCTCTCAACGGTTTTGGTGGGGGTAGTCCCCTTGGACTGGTCGGTCCAGGAAACCCTTGACACAGATGTCTTGATCATAGGCTCCGGGGGGGCCGGGGTCACCGCCGCTTTAAAGACTATCGAGCAGGGCTGTGATTGCATTGTAGTCTCCAAGGGTGAAGATAGCACCAGTGAAATATCCGCGCTCAATGTGCCCCTTGGCCACGCAGATCCGAGGGATAGCCCCGACGCCCTCTTGAGAGACGTGCTTCATACCGGAGAATACCTGAATAACGCTGTTTTAGCTCGCATCCTCGCGGAAGAGTCCGAAGAAAGGCTCCGAGACCTCGTTGGCATGGGGGTGCGATTTGAGTGGGACGACGACCGGTTCAAACAGCGCCTCACCGCCGGAAACACCTACCCCAGATCCGTCTATTACAGGGACGTCCTCGGAAGGCAGATCATGGCTCACGCCATGAGGAAGATTGAGGGCGAGGGCGTCAAACTCCTGAAAAACGTCATGATTTTCACGCTCCTCATGGATCAGAGGCGCGTAGCCGGCGCCCTCGGATTCAACTTCATTGAGAAATATTTCTTAGCCATAAGGTCTAAGACAGTGGTGCTGGCTACGGGGGGAGCCGGACAGCTATACTCCTTCACAACTAACGGTCGAGGCCTCACGGGCGACGGCTACGCCATGGCCTATGCCTGTGGAGCTGAGCTTGTCGACATGGAGTTCATACAATTCGAGCCCACCGTCGCCGCCCACCCAGGTGGCGTTAGGGGAACGGTTCTTCCAACCGCGTTGCTTGGGGAGGGCGCCGTATTGCTCAACTCAAGGGGTGAGCGCTTCATGCAAAGATACGATGCGATCCGCAAGGAGCTCACCTCAAAGGACCTGTTGTGTCGGGCTGTCTTCCTCGAGGTTGAGGAAGGCCGCGGCACCGAGCATGGTGGGGTTCTATTCGACGCCTCAAAGCTCCCTCGAGAGACGATTGAGAGGAGGTTCCCCGCGACGCTTCGTCGCCTGCTCAAGGGCGGGGTTGACATCAGAGAGATGCCCGTTGAGGTCGCGCCTGCCTGCCACTACATGATGGGCGGCGTCGTGATCGATGAGAGGTGTCAGACATCGGTGTCTGGCCTCTATGCAGCCGGGGAAGTGAGCGGTGGGGTTCACGGAGCCAACCGGGTTGCGGGGGGCTCAGCCGCGGATATTCTGGTCTTCGGTCATAGAGCTGGAAAATACGCATCGAAAAGGGCTAGCACCATAAATTTCTCGTTTTCGAGGGAGGAAATATCTCAGGTCTCCGAAAAATACCTCGTTTCACTGTCTCGCCGAGGGAGGGTTGATTCTTCAGGGGAGATCAGGAGAAGACTTCAAGGAGTCATGTGGGACTGCGTCGGAATAAGCAGGAGAAGAGAGGGTTTAATCTCCGCGGTCGAAGAGACGTCGAGCTTGAGAGGCGAGATCGCCACGATGAAGGCGGGCGACTTTGGAGAACTTAAAAACCTCTTGGAAACGGAAAACCTGTTAGCTGTTGGAGAGATCTCCGCGAGATCTGCGTTGCATCGAGAGGAGAGTAGGGGAACCCACTATAGGGCCGACTTCCCGAGTAAGGATGATGAGAGGTGGCTCGTAAACATCATTGTCAGCAAGAGGGGAATCGCCGAGAGGAAGGCGTTGAGCTTGGGTTGAGGATAAAGCATACCCATTAAAAGATATTTGAAGGATTGAGCGAAGAGTTTAACGCTTATTAGCGAGACATCTCTAATTTCCCATGGTTTTTAGCTTTTTGAGGCGGATAAGAGTCTAGAGGTGTAAAGACATGAGTATCTTGGTAACCGGTGGCACGGGGTTTATCGGCTCCCACGTTACGCGTGAACTGGTCAAGAATGGACATAAGGTGATAGCCTACGACATCGCCCCCGACGTTGAGGTGGTGAAGGACATAGCTGATCGGGTAGAGATCGTGAGAGGCGATGTCCAAGACTTGGCGAGCATCATCAGAATCGTCAAGGAGAACGACGTCAAACGAATCATCCATATGGCTTCGCTGCTTACATCAGCCTCTCAGAGAAACGCCATGGCGGCTTTGAACATCAACGTGGGGGGTACGGTCAACGTCTTGGAGACGGCGAGGATCATGGATCTATCTCAGGTGGTTTATATGAGTTCCACCGCGGTCTACGGACACACGGAGGAGGGGGAGCTCGTTACCGAGGATTACCCCAAGAGGCCCATAACGATCTACGGGGCGACGAAGCTCCTCTCCGAGCACTACGGCGAGAACTTTAGCAAGGACTACGGGATCGGCTTCGTGGCGCTGCGCTTCCCCATCGTTTATGGACCCGGACAGAGCTCTAGGGGTTGGACGGCCTTCAGGGAGATAATCGAAAAGCCCGTGTTCAAGAAACCCGTCAGGATACCCTTAGGCAGGGATCACAGGTATGGAGATTTATACGTGAAGGACGCCGCCCACGCCATAGTCTTAGCCTGCTTCGCGGAGAAGTTGAAGTATAAGGCCTTCAACATCGGAACAGGAAAGATGTACACGCTCCAGCAATTAGCGGACACGGTGCGCATGTTCATCCCAGACGCCGACATCGAGATAGAATCTGGATTCGACATAGCCGAGCCCCTCATGGGTCCGCTAGACGTCACCAGAGCGAGGGAGGACCTAGGGTTCACGACGCGCTACGATATAAAGGCGGGTGTCGAAGACTTTATCAAAACCCTTCGGACATCCCAAGACTAGCGGCTGGGCATCGACGTGGAAACCTCCGATGCAGTTCATCGAGGGTTTAACCCACGTCTTTGAGACTCACCCAGAAAAGAAGATGGGGTTCTCAAGTCTGCTTCAACTCAACAACCATCTCACAGTATGGGTCCCCCGCGCTCTGCAGCTTCGTGAACCTCACCCTCAGATCGGGGTTGAGGAGCTTCACGGCCCTCTCTTCAAAACGGAAATTTGCTCTTTTACATATTTCTTCCGCGGTGGGATCTGGGGTTTCGAATAGGTGGCAGGAGTGGGTTCTTACGACGGATCTCCCCCCGGAGAGTTCGACGACCTCAACCTTGTAGCCCATGAGCTCCCAGAGGAGCTTGAAGTACGTCGCGTAGGCCTCCGCGTCGTTTCCATCGATGCCAAAGGCTTTAAGGCCCGGTAGGAAGCTCTTTTGAGCCATCTGATCGTAGATGTTCCCGATGATCTCGATTCCTCTATCGCCTAGTTCCTCGTAGAGGGCCTTGGAGAGCTCGCCTATGTAGCGTCCCCTCGCCTTCCCAGTCGCCTTCCACCTCCTCGCGATGGGCCACACCTCTGGGTCTAGAGAAGCCATTTCCACCACTTCCAGAATGGATTGGGCTCTCCCCCGTTTTAAAGGCTGGCGGGATTTCTGCAAATAGATTGTTTATTCCCTCGGGGGTGTTGCTTTGCGTCCCCAGGGGGAATGTGGGGTGTAGTTATCTGCCTCGAATGTACTCTAGGGTTTCTGCGGCTTCAGAGTCCTCTCTCAACTTCCTTCAGGGAGTCGTCGAAGACTTCCAACACCTTGTCGATCTGTTCACGGGTGATGACCGCAGGCGGGTGTATCCTCATCGTGTTTTTATACCAGCCCCAGCCAGCCGCAACTATGACGCCTCCCTCCCGGGCCAATTCGCGAAACTTAGTGGACTCCTCGACGGCGGGCTCCTTCGTCTCACGGTCTCTGACGAGTTCCACCCCTATGAAGAGTCCCTTCCCCCTCACGTCGCCTATGAGTTTATGCCCTTCCCGAAGGTCGTTCAGCCCCTTCATGAAGTATTTCCCTAGCTCAGCGGATCTATCGGCCAATTTTTCCTCGAGTATGATATCCACGACAGCGTTGCCTGCAGCGGCTGCAACAGGGTTGCAACCGAAGGTTGTGAAGTAATCTAGAATTCCGTAGGCCTCGGCCACCTCATCGGAGGCGACCACCCCGGAGAGGGGCATTCCTCCCCCAATGAACTTTCCGAAGGTTATCATATCAGGCTTCACGTCGTAGTGTTCGATGCACCATATCTTCCCGGTCCTGCCCCCACCACTCATAACCTCGTCAGCTATGAAGAGTATCTCGTTTTCATCTAGTATTTTCTTCACTTCCTCGAAGTATCCAGGCGGAGCGGGTATGTGACCCGCGGCTCCCAGCATTGATTCGGCGAGGAATGCCGCCACGTCTCCGCACGTTTGGAACTTAAGCACGTCTTCGATGACCTTTGCGCATAGCAGGTCGCAGTCGGGGAATTGAAGCTTGAAGATACATCGGTAGCAGTAGTACCAAGGTATGTGTGTGAAGCCCGGAACCATGGGTCCAAAGCTCTTCTTATAAGCGTGCCAACCGACGGCGCTCCTCGCCCCATAGGTTCTACCGTGGAAGGCTCCATAGAGGCAGATGAACTCATACCTCTTCGTGGCCTTTCTCGACAAGTAGAGAGCCACCTCCACGGCCTCGGCGCCCGCACTGGTGAAGTAGGCCTTATTCATGTAGGGCGGGGTGATCCCCGCTATCTTTTCAGCCAGCATGGCCGCTGGCACGGTGTGGAAGTCCGTTGTGGTGAAGACGAGCTTCTCGGCCTGTGACTTGATGGCCTCCACAACTTTTGGGTGGCAGTGACCTACATAGTTTGCCGCGTGCCCCGCGAGGAGGTCTATGTACTCCCTCCCCTTGGAGTCTATTAGGAGGGCCCCCCTACCTCTAACGGCTACGAGGGGCTCCTCTTTGAACCAGCGATAGACGACGGGAAGAAAATATTTGTCCTTCTCGCTTATTTCGGGAGCTGTAGCCATAATTGACACCAAGAAGGGGTTAAGAGTGGCATATTAATAAAAATTGTTTCCAACGTCGGGGGTGATCCTCTGAGAGGGAGAGGTTAGAGATGGATGAAATTAATTCTAAACACGCTGATCATCACGACGGGAAATCTTAAAAGTGTCCATCTTTATATTTTCTTTAAAAAATCTAAGGCGTTATAATAAAATGCCTCTCCTCGAGATTTACGACTTAACGAAGAGGTTCGGAGGGATCGCCGCCGTCAAAAACGTCTCCCTCAGCTTCGAGGAAGGGGAGATCGTGGGCATCATCGGACCCAACGCGGCCGGCAAGACAACCCTCATCAATCTTATAAGCAACTTCTTTACCCCTGACGAGGGGAGGGTGATCTTTCAAGGGAGGGACATAACGGGCTTAAAACCCCACCAAATCTATCGGCTAGGCATAGGGAGGACCTTTCAGCTCCCAAGGCTCTTCTGGAAGATGACGGTCCTCCAGAACATGCTCTCCGTGGGGGTTCAGATATATTCGAGGGATCAGGCCCTAAAGAAGGCCCTCGACCTCCTAACCTTCACCAAGCTGGATGGGTTGAAGGATGAGCACGCTGACAACCTCTCCTTCGGGCAGCAAAAACTGCTGGAGTTCGGTAGGGTCTTGATGAGGTCCCCAAAGCTCATAATGCTGGACGAGCCGGTGGCCGGCGTACACCCGACCCTCGTCAGCGAAATCTGTGATTACATAAGGGAGCTGCGGAGCCGAGGAAACACCTTCGCGATCATTGAGCACAACGTGTCCGTTGTTTGGGACCTCTGTGAGAGAGTCATCGTCTTGAACAACGGAGAGCTGATGGCCGACGGGACGCCGGAGGAGATTAGGACAAACAGGGAAGTCATCAGGGCCTATCTGGGTGGGATGGCATGAGTGAATTATTGAGGGTTGAGAACGTCTCTTCAGGGTATGGGAGGATCGAGGTTCTCCACGACGTTTCGATGGCGATTCAAGAGGATAAAATCACGTGTCTAATAGGACCGAACGGCGCCGGGAAATCCACGCTCCTGAAGACCGTCTTCGGCATAATCAAGCCTTGGACGGGTAGGGTGTTCTTCCGTGGAGACGATGTCACGGGGCTTGAACCCCAGGACCTGATAAACAGAAACCTTGTCTATCTCCCCCAGGGTAGAAGCGTTTTCCCGTATATGACGGTGATGGAAAACCTGGAAATGGGGGTTTTCGCGCTGAGGGAAAAAGACAGGGATAAGATTGAGGAGGACATCGAGTGGGTCTTCAGCCTCTTCCCCCCTCTACGAGGCAAGAGAGACGTCTTAGCGGGGACTCTGAGCGGTGGACAACAGCGGATGCTTGAAATCGGAAGGGCTCTATTGTTGCATCCGAAGCTCCTCATGCTAGACGAGCCCTCCGCGGGTCTCGCCCCCATCATCATGGAACAAGTCTACGAGAAGATACGCGAGATGCTTAGGGCTGGGATCACCATTTTGCTCATAGAGCAAAACGTGTTTCAAGGCCTCACGAACTCAGACTACGCCTACATCCTCTATTTAGGAAAAAACATGTTTGAGGGGACGAGCGAGGAGGCCCTCAAGAGCAAGGAGTTGCTGAAAGCATATTTGGGGATCTAGTCGAAGCCCCTCCCAATCTCCTTCCTGAAAATCGACATCCTAACAATCCTACCCTTGATCGAGCCATAGAGCCCCATAGGCAGAAACAACACAACGACGATGAGTATGGCACCGTTCACAATCAGATTTGCCCCCGCATAGGTCCCGCCCAAGTATGCGGTGAGTATGTATTGAACGGGTGTGAGCAAGCCGGCTCCTATGACCGGGCCAAAGATCGTGCCCGCTCCCCCCACGATGGTCATAACAACCATGGCCTCTGAGACGTCGAGGGTCATGATGGTGTGGGGGCTGAAGTATCCGATGTATTGGGCGTAAAACGTCCCACCGAGGGCCGTGAAGAAGGAGCTTATGGCGGCTGCCTTGAGCTTGCACTTGAAGGCGTCGATGCCGAGCGTCTCCGCCGCGTCCTCGTCCTCCCTGATGGACATGAGGTATAGGCCGAAGTTTGAGTTTTCGAGTTTATAGGTTGCGGCGATGATGATGATGACCATGGACAAGATGATATAGTAGTAATATGTGGTGCCGACGAACTGAAACTCGATCAACCCCGGTCTCACCGGGAGTAGGAGGCCTCGAGCGCCCCCCGTGACGTCTTTAAACCTCAAGAACACGAGCTTGAATATCTCCGCCGTGGCCAACATCGTCAACGCGTAGAAGGGGCCTCTGAGCCTGAATGAGGGCACGCCTATGGTCATGCCCACTAGCGCGGACAGTATGCCGCCGGCGAACATCCCGACCCACGGGGTTACTCCGAAGGCCATGAAGAGAATTGTGGAGGTGTATGCGCCGATCCCGTAGAAGGCAGCGTGGCCGAAGGAGAGCTGTCCGCCATAGCCCCCGATGATGTTCCAAGACGAGGCCAAGTAGATCCATAGGAGGGACATGATCAAGACGCCGAGGAAGTATTCGTCTGGGTGAAGGGTCGGTATGAGAAACATCAGTATGATAATGATTAAGGTAGAGATGAGCTTGAGTGGAATTCTAAACCTTTTTTTCATTTCAGGGCACGTCCAAACAGTCCGCTCGGTTTAACCAACAGTATGATGATGAAGATGAGGAAAACGAGGATGTTCCGATAGGCTGACATCAAGAGGAGGCTGCTGAAGCCCTCCACGACGCCGATGATCAACCCGCCCATGTAGGCACCCATGAAGTTTCCCATGCCACCTAAACACACGATGACGAAGGCGAAGATGGTCCAGAGCAAGCCGATGTAGGGGTAGGTGTAGAAGAAGACGGACATGAAGGTTCCAGCGATGCCAGCGGCGACGGAGCCTATCCCAAAGGTTATCGTCCTTATCCTCTTGATGTTTATACCGATAGCCCTAGCCGCCTCCGGGTTCTGAGCCACCGCCCTTATGGCCTTACCGATGCTCGTCTTCTTGAGGAAAAAGTAGAGCATGACGGAGATGACGGTGGAGCCGAGATAAGCGATGAGCTTAGCCCCGTCGACGCTTAACCCACCCCACCTGAAGAAGATCTCATAATACCAGGTTTTATGGAATCTGAAGTCGACGCTCCAGGCCAAGAGGGCGCCGTTCTGCATGATCATCGATAATCCAAGTGTTACCAAAATGCTCATCAGGGCGCCGCCCTTCAGAACCGGCTCCACGATGCTCCTGTGTATGACTAGCCCCAACACGAAAAAAGTTGGAATTACGATGATTAAGGCAACGTAGGGATCGAACATATAGAGGGAGACGAGCCAAAAGGTCATGTACATGCCGAGCATCAGCATGTCGCCGTGGGCGAAGTTTATGACGTCCATGACCCCCCAGATCAAGGTGAGGCCGATGCTCATGAGCCCATACACGCCGCCCATGAGGAAACCCGATATTAATATTTGCGCTAGACCCACCGGTTCTATTGAAGACACCCCGCAAAAATAAAAAAGGTGGGGAAGGGGCTAACCCCTCTCGTCCCATGTAGGCGCCGGCCAGACTACATCGACGGTTCTGATCTCCTTGGGCCATATCAGACGTTTTCTACCCTCTATGACTTGGGTGTAGATGAGCATGGCGTTGGGGTCTTGCCCATCAGGGCCGGTGAGATCAATGTTCGGAATGTGGGGTATGATCATGGCTGGACCACTATCTATAATGGTTTCGGACAGCGCTTTTCTAATGGCCTCTCTATCCGTTGAGCCTGCCCTCTCTAGGGCGTCCGCTAGAACCCACACAGCGGCATAGTTCTCAGCCGAGCTCCCAGTCATTTCCACGCCGTACCTCAGCTTATATTCATCGGATATCCACGCATATTTTTCCCTTCCGGGCGCCTGCAAGATGTCTGTAGTCCACTCCATCTGGACGAAGGTGTATTCCGAGTCCTCGCCGAGAGCCGACAGGAACTCTGGCTGCATTTGACCCACGGCCCCATAGCCGAAATATCCCTTGGGGTACCAGTTCATCGCCTTCATGGTTCGAACAAAAAGCACGCACTCTGGAACCCATCCAGCGTGGAACACCACGTCTGGGTTGGTGGCGATTAGGGAGGTTAACAGAGATGAAAAGTCGGTTTCACCCACGGGGTAGGCTTGGTCGAAAACCAGCTCATAGTCTGGGGCAAGCTTTTGAAGTTGATCCCTCAACCCCTCCGCGTAGGAGTTGCCCGCTTCATCATCCATGAATATGAAGGCGATCTTCTTGTAGTCCGTCCCAAACTCCTCGTTGAGGTCCAGCAGAGTTCGAACTTGGTCCCTCGCATACCAGCTGGCCTTGGGGGCGATCCTGAAGGTGTATTTCCACCCCTGCTCCGTGATCCTATCGGACACAGACTCTGGGACGAGGAAGGGAAGCTTCAGCTTCTCAACCAATCCACCCACGGGGAAGCTCACGGCGCTCTGATAGCAGCCAAGCAACGCCACAACCTTCTCCGTCTCCGCGAGCCGCCTCACCTCGGCGGTGCCGATCTCAGGCTTGCTCTGTGAATCGGCGAAAATGAGTTCGATCTTAGCCCCGCCGAGGGACTTTATGCCGCCTTCCCTATTCACATGCTCAGCGGCGAGCTCCATGCCCCTCCGATCGTCCCATCCACCCGCCGCAGCGGGTCCGGTGAAGGGTAAGACAACGCCGACCTTCACGACTGTTGGTGTTGGCGTGGGCGTAGGCGTAGGTGTGGGTGTCGGGGTGGGAGTGGGTGTGGGAGTTGGTGTAGGCGTAGGTGTGGGTGCCGCCGTAACGGTAACCGTTACCGTCGGTGCGGGTGGAGGCGTAGCGGTAACCGTTACCGTCGGTGCAGGTGGAGGTGCGGGTGCCACGAGTACGCTTATGCCGTAGCCGATCACCAAGCCGATGATGAGTAGCACGACGCCTATGGTTGCCGTTTTAGTTGTAGTCGTCGACAAAAATCGAACACCTCACTTTAAATTCTTTATCATATACGTTAATATATAATATAATATATGAATCTTACGGTAACTACAAAAATCGACATCCTAACCTTCACTAGTCCATCCACAGCTCGAAATCTGTTTAAAATGGCTGAAGGATGTGACTCAACTTACAATCTTATAAACTGCCCTATAGGGAAGATAGTCGGAGCTATAGATCCACCAACAAAAAGCCTTAAAAGGGCTGTGGACTGAAAGTTCTTCTCATCATTTGGTCATCCTAGTCACGCCACAATCAAGACTTTGGTAAGAATGATCTACTAGTAAGCCCAAACCCAAACTAACTCTCTCTTTATCTCCCTCTTTCCCCTTCTCTCTATCTCTCTCCTACTAACTCTCTCTCAACAAAAAAACACACACAAACAATTAGAAAGCCTTCAAGAAAAGAACCACAATCACCATTTTTTGCCATAATCTTTCATCTCAAGTAAATATAAGCACGATGCGCCCGCAGAGCAAATGAAGTAAGAAATTGACCGAACAGAAAAAGAAGGGGAAGCTGATCGATAAGTTGAGGTTATCTTCCCTTCCCCGGCGTGGGTATAAGGCCGAGTTGCTGCATCAAGCCCAAAGTATCATACCTTGACCAGCCTTCCACGAAC
>JBHHXX010000015.1:0-33450 GCA_046757245.1 Candidatus Geothermarchaeales archaeon
CCTCTTTGGTGATTTTGTGAAGACGTGAAAGAGTGTTTCACAAGCCTTTTATGCGTTGACCCCTCTCGATGATTTGATGAAGAGGATAACCATAGCCATCGACGAGGAGACGTATAGGTGCCTGGTCGACTATGCGGCGGAGAGGAGCAAACGCGAGATGCGCCGCTTCGCCATAGGCGAGGCCATACGGGAGCTGCTGAGGGCGAACCTGAAGGGTAAAGGGAAGCGGGCTGGGCGCTGACTTCATAAAGGATGATCGTGTGAAAACTTGAACCTGTGATTTTCTGCTCGCATAAACGGGTGATGGCTGATGAGATGTTAGGAGAAGTTTAGGGCGACATTTTTGCTAATTTCTCTAACATATGTAAAGGTAATTTAATATTAGTTGTTCTAAATTTTTACATTGTAAAGAAGATTATGTGAAAACACATGCTTAGTGGAAAACCGAAAAACTTATAAATTGACATCAAATGTGAACAATTGGTTCTTCCTCGACCCATGATGGGTCGATAGAAGACGATATAGAGGAGATAAAAGTGGAGACGAGAAGTTTTAGGGTGAAGACGACGGCGACGCTGATGGCGATGCTGTTCCTGGCGAGCATAGTTGTAATCACGATACCAGTGAAAGCACAGCCAACGGAGGTCTGGGTCGACGATGATTACACGATGGCTACACCAGGCTGGGGCGTTGACCACTTCGCCACTATCCAAGAGGGGGTTGACGCCGTTGCCGATGGTGGAATCGTGCATGTTGCTGAGGGAACATACAATGAGCAAGTAGTCATCGGTAAGAGCCTGACGCTACAAGGTGAGGGTGACACCACGATCATACAGCCATCTGCACCCAACAAACTGACCAAGATTAAGAGTACACCCTGGTTCGGTGGAACTAAGGATCAGGTCAGTATCCTCTGGGCACATGCCCCAGGAGGGAGTGTTACGGTTAAAGACCTGAAAGTCGACGGACAATATATTACCAGTGCTCCTTCAGGGTCAATTGGTCGGATCGCTGGTATCTCTTATATTGAGACCAGCGGCCTTGTGGACAGCGTAACTGTGGTTGACATGGACACCACCGGTTACACGCCTCGCAGTGTGGGGATATGGGCGTCCGCAGTCACCTACACTTCATCGGTAGAAGTCACAGACTGTACAGTCGACGATTACAACAGGGGTGGAATCTATCCCTATGGCGACGATCTCACAATGGACCTCAACCATAACACCATTATCGGTCCAGGCACGTTAAGTGCTCAGGTTCCCAATGGCATACTCTTCCTCGATGGTAGCACGGGCTCAGCCACTTTCAACAACGTTTACAACTTATATTACGGTGTTGGAACCACTTATAGGAGCACAGGCATTGGTACCTATTTGGCTGGCACCGGCGTTATATTCGCATTTAACAACGTCCACCATGTTCAGAATGCCTTTGCCCTGTCCGTGGACACCAGTGGCGCAACGGTCGAGTACAATACCGTTTACGACAGCCACACTGGTGTCCGGATTGAAAGCGGTGCCGCTGACAACGTCATCCGGTACAACGATATAAGGGACAATACTTACGCAATACGCTGTGGCGATGACATGGGAACCGGCAACGAGGCCCACTACAATAACTTCGTCGGCAACATCGGTTTTGATTCAGGGTTTCCCGCCTACGTGGGAGCCGTCTCAAATATTCATACGACGTACACGCTCGACGCCGAGTATAACTGGTGGGGCGACGCAAGCGGTCCTAGCGGAGTAGGTCCTGGCACTGGTGATTCTGTAAGCGACAAGGTGGACTTCGATCCGTGGGTTGGCCTGACATGGGTTGACTACGAATGGACTTATGACGAGGACATTGATGGACTTACCACACTTGACTTTACATCGTCGTTCACGACGGCCGTATCGCCTGAGTACATCGCCATACAGATCCACAACGACGGACCAGCCGACATAACGTTAACGAACATTGTGGTGAACAAAGTTACGCCACCAGGCAAAGGCATAGTAGGCGCATGTGTCGTATTAACTCCGCTCTACACCATACCAGATGGCGGGGACGGCACTTTCCTAGTAGATGTATCCGCAAGCAACCTATTCAAGGATAAGGCGAACTTGCACCTCTGGGTCTACTTCACGATAAACGATGATGAGTACCACATCGGAGTGAACGTCCACATCCGATAAAGTCGTTTCATCCTCCCCCCTTCTTTTTTATCGTTAAAATTAATGGTGTTTGGGACGGAGAGGTGTCCCCTTTGGGTGGGGAATCAGGCGGGGTTTCCTAAAACGCCTCGTTACACTTTCACCTCAATCGGCAGGGTTCCCTGAGTATCCGCCGACACAACCGGAGGCCCCTCTATTTCCTTGGAGTTTAAGTAGATCAACCTCGAGCGTTGTCCGATGCACACTTAAGATTCTAACAAGAGGAGACAAACTCCTCACCAGAGTTGAGAAAGCAGTGAATGATTCCCGCCGTCATCCAGAGTCGTCAAGAAACTCCTAAAACGCCAAAGAATGATCTGAGGGATGATGAACTAAACCGATTGCAAGAAGCATGAGCCCACGAGTTAATGGCAGCCCTTAAATTTTAGGGTTGCCCTCTCTATGTGGGGGCTTGGATGAGCGAATATTTGATTCTTTTCGAGGTTCACGAAAGGAACAGGAAGTGGTTTGAAGAGAACTATGACTCATTAGTCGAGAAGTTCGACAAAAAGTTCGTAGCCATCTACAGAGAGATGGTGGTCGACTCAGATCACGATTTGGACAGGCTTATCGAGAGGGTTGAAGCCAAGTTTCCCCTCGAGAAGGTTTCAATAGAGTACGTAACTAAGGAGAAGATTCAGCTCATACTATGAGGATCAAGGGATTCTTAGAGGGAAAGTTCGATCCCCCAGCTCCCTTTGTCAAGGCGATCTTGAACTCTAAAAGCCTCAACCTAAGCAAGTTGATAGACCTGCACATCGACACGGGAGCCTCCACATCCATCATTCTCGATAAAGATGTGAGGTATCTTAAACTAGATGTTGCTAAGCTCAAAAAGGCCGAAAGAAACATCGGCGGAATCGGCGGTGTGATTAACACCTACGCTATCGAAGACGCAAACCTAATGTTTAGAACAGAGGACGGCTCTCTACACAGAGAAGGGTTAAGAATGCTGGTAGGCAAACACGATTTAACAAAGCTCGACGCAGAGTCGAGGAGGCTAATCCTGCTCATGCCTTCCTTATTAGGCAGAGACATACTAAGAAGATACAAACTCGTATACGATGAACGATCGAAAGAGGTTTACTTGGAAACTAGAACGGCGTTGATAACAGCAACACCTGGAAACACCTAACCCCTTTCCTTTTTTATCGTCAAAGTTAGCGGTCTTTTAGGCCGGAGAAGCGTCCCCTATGGGTGGGGGTCGGGAGGGGTTGCTTACTCACCTGCAAAACTCGTTACCTTGCTTTATTTCCTTGGATTTAAGCCTGTGAAGATGGACTACTCGTCCAAAAACGAGATAAGCCCCGAGGGCACATAGGCTGATCGAGACCTGCCCCGATAGGGTGGAGTGACTGTTTCGCACGCCACTCGATGATGTCTTCCTTGAACTCCTCCCTGTCCACGTTCAGGGCCCTGTCCATGCAGTACTCCACGAACTTGATCCGGCTGATCTTCCCCCCATAGTAGAAAAAAGAAGCCGAAGTGACGATGGAGTTGAACCCTTGAGGGACGTGAGGAACCCGAGGATAATCTGTGTGGCTCCCCAGATAAGGCCAGGTTGAGGAAGGTCGAAGGTTGTTTGTGGAGCAGGGAATCGTTAAATGCGCTAAACCCCCATCACAACTGTGAGGTTGAATTTATATATAACCTAGAACTGATTAAATGGGTGATCTATATGGGTACTCAAATTAAGGTGCTCCAAAAGGGTAAGATCACCATCCCAGCCGACATCAGGGAGAGGCTGGGAATCAGCGAGGGCGACCACCTAAAACTGGAAATAGTGGGCAACAAACTCGTCCTACTCCCCCCGAACACCGTGCCCAACCCAACAGAGCTCCTCTGCGGACTCGCGGAGGGAATCCCAATCACAGAGCCCGTTAAACAAGAGCTGAGGAGGGCGGCGACGGCGAGGGTGGAGAAGAAGGCCTCGAGGACCGAGAAATGAGGTTCGTCGACGCAAACGTCTTCATCTACACCCTCGTAAAATCCCCCAAGGAGGCCTACGAAACCTGCAGAAGGATCCTCAGGAGGATCGAGAACGGCGAGGAGGCCGTCACGAACACGGCCATCATTCAAGAAGTCGCTGACTGGCTGGACTACAACAACCGGAAACGAGAGGTCAAAAGCTTCATGACAGCCATCAACTCCTACCTCACCATGCACAAAGCCAACACCACTTGGGATGAAATGCTCGCAGCTCTAAACGACGTGGAAGAACATGCCCTAGACTTCGTCGACGCACTAACACTACAAACAATGAAGAAGAATAAGATAACAGAGATCTACTCGAACGACACAGACTTCGACAGGGTGAAGTGGATAAAACGCATCTGGGAATAACCAGCTCAGCTCAGGACAAGTCGACGTGAAAACATAGCATAAACACACCACCCTGATCATCCTACAAAACCAAAAATCCAACAGCCCAACCATTCTGCAACCCTACATAGCGCTAGGAAGAGCAAACAACCTCCATCAAAACCTCCATGAAAACTGGATGCCCCCGAGAGAAGTCGAACTCTCAGTAAAGGACATCAGGAGCTTCCTGGAGAAGCTTAGAAAGGCTACCTCAACATGAACATGGGGATCACACTAAGGCCTTTATCAAAGATGGACAAGGCACCTCCACACACGCTAAGACAAAATAAAGAAGAAGGGATTTTGGCCTACCCGTAGAGTTTCTGGATTCCCGCGGTGTCGCCTAGGTACAAATCTCTCTTCATCGTTTCACCGTATTGCGAGTAGCCGTACATCGTTTCCAGATCACACAGGTTGTAGTCGTCCAGCCCAGCTCCATGCCCAATCTCATGAGTCGCTATGTTCTGAAGGTCCATTACAGCGTCTCCAGACTCGGTAGCGTTCCCCCACGTAAAGTCGGTGTCAAACATTATGTCGAACTCTATGATCTCCCTCTGCCCAGGAGGACCGCTGAAGTAGCCCCACACCACGGTTACCGCGATCACTCCCTCCCGTGGATAGTCTCCGAAGACGACCTCGTTCCTACCATCCGGGGCGTCGTCATCCCAACTCGACCCATAATCGACCGTGTAGGAGTCGCTGAACAGTTCAATGCCTGCGTGTTCATCCCACTCCTCGGCTGAGAGAAATATTGCGGTCACTATGAACTCCTCTGTGAGGCCCTGTGGATTGTCTGGATCTATAACGTAGGACACGGGAGTAGTCTTCCATTTGACCCCCTTCCCTAGAAACTTGTAGTGGTCAGAATGGTCCTCTTCCTTCGGTGGAGGCCCTCCACCTGGAGTGCCAGGAGGTTTACCGACGCCCTTCTTGTGGTGGATGAAGACCCGCTTCTCAAGCGGAGGCGGCACCGTGTCAGGTTTGCCTGCGGTGATGGCAACGATGGGGGCAAAGACGCTTAAAACCAGTACGAAGCAGATGAGTAAGCTGATTTTTTTCTTCGTCATTTCACACCAAAATATTGCGTAAAGGCTATAAAAGTGTTTGAAGTTTGTTCTACAGTTTTAACACCTTTTCCTCTTCCCACGCCGCACCACATAATTCGACTGATATAGTCGTTGACACTTTGCCACCTAGTTCAATAACTCCATCAGACTTTATGAGAACCCTGTCTCTTTGAAGAAATCGACCTAAGCGCGTCTGCAAATATGAGTTTAACGCCATTCATCCCACCTCTGAAGCATTGGGCTTTCTGGCTGACTTTGGTAAGGGGGGGTGGCTACGATTCCTCGATTACTTTTATGAAATCCTTAGCTGAGACGACCTTAACATTTTTGTACTCCCTAATCGAGAGAAGGTGTCCATCCCCACTTACCAAGTACCCTGCTCGCCCATCGACGGCGCACTCGATGAAGGCGTTGTCAGTTGGGTCCTCCTTGACCACGTCTAACTTCGTGGTTACGTCTACGAACCTCCCTATACGGGACAAGACCGCGATGATCTCCTCCCTCTTGACCCCAGCCTCCTCATAGATCCCCCTCAACCTACCGTATTTCAAGATCCTATTTATCTCCACGAGGATTTCCTCAGATAACAGTATCTCTATGGCACCCTCCTCAGCCGCCCCAACTATCCTCGCAGGGATTCCTCCCCACACGATCGCCGAAACCCAGACGTTGCCGTCAAGCACCACCCTAACCCTTCGCTTCCTTGATGAGCGCATCTAGGTCTTCCTCGGTTAATCCAACCTCACGTGCCCTCTCCCACACCGGGCTGAGCGTTTGCTCAAAGGTCTTCCCAGCGATCTTCTTCAGGAGGATGGTGTCACCCAGGGCTATCACCAAAACCCTCTCCCCCCTCCTCATCCCAGCCCTCCTCCTCACACTCGCCGGAATAACCACCTGTCCTTTAGATGAAATTTTAACCGTAGCTACCTCCAAAACGTCCACCACCGAATGTAAGATATTTCTTACTTATAAATAACACCCGCAAACCCCTCTCCGGCGATGTCGCTTTATAAGCAAATAATACATTATTACTTAATGAGTCAAAATGAATTGGGAGCCATCCTGGCTGGGGAAGAGTTACTGCGAAATCTTCCTAGTTTTTGGGTCGAGAGAATTCGGGATCGACGACCTCAAGGAGGGGATTGGCTGGGAAGACGCCAAGATCAGAACAGTTCTTTCAAGGCTAAGGAAGGCCGGATACCTAAGAAGGAGAGGTCGCGGAAGATATGAAGCCCTAGACCCCTATCAACTCATCCTCTCAATCGCGAACCCCGAATGGGAGTCAAAAATCAAGCAGAGGGAATACATCCCCCTCATATCGAAGGTTCTCTCCTGCCTCCTCAAGCGCTACGAAAATAGGTTGATATCGGCTCTCCTCTTCGGGTCGGTGGCGAGGGGTGAGGCTGAGAAGACCAGCGACCTAGACCTCCTAATCGTTGTGGAAGGCCTGCCAGAAAAGTTCACTGAGAGGGTCGCCGAAGTCGTGGAGGCATTGGAACCCGCAAGAGAGGAGAAGAGGCGGCTTTGGGAAGAGTCAAAAATCTATGTCTCCATTAGACCCATCCCCCTCCACCCCACCGAAGCCGCCATCCACCAACCTCTCTATCTAGACCTCATCCACGACGCCATAGTCCTCCTCGACAGGGGATTCATGAGCAAGATACTCGAAAAGATTAAGCTGAGACTACGTGAGTTGGGCTCCCAGAAAATAACCCTCCCCGATGGCCGATGGTACTGGAGGCTAAAGCCAGGAATCAGGCCGGGCGAGGTTGTGGAGATATGAGGACAGACGTGATGGCCCAAGACTATCTAAGGAGGGCCGAGGCAAGGGTGAAGGACGCCACGGCAGCCCTGAGGAGAGGCGACCACCCCGAGGTGATTCGATACTCCCAAGAATGCGTCGAGATATCCCTGAAGGCGGTGTTAAGGCTGGTGGGCATAGAGTATCCGAAGGAGCACGACGTTGGAGACATACTCGAATACAACCGAGACCAATTCACACAAGAATTCAGAGAGAAGATACCTCACCTACGAAAAATATCCGAGCGTCTCTCCAGCCTAAGGGGTCCAAGCCTCTATGGGATAGAGAGACTGGGAAAGACTCCAAGCCAGCTTTTCGACGAAGACGAGGCTGAGAAAGCCCTCGAGGAGGCGAGAGTCGTCATGGAAACCTGTAAGAAATTCTACAAAAAAACACTAGCCGCTAACCTCGAAAACACTCAGCCAAGGTCTCACAAGACAACTACCCAAAGAAAAAATGGATGAGGATAAAAACGGCGAATAACGGGGAAAGCGAAGAATAACGGAAAAAAAAATAATTCAAAAACCGTCTAAAGTAAAGTTGCTAAAAGCTCAGGAGGAGATATTCCTAGCAGAAAACACTTAATCCTTTTGAGGTTATTGACTTCAGTTTTCTAGTCACCTGTCAAAATAACCTAAATTAGGTTATTTTGTCTATTGGAAATCGATGAGGAAAAGAAGTCGGATCGCCATCATCAGGGACATCCTGTCGATCCTAAGGGAAGAGGGCGCCATAAACATATACGGACTCACCGTCCGCGCCAACGTGAACTATCCTAGGCTAAAACCCATCCTAAACGACCTCATCTCAGAGAACTACGTATCCGAAACCATCAACAAAAACGGGGACACAGAATACACCATATCTCCAAGGGGGAGAGAGGCGCTAAGAGAGGTCAACGGCATAATCAACCTAATACCCCTGTAACAGATCTCATCAACAACCACCTCTACTCAACGAACACGGCTTGACGTTAATCTCATAAGAATCGCTCATTCGAGACGCATTCTCCTGCTTATCACATCTTCACCCTCTACGATTGGCATCCACAGGCGCGTAATGAGCGAGGAAGATCTAGGAACCCCCTAACGCACCATACGGATAAAAACAATAGGCGTAGAGCCAGAATGCACCGCACTGTCCCTCCACCCATCTAATCGGTTGAAATCCGTAATTCAACCCCCTCCACCGACCTCCAACGGGCAGATGAACAGGTTTTTAAAGAAATTCATTAGATTATATATCATACTATAAAAGTGGATACACGTAGGAGGCGGGGTGATGAAAGCCACCCAGGCGGAGACGAGGCCGATCAACGCACCCCTCATATTCATCACCCTAACCGTGGCCCTGGCCCTAGGCGTAGCGATCTGGATGCACTCGCTGACCCAAACCTTCATGCAAAAAGAGCAGCTAATCATCACAGGCGCAACCTATGACAGAGCAAACAAACTCTTAGTGATCGAAGCCAAGAACATGGGGACATATCCCGTCACCCTCTCCGGCATGACCATACAGCCCCGAGTCGGCTCCGTGCCGGAGGAAAGCCTCACCTCAGCGGGGGGCGGAGGCATAACCTCATGGGGTGCCGTCGTGGCGGGTGAAACAAAGTTTCGAATCGCCATCTGAGACCTGATGCTGACGGCGGGAAGCATATATGAGGTCCAAATCCTCACGGCTAGGGGAAACAGATTCACCTATGTGTTCAGCGCCTAGACCCCACAAAACCGCCGATGACCAGCCCATAAACAGCATGCCACCAACAAGAGACTTCTCTATCCATGGTTCTTCGAGGCTCAGATCCCACCACGCCGTTTCTTTAAATTTTATGAAACCGTTGTCACGTGGCTCACGGAGGCAAGGATAACAAGGCTTATAAGCACCAGAGGGAACGAGCTTTGGAGGCCAATCGAAAGTGAATATATCACGCCTGGGTTTCCTCGGATTCCTGGGTCTGCTGGGATTCGTCGTCCACTGGGGCATGTTCGCCTTCTTTGCGTTCTTCATTTTCTTCATCTTTCTAAAAGAAGAAGCCGTAAAGAAGAAGATTAGATAAGCGGCGGGGTACAGCAGAGCCCAAATCACTGACATCATAACACTTTACATCGTATATCCCAAATCATAGGTGTAGACGATTCTCATATTAGGAACGCACTGGCCGAGTTTCTTCGTCTCTCACGAGGGACCAGACCCTTCATTCTTTTCGAGCCTATACTTCAATACGTCATCCTTTTTGTCTAGAAGGATGAGGTCGAAGACGTATTCAGAAACAGATTCATATCCAAAAAGCCCTGCCTTATACTTCGCCCACTTCCACAAAAACTCATCCATGATGAATAAAGTCGTCCGCTTGGGTTTCTTCAGCACAACCGACACCCACCCAATGCAATACGTAAAGCTTATGCAGCAAGAACATTACACATAGCATGAACATTATAAAAATATGTTCAAACAATTGTTACAAACATATCAATATAAGTTTGATCTTTTGTTACATTATTAAGTTGCTGTATGATATACAGCACGTACGGTAGATGTGAAAAAAGACATGCGCGTAGCAGTAATAGGATTGGGTCAGGCAGGAGGGAGAATAGCCGATCTATTCGCCTACTACGCCCAGTTCGTCGATAAAGATGTCACACCCACTGTGATGGCTGTCAACACGGCAAGGGCGGATCTAGTGGGACTCCGAGTTCTACCCGACCGTCAAAGGATCCTCATAGGGCAAACGATATTGAAGGGACACGGCGTAGGCTTGGACATCGACCTCGGAGCTCAGGTAATGGAACAGGAGATGCGTAAGATCAAGTTTGCACTCGCTGAAGCCGGAACATCAAAAGTCGACGCCTTCCTACTCGTGGCGGGGCTGGGCGGGGGAACGGGATCCGGGTCCATACCCGTTGTAGCGTCCTGTCTCAAAGACTACTACACGGAGCCGGTCTACGCCATCGCCGTTCTACCTACAGAAGAGGAAGGAGGTCTCATGGCGAAAAACGCGGCAAGGAGCATCATGGCTCTATCCGAGACAACCGACGGAATCATCATCTTCGACAACAATATATGGGCGAACCCAGCGCTACCCCTCAAAGAGAACTATAAGTCCATGAACGAGCAACTGGTGAAGCCGTTTCTGTACATACTGGGTCCCGGAGAGATCGACTCTTCAAAGAAGGTCAGCGGAAAGGTGGTCGACTCATCGGACATCATAAAAACCCTTGAGGGCTTCTCAGTCATCAGTTACGCTGAAGAACATATACCCATGGGTGAGCGAGTCAAGAAGACCGTCAACTTCTTCAACAGACATTCGCCAAAGTATCAACTAGACAGAGTTACCAGAAGCTACACTGTCGTCCAGAACGCTGTCCACGGAAAATTATCCTGTGAATGTAACGTGAAGAGCGCCAAGAAGGCTTTGATCGTCTTAGCCGGACCGCCACACGACCTCTGCATCGAGGGAGTCATGGAGGCTTCGAGGTGGCTAGAGAGCTACATACCATATTGTGAAGTGAGAGGTGGAGACTACCCCCTCAAAGGATCTACGAAGATAACGGGCGTCGTGTTGCTGTCAGACCTCCAAGACATCCCTAGAATAGAAGGCCTTCTAACAAGGGCCGTCGACTTCCAAGAAGCAGAAAACACAAGGGAAAAAGCCTTCCTGTCAGCTGGAGCCAAACTTCAACCCCTAAAGATGCCAACAAAACAAGCAATAGACGATACAGGTTAAGTTGGGCTGGGTCGAATGACCTCCCCCCCTCCTTTTTTTAAAAATATCACGGAGGAAGAGGATGATAATTAAAATCTTCTGCATAACATGTGGTAGACTAACCCACATCAACTATAGCTATAAAGACCTAAACAATGATTTGGATAGGTTTAAATACTGTGTAAGTTGCCGAAGGGCTCTCGATGAGCTACCAGTCACTCAGAGCCCAACGATTCACAACTGAGAGAATCTATGACCCCTCTAACGCACCGTATGAGGTGCTCATTTCCCCCTCCGGGTCAACGTATACCTCTCATCGGTTCTTTTGAGCTCGCAGTCCTGGTAGTTCTGCATGGCGTAAAGCCGCATGAACCACTTAGAGTGTTCTCCAGCGAAGGGTAGGTCTTCCATTGACACCTTCTTTCTACCCTCTAGGATCGAGAGGATCATCGCCTCAGCGGTGGAATAGTTCAAAACCCTCTCATGAAGAACGGCGTAGTCCCTCAGCAATTTGAGGAGACCCTGCAGGTCCCTACGCAACACCCTCTCGAGGTCGGATATCATCTCCTCCCCAGGCTTCAACCCCATCGCCAGCGTTTTCTCCACCTCCCCATAGGGTTTGTGTGGGCTACGAGGTATATTCGACATCTGTACGAGTTTATCAAAACCCATAGGGCTCTTTTCGGAAACATCGTCCTGAAGGTCTTTGATCAAATCATACGTGGTCTTGGTGAGCGTGAGCGCCTGCTCCCTGACGTTGTCCAAGACCTTCCGAAGCCCTATGACGCTGATAACCCCTCCAGTTTCTTCTCTCGCAATCGTGGAAATGCCGTCGTATACGCTCATGAAATTGGAGAAGCGCTCCCCGAGCAGAGGTTTTAGCTCTGAAGAAATCAACTTACCGGTATCCCTCTTCAACCTCTCAACGGCTAGTGCAAGCCTAGACCTAAGTGCTTGCACCCTCTCGCTATAGGTCTTCTCCATGTCCTCTATTTCCCTACGTATCATTTGGAGGGCCCCCCAGATTTTCCCCTCCCCCAGAGTCACCTCGATGCTCTTGATGATGCTCCGCTCTATGTCGATTATGAGTCTGCTCTCCACCTGAAAAACATTTTGTAGTGTCACCCTGGTCTCCTCGTGTAGATCCATGAGTCTATGCGTCAATGTATCAGCTACCTTCATGATCTCCTCGAGGAGGCTTTCAATTTCATCCATGCTTTGTGCCGGTGATTCGCTCTCATCGAATTTCTCCAACGCCCTAACCATTTCGTCATCCTCCCTCAACCACCCCATTTCAACGGTCCAGAGGCTTGTCGACCTGAGAAGCCTGATTTTCTTAACGATGTAATCACGAGTAAAATTCATTACGTGATCCCTAGCCTCCTTCACCTCCTCACCCACACGGTCAACTAACCCCCGCATCTCTCCCAGATTCTTTAGATCCAACCTGTAAACCCTAGTCGAGAGACTGCCTATCCTAGCAGAAAGGGTCTCTAAGGTGTTATCAAGGGCGACTGTCCCCATTTCTTTGTCTATCTCCTTGAGTCTCCTGAGAAAAGCCTTAAGATCGAGTATATCGTCGGCGTATTGTTTCAACATTGTTAAGAATTCTCCCTCCAGCCTAATTTTCATCTCGCCATAGTCTAACACCGTCTTTACCGTTGACGGAATTGCCGTTAACACTATCACAAACCCCATCGTTGTATATTGAATGGAGCTCTGGAGGAACGCTGAGACGTAGTTTAGCGTATCAGCTAACCCCGAGAAGAGCCCTAAGAATAGCGCCATGCTGACAATCCCGCTGATGACCGATTCAAAGAAGCCATATGTCAATTCCCTAATAGGGTCTTTAAACTCAGGTCTGAAGCGGGAGAGAACAGTGAGGGTGACGTATGCCATGGAGGTTGAGAGACCTATCGCGAGGACAAGCATAACTATAGAGCCTACGTTGTTCAAGTAAACAACGCTGACGTTACGGTAGACGTCATAGGTGCTAAAGCCAACCACCTTGAGGTTCATACCAAAGAAATTCTCACTCATACCACTAAGCCCCTGCGGTATAAGCCCCAGTTTATTGACAAACTCGTCCACGGTCAGCTTACTCAGCGGCTCAGCGAAGGGTTTCAGAGAGCCGAGGCCTGTTTGAACCCCTTCATTCGTAGGGTCGAAAGGCGGGTTAAGCGAGGCGAGCACCTCGGGGCGCATTCCGGCAAACTCAGAAATGCTGATTTGTGCGAGGTCACCTAAGTTATTCACAGCATAGGCAAGGATCTGGAATGGCAAATATAGTAGTAAAAACATTATCGTCGCAAGCCCCGTCCTAAAGCTTCTCGATAAGACGCTGGGTAAGAGTATCAGAGGTATGCAGAGGTACCAACCCTCAGTAAACAATGTTAAAAACGCGAGATAGCCCAGGGAAAACGCGGCTAAAGACTCGTGGCGGTCAACAGATACGCTGCCAAATAGGATACACACCATCCATAGGAGAATGACCAAGACGATGCCGCCCTTGGATAAAAACGTTAGAAAGCCCGCGTGGGCAAGCTGATACAGCATCGAGATTTCCATTATGCAGGATGCTATGAAGGCAGACGATGTGGGTGACCTATAGCCTATAATCGCCACACAAAGCCCCATTAAAACGGTGAAAATGGGATTTTGAGGCATGAAGGGAACCATGTACATCGTCAAGACCGTTGCAGAACCCATCAGGACAGAGGAGAACAGCTTCACCGATTTATCCCTAATTTTTTCCACAAGGGTTTCTTCCTCGTCTGCGGTCAACCGATCACCTCTTTCTCCAACTTTTGGATGGATTCAAGGCTATCCTCGTCAATCATTTTCTTGGTCAACGCTATCTCCTTGAACTCTGCGTAGCCTTCCCTGACGTAACTCAGGGGGGATTTGAGGTCGATACCGCCCAAGGCGCTTACCGTACTGATCCTCGTGGTCTCCACGTCTTTGACTATGGGATCAGAAATATCCCAGAAGAGCGGTGAGACATCCATTTTTTTAATCCACTTCGACAGTTCACCTCTTAGTTTCTTGGCTGTGAGTTTTCTTTTGAGGTTACCGGGGATTTCTGGTATCATGTACATGGTTTTTGCGCTTGACGCATCGAAATTTATCAATGGTCTGAGAGTGGACGCTGTTAAGACGTTTTGAAAATCTCCATATATCGCGAGGTTATGGCCAAGGGATAGGAGGGGTGCGTGAACGTTTACATCGAGTTTTGCTGTCGATTTGAAATAGGCTAAGAGCCCCGAGTCACGCTCAACCATCGCCCTCAACGCATAGCTGAGGGCCACCAATCCCTTCAAGGGCTCACCATGTATACTGATCGCCTCATAGTTCTCAACTTTTTCCCTCTCAAACAAGAGAACCATATCTGCCAGTTTATCCCCTAAAACCCTCAGCATCCACGTGTATGCGTTAAAGAGTAGGGAAACACTCTCAACGCTTGATGGCAACAAGACTATGAGAACCCTCATCAAATCCGCGCGGGTTTGTTTGAGAAAAGATAATGCCTGGTAGAGTATCGCCTCCTCAAAACTGCTCTCGAGCGAAGCCAGTACGTAGAAGATCCTAGTCCTCTTCGTCATCCAACCATCCAACATGTCACTGATTGGCTTTAGGGGTCCCTGGTTGACGTTCATCCACAACAAAACTTCTTCATGTTCAATGTTTTGTACGTCAAAATACTCAAAGTCTTCATAAATATCCCTATCGATGTCCGTGTTGACAGGTGTTATGAGAAAGGGAGTATCAGGTAGACCCCTAAAGGCCTCGGATGCAACCTTGCAGGCCATTGGCGTGGAGCAAAAGATTATTCTCTCGGGCTTGAACGGCTTTATATCGCTAATTTCCCTTTCGACTATCTCAAGGACGGGCTTCTCGTGGGTCAACTCTTGCCGGCCGCTTCTGCTTCTTTGAGAACATCCTCAAAGTTGACTCCATACTCATACAGAAATGAGTACCTCAACCTCTTATCCTGCTTGCTCGCCCTCCTGTAGAGCTGCCTCATCGTCGGGTACACCTCGATGTCACTCGGCTTAGCCTTGGCGGCGATCAACGTTATCGTTATCGTCCACGGGTCGAGGGAGTCCACTATGCGCGTCGATATCGACTCACTCACCACACCATCTATGTAACCGGCCAGGGCCGTTTGGAGGTCCTTGTGGAGATCATCATCCCACAGCCCCTCGGGTGCCATGATCGTGGCCCACATGCGGTCGGTCTTATACCTGCGGTTTAACCCGAAGACACCTGGATTCTTAAAGGTGGATATGATGCTCCTCATAAACTCCTTAACCCTATCTCTATCAAGTATTTCCGTAAGTACCCCCTCCTTTGTAAGCTGGTCTTCCTCACCGGCTAGGATTTTGAATAATATCTTGATTTGCTCTTCTCGGCTGAGCTCAGCTACCCTCATAAATATTCCTTCGATGCCTGATACGGTTGAGAGATCTTTATAATACTCCTTCTCCAACTTGACTATTTCATTTAGTGCCCTTCTATATTCTGAAGTTGCTTCCATTTTCTTGGATGTTTTATTGTAGGCGTCAAGAATCTTCTCTATCTTTTTAAGCTTGTCCTGTATTAACTTCTTCTCCTCTTTTAGGCTTGCTATTTTTGGCTCTATTTCGCTTTCAAGCTTCATTTTAAGTCTCTTTTTCTTGCTAAATCCAAGTATTGTTTTTCTTATCTCTCTCCTAATTTCCTGCTTCTCCTCTTCGTATATCCTAATGGGCTCCTCCTTGGCGTCAAGCTCTTTGTTCATATCCTCATAAATCCTCAAAGCATTGCTCTTTACCATGCTTAGTTGCATTGAAAGGGAATCCAACAATTTCACCTTGTCCTTGGGTTGGCTCACTAAAGTCATGATCATGTTCAAGAGTAACCTGAGATCCGCCTCCACCACCCTCTTGACCTCACTCATCCTCGTCTCATTCCGTTCCGATGGAGGCATTCTGGAATATGTGGTATGAAGCTGGCTTCCAAGGGCGTAAACCCTCATATATCCCTTGAGGACATCCACTAATCTATTCACAAACTTAATGGCTTCAGAGAAGGTCTGTAGGATTATTCTCAGCCTAGGATTGAGGCGCGTTGCGCTCGGAATGTAGCGATCGAGTTCCTCAAACCGCGGGGTTGCCTCCTCCCGGTACCGCCCAAATGTTTTAGCGATGTTAAGCGACAAGTCTAAGAGTTCCTCAACCCTTTTAGCTATGACATATTCAGTCGTCCCCTCCTTAGTCACCTCCGCCATAGGCCTGATGGTCTGCCCTATATCTCCCAACCAGGATTTAAGGCCTTCCTCGAGGTCCTTCATACGCATCATCGTCTCGTGCTCCAACCTGGGAGCCGAGCTTATGAAGTCTTCAAGATCTCTATCGAAGGTCTCTATGGAGTAGGTTCTCATATCCATCAGGTAACTACGATAATATTCTTTTAATTCGCTTTCAATGAAGTTTAGAGTCCTCTTGACACCCTCAAGTATGATGTTTTCCTCAGCGACGGCTCCCCCGTAGAGCTCTAACCTTGACAACTGTTTCTTGGCCGCCTCTATGTAGATGTTCACCGGGTACACAACCTTGACCATGGTTAATAAGTTAAGATTGTCATCCAGACCTCTACGCGTGCCGGAACCAATATGATCGAGCATGTCGGCCACATCAAAGCTTGACAATATGTAAGCTATGTCCACTACAGCTTGGTCAATAGCCCTATGCGTCTCCGGTAGCTCGCCGATCTTTGAATAGACCGGAGATAGGGCTATGGCGAACATGTTGTTGAAGGGGTTCTCATATGGCGAACCAAACCTTTCCACGACGTGTCTATTATACTCGTCGCTCATACACAGGTTGAGCTCGTTTAGGGCGGCGTAGGCCGAAGCGCCCTTAGCGGCGGCGTCGTCTGCGTCACATGGCAGTATCATGAGTCCTATGATGGGCACCTGCCTACCGAGTATCGAGCGTAGATGCCTCAGGAAGTCGAAGATTATGCCGCTCCCGGTGCCGCCGCCGAGCCCGAAGATGGTGAAGACGAGGGGGCTTACGAGGCTTTTGCTCAACTGACTCCTAAAGTTGGACATAAGCCTCTTTACCGTGCCAAGCTGATAGTAGTTCAACGCGTATATGGCTTTTGAGAGGCCCCTCTGTCTTGCAACACCACCGGCTATCGGCGGTATCTCCATCGCCGTGGACAGCCACGGTTTATAGTTCTCGGCGTTGAGCCCCTCTTGACCTAGGAACATGGGGTACCCGCTATCCACGAACTCGAACATGGCGTCGGGTGTGGGGAATTTGACCGTCTCGGTGATGATTTGCAGCTTATCTGGCGGCACCCCCTGCTCAGCGAGTCCTTTGAGCACCCTATTACTAGCTCTTCTTAGCCTCTTGACGTCTCCGTCCGCCACATCTATAGCCAGGGCAGATATGTAGACGCCTGGGTCTTGGACAATCCTCCAAGTCCTTTCATTCGTGATGTAGGTCTCGATGATGTTGGCCCCTGCTCCTCCGAGCCCTATCATGTGTATCGAATTGAAGAGTCTTCTAGACGACATATTATTCACCTTCTAAGGTCTTTTTGATTGTTTCCTTTAGCTCACCGAGCTCTGACGCGAAACGGGGGTCGAGTCTTTTACCCCTGATGCGAAGGACTTCGAGCTTCTTCACCTGCTCCTTAAGCACATACTCATAGTCAGAGCTTCTACTTCGGGCTCTTGACCATTGAACTAGCCCCACGACGGCTAAGATCCCTAATACACCCATACCCATATAGGGCATGTTAGCCGTTAAGAGATCTTTCTCCACGGGTTTCAGCGGAACCTCATCCCTGCTGCTAGGAACGAGGTCAAGGATCTCAGACGCCATGTCGGTGAACCCGTTGGCCGCGAGGCTTTCAGAGTAGCTCACCATACCTGAGGTGAGGCTGAACCACTTCTCGTCAACCTCATCCCTTATCTCATCGAGGAAGCCCCTTTTCTGTTCAAGTTTGTTGTTATAGGTTGCTATGTTGGAGTCTATTACCACCTTCTCGATGTGGTCAAGCAAACCACCCCTCAATTCTAGGCGGATAGGCTTGACCTTGGTTGTTAGGTGTAAAATCAAGTTGTCAACTTTCTTCATGGTGATTTCCCTTGGGACCCTACCCACGATATCGAGCACGAGCTTGACGTCTTTAGCCTTCGGGACGAAGCTGATCTGATTTAGCCTCGGATCGAAGCTCCCCACCGCTTTATTCTTATCTTCCACCACATTCCATAGTGAACCCACTTCATCCCATTCGAATTCTGTGTAGGCCACGACCTCGATGTCCGCCTGCATGGGCATGGTTATTTCGACACGGACGGCGTAGCGACCTCCGGTGAGAAGGGGTTCTCCTTCGCCGACGACTTTTCCGGTTTCAACCTCCTTGATCTCTGATTTCGTAATCCACCTAGCATCTACTTCTCCGAATACTGATATGGGGCTGATGAGACCGGTAATAACGATGAATATCGTGAAAATTTTAAGAATCCTTTTCATAGAGTTTGTCTTTAACATACGCTCTCATTAGAGAATATTGATGTATAAATATAAGTTTTAGTTAACGCCTGAGCCAAGGTGTTTTTAAAATCATGTCGCAGTAAACTCGTAATCGAGGTGTGCCCATCCCCTGAGTGCGAAGGCGTTAGGCGTCCTTTTGTCACAAACTTTCTAACCTTTAGATTTTTACAAGTTTTTTGAGGAAAATCTTTTTGGTCTTCCTAGCCCCAACCATCGCGATCTGCGGAATATTCACGATTATATAAATTCTACAGCGGTGTTGCTCTTAGTTGCCTTAGTGAATCTCAAGATTAACAATCCTAATCCCCTTTTTAGAGCCTTTAGACCACGGCTGGGGCCTTCCAGAGTATGGGTGCCATCTGACATATGTGCCCAACATACTTTTATAGGAATGTGTTTCTCTTCCTAGATTATTTTTTCCATGACAATGCTTCATGTGGTAGTCGTACTCGTATTTCAGCAAATCCCTTGATTATTATATCGATGTTTGATCAGAATTTAATATAAAACATTTATTTATTCACAGGTTGGCTTCTTCATATGACCATTGGTGATGAGCCTCTACACCCCGCCATGAGGGTGAGGGCGTACCGCCCTGTCTGGCTCCCTGACGTTCGAGACGATTCGATAGTAAGAAGATAAATGGAAGAAAAATCTCATAATTATTAGACGGTTGTGGGCATGAGGGAACACGTTAAGGCTATACCGTTAGGTGTATTCACCATCACACTGCTTCTCCTCACATTACTCCTATCTGTGCCAGCCGTCGGCGGAGCCGATGCTCCTTCGTGCACCATAATTTCGCCCAACGGAGGAGGCTGGTACACAGGCGTAATAACCGTTTCGGCCTCCGCTTCTGACTCCGTCGTACAAGTGGACTTTCAGTTCTCATTGGATAATAACACTTGGACTTATATTGAGACGGGTGAGTCTTCCGATGGTGTTTGGAGTGTTCAATGGGATACCACTGGCATTACAGATCAGACGGTTTGGGTCAAGGCACGTGCATCTAATGGTACCGTGTGGAGCGAGGACGCCTCGGACTCATCCTTCGGTGTTGACAACACGCCTCCAAACAAGCCCACATTGTATGAGGATCACAGCGGCCCTGACTGGACTTCTCACAGCTCACCCTACTTCACTTGGAACGATCCCGGCGATGCGGGTAGCGGTGTGAGCTACTATGAGGGTAGCAAAGATGGGGGATCGCCTTTAACGGTGTCAAGCCCGTATCATCCAACATGGGAGGATGGTACTCACACTTTCAAGGTTCGAGCCGTTGATAACGTTGGTCTGTCGGGCAGTTGGTCAAACACGATAACCGTTAGGATCGACACAACGCCGCCTTCGGCCTCTATATCGATCAACGACGACGCCGAGTATACTGCTTCAAGGTCCGTGACTTTGTCCCTCTCTTATTCAGACGCTACTTCAGGTGTCTACCGAGTTAGATATAGCAATGATGGAGTCTGGGACACTGAATCATGGGAATCGCCTTCGCAGACTAAAGATTGGATTTTAACGTCTGGTGACGAAACGAAGATCGTCTATTATCAAGTTAAGGACTACGCGGGAAATGTGAAGGAAGTTTCTGATTTAATCATTCTGGACACAGAGCCGCCGGATAAGCCGGTGATCTCATCGTATACTCACCCTTACGAGGACGCCTGGTATCCTAACAACGACCCATCGTTTTCTTGGACCATGCTCACCGGGATCGCCGGTTATAGCTACGACTTAGATCACTTTCCATCCACGACTCCGGATGAAATCATAGACACCACGGATAACTCCAAGTCCTACAGCGACTTGGACGATGGAACGTGGTACTTCCACGTCAGGGCGAGGGACAATGCGGGGAACTGGGGACCCGCCGCCCACTACAAGATAAAAATAGACACCAGACCACCTGGAGCCCCGAGTCCAACCGCGGACCCCAGCGGCTGGACCAATCAAAGCTACGTCACGATTTCTTGGAGTGCCGTGTCCGATGGAGGGGGTAGTGGGGTAAATCATTATGAGTATCGAATCGATTCTGGTCCATGGACCCCCATTGGCACAAAGACGAGTTTCAAAACTCCGCGTCAGCCCCCAGGCATACACAGGGTGTATGTGAGAGCGGTGGATAACGTGAGGCTCGCGGGAGACAGCGGAATCGTAGAGATCTACATAGATCAAATACCCCCCACGAAACCAAAACCCCTGTCTCCTGAAGAGGGAACCCACCTAGATGTGGGGCCCACGTTTTCTTGGAGCCCAGCTGATGATTCACTGAGCGGGGTCGCCTCATACACGCTTCAAATCGACACCTCACCCTCCTTCGATTCGAACAACCTGAAAGTATTCACGGGGATAACGGCTGTCAATCACACCCTTGAAGACCCGCTGAGTGTTGGCTATTGGTACTGGCGTGTATGCGCTGTTGACAAAGCTGGGAACACGGGAGCCTTGAGCGAACACGCCTCCTTTGTAAGCGACAGGATATTGATAACCCACGGGGGCGTGACGGATGATAGGGTTGATATCGGTAAATCTTCCACCGTTTGGTTTACCGCCGTCTATGAATATGATGGCATGATCTTTGATTCGTCCAAGGGAGTGCTCTACGTCAACGATTCAAGTATGACTTGGAGTGTGGAAAACAGCAGGTGGGAGAAAGCCTACTTTTACACAAAAGTCGCCAAACACGATTTCCAAGTGAGTTCCGTAAAAGATTTGAACTATGGATTGACGGTGCCGAACGATAGGGTGGGCGCAAGATCCATCATATGGGACCGGGTGAACGTAAAGCTGGCCGTCTCTGACGATAGGATAAACATCGGAGACGAGGCGGAGTTCACGAATACCAGTGTTTACGAGTTCGATGGAACACCGTTCATAGGAAGGCTTTCACTCAACGATACAACAACAAAAAGCGTCGTCGGAAGGTATGGGTACAAGGTTAAGAGCATCTCAGATTCGAGGTATGGGCTCACCGTTTTCCAGTCAAACGCCGTTTCCGTTGTCTTTGACAGGGTCAACATCACCATTTCCATCGCTGATGACAGGATCGACGTTGGATCGGAGGCGCCACTAACCTGGACGGGCATTTATGAATATGACGGTACAACCTTCAACGGAACCGTAACGTACAACAACACCCAAACCATCTACGATACGGTTGGTCGAAGGGGCTACACAACATCCTTAATAAGAGACCCCCTGTATGGCTTAAGGGCTTTTAGATCAAACGCGGTCCACTGCATCTGGGATCGGATAAAGATAGTCGATGGCGGAGTCACCAGCTCCTCAACCTACGTGACTCAGACAGAGACCGTCTGGTTCCAAGCCGCCTACGAGTATGACGACGTGGTCTTCGACGCCTCCAAGGGGACGTTGTTTGTGGGTGGCTCAGCCATGACGTGGTCAACAAAAAACAACCACTGGGAACACGACTTCAACTTTGAGACCCCAGGCGCTAGGACGTTCGAGGTCTCGGGCGTATCCGATGTTCAACATGGCCTCTCGACCATCAACGACATGGTGGGCCCCCAATCAATAACTTGGTATATACCTACCATCTTCACTATTTATTTGACCCCCTCATCGTCTTTCTCCGGGTTCAAAGTCGACATCTCTGGTAGTTTAACCCACCTAAACGGTAGCGGCATCCCGGGGGCAAAGGTCCTACTCTCATACCGCGTCGGCGGCGGGGAAGCTTGGTTTGAGGTTCCATCGGCCACCAGCGATCTTGAAGGTGATTTCTCCGCCGTTTGGACGCCTCCAGCTATGGGAAACTACATCTTCAGGGCTGTCTTGGAGCCAAGCACATGGATCGGTAGGGAGCAACTCTGGAATCTGACTGTGACCCCCTTCAGAAATCGATACGCTTTCCCCGTCCTATCCAACTCCACCGTGTCAAACCTCATCTATGACTCCATGAGAAACGAACTAAGATTCACGGTGAGCGGTCCGCCGGGTACCCTTGGATACAGCAGTATAATCATCGCCGAGGACTTAGCTCCGGGCGTCACCGACATCAGGGTCTACCTTGACGGCGATCGAATAGGCTTCAATCATAGATATGTGGACGACTCATGGCTCCTCCGCTTCACCTATAGCCACAGCGTACACGCGGTGACGATAAGTTTAAGATCCCCGCCGACGTTGTGGTCGGCCTTAGCCGTTGCGCTAACCGCCAGCGTGTGCATCGTGATAATCCTAGAGCGTAGAATAAAAAATCGGCACATCACCCGTGCCAAACGAAGATAGGTAAATTCTCGACAGGATAATCATCGAGGGGCACACAAGAAGAAAGATGGAAGGGCGCCGACAAAGCGCTTTCCTTCCTCGATGTCGCCACGCGTCTAACCCGGTGCCCCTCATAGCGGGTCTTGCGCCTTGCTCGGGGCAGGCTCTCACGCGGGCTCTGCGGGGGTTAGATGTATCATGTCTGGGTAGCCCTCAGCCCCCATGGGCTAGTCCCTAGCGTCGGGTGGGGCCGTCGGACATGAACCCTCTCCGCGTTGCCGCAGGTAGGCCTTTCAGATCTCTACTCTGCCACTATCGTATGCACGACGGCGAGATAAAAGCTTTGAAAGAACCATTTGGGGGAGGCACCCCAAGGCCGCCGGAGAAACGCTAGACCCACAAGGCTAGGGCACCAAGGTCTCTGGGTTCCACTTATATCCTTTGTAAGAGCTGGGTTATCAGCTTAGGGTGTCTATTACCATGCTAGGGTCCAATAACGTTTGGCTCTTTTCAGCTTCGATCGACGCCTGCTCCCCCAAGCGTCTTCTCCAAGTAGATGTTGTAGAGCTCCTCCAGGTTCATCTCCATGGCGGCCACGGGGTGATCGAGCTGGAAGCCCTCTAAGACGTGGGGGCTAATCTCCCCAATGATGCCTAGGTCCCTCCCTTCGCCCACGATTTTTCCAACCCTCCCCTCGATGAAGCTGGGGTGGCTGATGGGCTCCCCGCGGGCTTCGATGCCGAGGACCTGTAGGAGGGCGTCCAAGATAGACTTCGCGTCTGAGTAGCCCGCCTCCCCGTGGGTCACCGCTATGCCCAGATGGTTCTCCTCCTGGACCCCCTGCCTCCTGTAGGCCACTATGCCTATCTCAAAGATCCTCTGGGGGTATTGCTCCTTCTTGGAGGTCCTCAGCACCTCCAGCAGGTCTGGGATGATCCACCTCCTCAACACCTCATACTCAAGGCTCTTGGGGTTCTTAACCTTCACGTGGTCCCCGGGCTCAAGCCCCATCTTGGTGAACTGCTCCTCCATGCTCGACAGCGTCAGGTTCATCACCTCTTGGAGCCCGAGCCCCATCAAGACCTCTGAGACAGAGGAGAGGAAGCTCCTCCTCCTATCCTTCTCGCCGATCTGAAAGGTCCGGGGGAAGGTGGGCTCGATCCTCCAGTAGCCATAGCCTATGGAGACCTCCTCAACGATGTCGACTGGGTGCATCACGTCAACCCTGTAGGGTGGGATCAAAACCCTGATTTTTCCTTCGTCGATGAATTCTCCGTCGAGCCTACAGGCCCTCAGAGAGTCTAATATCTCATCGTTTGACAAGTCGAGTCCCATCAGAGTCCTTATCGCTTTGACCTCGACCTGAATCTCCTTGCTCGATAGGTCGGGGGTGACCTTGGCGTAGTGGGGTGCCTCCACGGATACGCTCCAAGCCTCCCCCCCATAGTCGATGATGGAGGTCAGGAGGACGTTCAAAACCTTCTCGGCGGTCCTCATGTCCGTGGCTGTCACGTCGAAGAAGAGGTTCCTCGTATCTGGGCTCAGGCGCGTGTAATCCGCGTTGATGATGGGGGGAAAGGAGAGCACGTTTCCCCCGGCGTCGACGATGATGGGGTATAGGTCACTCCCCTCAAGAATGTGGGCGTACGCCCGGCCCTTCTCCAAACCCTCCAAGATCTCCAAGGGGCTCATCTCCCCCTCTTCCTCCAGAGGGGTGAACCTCACCTCCTCGCCCCCCACAGCCCTATAGTAGACGGGGAACTCTATGACGTCTAGGTTGTGGATGCCTATGGAGACCCTCCTCCTCCCCCTCCCCAGCCCCTCGTGGAGGTCCTCCTGGAGCGAGATGATCTCGATGAGGGTCTCCTCATCCATGGGGATGTCCCTTGCCACGGCGCTGGCGACGTAGGGTCTAACCCTCCTCACGCTCTCCTCCACGATGAGCCTGTAGCCATCGCCCGTCGCCTCGTAGGGTATGAGGCCTACCTCCTGTCTTGTGATTCCCCTGTAGGCTTTGGCTAGGCCCGTGATGATCCCCAAGTCGGGTCTGTTGGGGTTGTACTCGATCTTGATGGATTCCTCCTCGACGTCCTCGATGTCCACGCCCATCCATGGGATCTTCTCAGCTATCTCCCCCACCGTTACGCTTCTCCCAAGGAACTTGGAGAACCTCTCGGCTTCTAGGGTAACGACAGGCGTTTCGGAATCCTCCTGAGCCAACCCAAATCGTTTCTATAGAGATCCCTGATGTCCTCCACATCGTATCTGATCATGGCCATCCTCTCGATGCCCCCACCCCAGGCCAAGACGGGCCACCTCACCCCAAGGGGCATGGTCACCTCGGGTCTGAAGATGCCGCTTCCGAGGAGCTCGATCCACTTACCCAGCTTCTCAACGTAGACGGAGGCCTGGATGGAGGGCTCGGTGTAGGGGAAGTAGCTAGGCCAGAACCTCACCTTCCTCATGCCCAAACGTCTGAAGAACTCGCTGAGCACCCCCATGAGCTCCCTGAGGTTGGCCCTCTCGTCGATGACTATGCCGTCGACCTGGAAGAACTCGTTGGTGTGCTTGAAGGTGACCTTCTCGTTTCTGAAGACATTTCCAACCACGAAGCTCTTGCGAGGGGTCTCCCCTGCCTCATAGACGTCTCTCACGGTGTCCACCGTGGTGTGCGTCCTCAACACCAGCTTCTCAGCCTCCTCGAGGCTCCAACGATAGCTCCAGCCCGTGGACCCGGTCTCCCACCCGTCCTCGTGGGTGCGTCTAACAGGGTCGATGAGGTCCCTATCGGGGATCTCTGAAGCCTCGGGGTCGAGGATGTAGAAGGTGTCCTGCATGTCCCTGGCCGGGTGATCCTGGGGCTGGAAGAGGGCGTCGAAGTTCCAGAAGGCGAGCTCCACCAAGGGTCCTCCGATCTCCACAAAGCCCATGGAGACGAAGATCTCCCTGATCTCCTCAATCAACTCCCTGAGGGGGTGCCTCCTCCCGACGAAGATGGGAAACGAGGGGGCGTTGAGGTCATAGGGCTTGAAGGCGACGTACCTCCACCTCCCCGTCTTGATGAGGTCCGGTGAGAGGGTTGTGACGGCCTCGACCTCCTCCACCCCGATCTCCTCGGCGGCCTTCTCGCCGAGGGCGGTGACCTCGACCATCTCCGTCCGGGTGGTGGCGACCTCGACGAATCTCGGCCTCCTCAACAACCTCTTTAGCGCTTCTTCCTCTCCTTCACCGAGGTCGTCGGTGGACACCACCTCTTTCTCCATCAAAGCCTGGATGAGGAGCTCCTCGACGCTCTTGACACCGGCCTTCCCGGTGGTCTCAACCCACGTCTTGTTGTCGGCCGCCTTCCATATCTTCACCCAGTCGTTCTCGAGGGCCTTTCCCAGGCCGGCTGAGAAGTCGCTCTCCCCCAGATCCATTTGCTCCTTGAGCTTGATCAACTCGGCCCTACCCCCGATCTGGTCGAGGGCGTCGACGATGAGTCTCTCCGGCATCCCCTTGGAGGCCAGCTCCCGGGCCTTCTCGCCGAGGGTGATTGTCTCTCTCTCCAACACCGTGAGAGTGACCAGGCCTCTTTCCTTCAGCCCCTGGACGGCCTTCCTCACTTGGTCCTCGTTGAGCCCCGTGAGCTCCGCTATCCTCCCCACGTCGCCCCTCTTCACCTGGGCGATGACCCTCAAGGCCTTACCCTCGTAAACGTCCAAGTCTCTCATGGCGCGTCCACACGCGGGGAGACGGTTGAAGCCCTCTCTCCAATCTTTCTCTTGACTAGGTTTTAATTAATCTTTTTAAACTCTTCCACCATGCGTTCATCGTTGTTTGGTCATCAACGACCCCCTCCTCACCGGGTGGCAGCACACGTCCCCGCTCACGCCCTCGACCCTTGAAGAGTGAGAAGGGTTGCATTTCTGGGTAGAGAACCCCCAGAGGCGTCGAGGGGGAAGAGATAAAGCGTGGCGGTTCATCGTATTTATGGAGATGGGGGAGAAGCCGTTCATAGCCATCATAAAGATGGGCTCTATAGAGGAGGAGTCGATCGAGCACGTAAAGAGTGTCCTAGACAGATGCTACCGATCGATAAAGGGGGAGAAACCCGACCTCGTCGAGCTCTACCTCTTCGAAACCGAGGCACACCTCAACGTCTTCTCAAGGATGGAGAAGGAGAGGCTCGGCGTGCGAACCAACCTCGATGAAGCCTTCCTCACCACCCACGACGCCTGGACCGGCATCCCGAGGATCCTCATCAGCTTGGAGAGGGCGGCTGAGACACCCGAAGAGGTCTTTGAGGGGGCCCTGATGCACGAGGCCGCCCACTCCGTCCTCCACGGCTCCATAGAGTATTATATGCCCACCATACCCCCAAAATTCATGGAGGCCTCCCTGAGGCTGGGTCTCTCCCCACAAATCGTGGGAGACATCGTTTATCTGGCCTCCTTGGCCGTGAAGGACCATGAAGTCACCCAGCTCCTCAGGGAGAGTGGCTTCGCCGAGGACCAGGTGGACTTCGCCATCTATTTCCTGAGGCCCTCAACCGAGGAGAGGGCTGCCTGGATCGTCGCCGAGAGATCACCTCAGACCACGATTCTCTTCATGGTTTCTATCCTCAAGAGCCTGGCCTGCGCCCTCCCCCTCGCCTCAGACGAAAAGCTCAGCCCCTCTATACAGGAGGGGATGTCCTCGGCCCTTGAGTACCTACCCCGGGAGCACAGGGATCTTCTATGGGATATTTTATCTTCTTTTGAGGGTATGTCTGGGAATTTCTCTGAGGACCTCAACGTGCTCCTAGATGCGATTTTGGGTAGGATCTACCCGCTCATGGGCGGATGACCCCCAGTGAAGCCCTGTAAAAGGCTCTAGATACAACTGGGTTAACCGTGGTTTGGCTGTCTAGTCTTTAATTATGAATCGGTCGATGAGCTCCCTCGCCTCCCTCCTCCTCCTCTGATGGTCAACGATGAACCTCTTAACCCGCTCGGCGAGGATGCGCTTGCAGTCGCCGCAGAGCCTCTCTCCCCCCCTACAGGCGTCGTAGATCATCCTCAGCTTCTCGTCGTCCTCCTCAAAGAGGAAATAATAGTACTGGTAGACCGGGCAGATGTCTGGGTTACCCCCCTTCTCCCTCTGTTCCTCCTCCGTGGGTTGACCCCCCGTGAAGGCGTTCACGATCTTCTCGGTGACCAGTTTAGGGGTATCAGTGGTGAAGATGCAGGTCTCGGGCTCGCTGGAGCTCATCTTGCCGCCCTTGCCCAGGCCCGGGAGGAATTTTCCATGGATCTGAGCAGGCTTGTAGTAGCCCAGCTTGGGGGCCACGTAGCGGGAGATACCTCTCCAATAGGGGTCTTGGTCGATGGCCGCGGGAATCAGGCAGGGTATGTTTCTCCCCTTCAGGTAGGAGGGTAGGAAGCAGGGCACGGCTTGGATGGCTGGGAAGAAGATGAGCCCTATGTTGGAGCTGTGCTTGAAGCCGAAGACCGCCTTAACGATGGAGAAGGTTATGTGCTTCGAGATCTCCACCGCAAGCCTGTAGAGGGTCTTCCCATACTCCACGTCGGTGAAGATGAAGGTCTTCTCTGGGTCGAAGCCGACGGCTATGATGTCCAATATGTTCTCATAGGAGAAGTTCTCCGTATCCTTGAGGCTGAACTCCGGGTGGTAGAGAAACTTCTCATCATCGGTGATCTGGAAGTAGAGCTCCGCATCAAACTTATCTTGGAGGTACTTGGTGAAGATCCACGGTATGAGGTGGCCCAAATGCGTGTGACCCGAGGGACCCCTCCCCGTGTAAAGGTGGAACTTCTCCCCCTCCTCATACTTGTCGAGGATCCAGTCCAAGTCCCTGTGGGAGAAGAAGATTCCCCTCCTCAGGAAGAGGTTGAGGTCTCCCGTGTGTTCCTCTATCCTTCTGAGGAGCTTCTTGGTGATCCTCCGGGTCCCGAACCTCCTGATGAGCTTGTCGTAGTCGACCTTACCTCGAACCTCCCAAGGTGTGACGACGAACTCCTCGGACATCTGAACCCACTCTTTTAATTCACTAAGGCATAATTGAGCTTTAAGTGTGTTTATCATCTGAATTCTTAATTTATCCACCGCGCAAATCTCTCTTAACGAAACTTAGAGAACGTTACGGTTAGTGAGGCTCGTTGGGTATATCCGAGGACAAGGAGGCCCTGAGGAGGAGAATCTGGAAGCTCATGGAAGAGTCTGGGGTATCGAGGTTTCCTCGACCCGTCATTGGGAGAATACCCAACTTCGAGGGGTCTGAGAGAGCCGCCATAGACCTCGCCGGCCAACCAGAGTTTCAGAGCGCAAGGGTGGTGAAGGTCAATCCCGACTCACCCCAAATCCCCGTGAGGAGGATCTCTCTCTCGAGGGGTAAGTTATTGATAATGCCCTCACCGAGGCTCAGGGCGGGATTCCTGGTTTTGGATCCCGATGTGATTCCAAGGTCAGCCGTTGGAGGGGCCTCCACCATCAGGGGAGCCTTCAGATACGGCAGGCCCCTCGGCATCGAAGACCTGCCGAGGATAGACTTGATCGTGGCTGGATCGGTGGCCGCCTCAGCCGATGGCGCCAGGGTGGGGAAGGGCGGGGGATACAGCGAGATAGAGTATGGGATCCTCAGGGAATTGGGGCTGGTAGAGGAAGAGACCCCCATATTTACGACGGTTCATGACGTTCAGGTGGTGGATGAGGCCCCCGTCGAGGACCACGACTTCGCCGTTGACGTCATCATCACCCCCACGAGGGTTATCAGGGTCAAGAGGAGACGCCCCCAGCCTGGGGGGATCATCTGGGACAAGATCACCTCGGACATGCTGGAGAAGATGCCCATCCTCAGGGAGTTGAAGAGCCTTCACCACCACGGTGAATGAACCATGGAAGATTGAGTCAGAGGGCACTGCAGTGCTCTTTTAGGGGGCACTTGCCACACCTAGCCCTCCTACAGAAGTCCTTGCCCAGCCTCAGGAGGGCCGCCTCAAAGTCGGCGAAGCCCCTACCGGGAACCTTGTTTTTCCTCCAAACCCCCTCGAGGTCCTCAAGGATTTGCCTCCTCTCCTCCTCATTAACGCCCGATAACGTGGTGAATCCCAGGTTTCTAGCCGCGGCGATGATCAAACTCTGGGGGTGGGGTGAGGCTTTGTCCCACACCTCCCTGAGCTCCCTGAGGAAGATGTTAGCCGTCACGTCTCCTATGCCTCTGCCCAAGTCCTTGATTCTATTCTCCACGTCCCTAGGGTCTGAAGCCGCCTCGTGGAGGGCGTTTAGGTCCCCACCATATCTCTCCGATAGGTTTTTCATGACCTCTAGGAACTTGTCGGCGGTCTTGAAGTCGTAGCGCACGTAGCCGCCCCTGTCGAGAACCCGTACCAACCCGTCCCATCCAACTTCCAAGATCCTTTTCGCATCTAAGAGGTTGTTCCTAACGAATTCGTGATATGTATTGGCGGCGATCGTCTCACTTATCCTTGCGCCAAAAAGGATGGAGGCTATAAACCACTTGAAGACCTCAGCGGAGTCACCCCCCGAGAGATCGATGCCCAACTCAACGGAAAACCTCCCGCCGAGCCTGTTGATTAGCTCTCTGACAGACTCTCTTCGCATAGGTCTAAACCCACCCCGCCCAGCTACCATCGACGGAGGGTCATGGGATTGGTGACCGGGTGTCCAACATTAATTTGCTGCACTACCCTTAAAATAGACTTAATCAACTATATTGATTCTTAGCGTCAAACAATGGGAGGGTCACCCCAACCGACCAATTGCCGTGATCGCCTTGAAACTGAAGGACTTGGCTGAATACCTTGGGGAGACCAAGGGTAGGAGCTTTATCTATCTCAGCTTAACCCACGCCCTCATACACATTTTCACTCTGATGCACGTGGCCCTGATACCCGTCTTCATGGACGAGTTTGGCCTCAGCACTTTTCAAGCCGGCCTGCTGGTGACGGTTCCCCTCATAACCCAGCTCCTTGT
Source organism: Candidatus Geothermarchaeales archaeon (assembly GCA_046757245.1). GTDB lineage: Archaea > Thermoproteota > Nitrososphaeria > Geothermarchaeales > JAUWBL01 > JBHHXX01. The sequence goes on from JBHHXX010000015.1 coordinate 30,885, forward strand.
CAACATCCCGGGGGGCCTCCTCTCCGATAGACTGGGCCACAGGCCCCTCATGGCCCTGAGCCTCCTGGCCGGGGGCGCCTCCTCGATACTGGTGAGTAGGACCACCGATATCTATGGCCTCGTGATAAGCCTCTCCCTCCTCGCAGCCTCCCTATCCCTATACCACCCCCCCTCTCTAAGCGTCACCAGCGAGCTTTTCTCCGAGAGGCATAGGGGTAAGGCCTTCGGCATCCACGGCGCCGGGGGAACCCTGGGCGTAGCGCTAGGCCCTATATCCTTGGGCCTCCTCATGGTCGACCTTGGGTGGCGTACGCTCTATCTCCTCTGGGCGATCCCCGTCTTCTTCTCAGTCCTACCCTTAACGAGGGTTGAAGTGCCCCACCAGATGAGTCAAAACTTTGAGGCACCAATGGAGCAGTCAGATAAATCAATCGGGTCGTTGATGATAACGGTGAACTTTATGCTGCTGCTCCTCGTGATAGGCGTCTGGTGGATGGGCGTCAGGAGCGTATCCACCTTCATGACCACCTACCTCGTCGCTGAGAAGAGCCTCTCGAAGTCCGAGGCAAGCCTAATTTTTGGGCTGAGCCCCCTGGTCGGCGTCTTCGGCAACTCGAGCGGCGGCTTCCTGAGCGATAGGCTGGGGGAGAAGGAATGGATGACAATAGCTTATGCGATGGGCTTTGTCGCTCTCTCGGCGGTCGCCTTTTCCCCCTTCATGTGGATGTTGATTCTATCTTATCTCCTCTACGGCTTTTTCAGGTTCACCTCTCGGGCCGCCACCGCCTCGCTGGTCGCCAGGTTCACCCCCACGGTTCACCGGGGTCTTGCCTACGGTGTGTTCTTCACCCCGATAAAGCTGGTGGAGGCCTTCGCGCCCATCCTAGCAGCGTGGATCATAGAGGCCTATAGCATCTGGCACATCTTCCCCTTCGCGCTGATCGCCTTCTTCTCGTGCATCTTGCTGATCCAGTTGATGTCGACCCCTAAAGATTGATGAGGCCACACCGAGAATGAGCCCGTTGAGAGGCGTCTTTGGCGGTGCATCTTAAAACTATTGTCGCGTAGAATTAGGCTAGAGGGATTGAAGGACTTCTCTCACGTTTCTAAAAATTTTGTCCGGGAGTTTCTCCAAGAGCTGGGACGCGTGAACCCTTTCCTCAGCCGTTAGGTCTATAACCTTCCACCCCTGGCTCCTGACGAGCTCCCCCTTGGTGCAGGGGAACTTGGCGTCCTCCATCAAGACTTCTCTTAGGGAGGCTAAGCCGACGGACCTCGTCGCCTTTGGGAACCGCCCCGTTTCCTTGTAAGCCTTAAGTCTGGCGGCATCCTTGTACATCTTCACCCCGTGGAAGGATAAATAGGTCTTATCGGCGTCCACTTTGTCCGCCCTCTCATCGATCTGCTTGAGCTCTTCGTCGTCGAACTGATAGACGTTGTGAACCCCCTTGCCGAAGAGCCTCGAGTAGAGAATGTCGGAGGACACGCCGGGGGTCTCCTTGGATAGATCGACGCAGTGGATGACGTCAAGGTCCCTCATGAGCCTCTCCAGCAATGGGCTGAGCCCCCCCTTGAGGCTCCTCACCTCCCATGCGACGCGGACACCTCTTAAACTCGTCGAGGCGAAGAGGTCTCCTATGGCCTCGATCCTCTTCCTCGTGAACTCCATAAGAGGCGGGGTTTGGAGGTGTAGGATGTCCGCCCCCAGAACTCTGCAAATCTCAATCATCCCGCGGAGGGCCTCATGGGAACCCTCGACCGGCTCCAGCTTGTAGGTGTGGGTGAGGCTTCGGTGAGCCCTAACGGAGAACTCGAAGCCCAGGGGGACCCTCCTCCTCCAGGACTGGACAAGCGTCTTAGGCGGCACCTCGTAGAAGGTTGAGTTCACCTCCACGAAGTTGAAGGCCTTAGAGTAGGCCTTCAAGGGGTCCAACCCGGGCACCTTGAAGTATGCCCACCCTCCAGCCCCTATCCTGAGCTCGTTCAAGGCCCATCCGCAACATAAATAGCGTCGGACTTCCTTAATTAGGCTGTGAACTCCGGGCTGAGCTATAGGGAATCCCGCATCATAAACCTCGAGGGGTAACAGGCTCAAGTGTTCAGCCACAGCCTCACTCTTCTCTGTTAGCGAGCAGTAAGCCTGTATGGGCTTGGCCGCCTAACCTCTCCTTTGAACCCGTGCTTCTTCATCTACTCTAGGAGGCTTAAAGATATCGAGGGCTTAGAGATACGCTTTAGCCCTCCATAGTCTCCTGTGCTCATGGGAAGCCTCCGACGTGAAAAAATTTTTTTACATGATTCTTGGAAACGTTAACCTTCTTTGTGATTTTTAACGAAAGCGTTGTGCTATGGACGATTCTTAACGCTGCACTTTCGTCGTTAAGGGGAACCCCCTACCAACCTCTCAACCCTCCCCAACCCTTCGGCGGAGGACCCTACCCGCTAGGGCGCCGGTGTGTTCGCCCTCCTCCACCGTCACCACGCCGTTCACGATCACGCACCTTATGCCCCCTGGATACCGGCGGGGTTCACCATACGTAGCCCTGTCCAACACGCTTTGGGGGTC
>JBHHXX010000016.1:0-32043 GCA_046757245.1 Candidatus Geothermarchaeales archaeon
AAAAATATATTGGGAGGGGTCCCACTGGGAGGAGATCACTAAGACCATCGAGAGGGCGAGGCTTAAGGCGGAGGGTGGGTCTTAGCCTCTTCCTTCCACTCGGATCAGAGCGTTTAAGCGCATAAATTTTTGTTTCAACCATCCCCGCTGGCGTGCATAGGCCGTTGAGGTTATACCCATACTCTTCGTTTTTGTATCCGCTAAACACTACACTGACCACTCGCCAGAGAACTTGAGAGGGATCTATGAAAAGGCGTGTCTCGGGGTGTTGAGCTGAGATTAAAAAAGAGGGGGAAATGAGTGAGAAATTCCTCAAGGGTGGAGGGAGGATCGTTAGCGAGGCACCGCACCACTTCCCGGACACGGAGCTCGCGCACATCACCCATTTGGACCAGAGAGGTTGGCTTGATCTCTACCGTCGAAGCGGGCTAACCGTCTTGAGGTCCGAGTTCGTCCAGACCACCGCTAAAATGTTGGTGATCCTAATGGTTAAGCCTCAATGAGCGTTACTTGAAGAGAAGGAAGTGAGGAATTACCAATCCCCTAGGCTCCTCCTAAACCGTGTTCTTTGATTATCAGGTCGGCCGTCGCTTTCTTGGATAGGGCGACCGTTATAGTTCCACCTATTTTTTGTGTAATATTTCACTAGTTCTTGACACAAGGGCATTCTAGTTCTGCTGTTATACTTATTAGAAACAGTATCACCATCAGCGTCGCCGTCGTCTTCACCCTAAAACTTCTCCCAGCGTACTTTTTAAAAATAGATGGCCTCGCACAGCACCTTTATATGCTCTACATCTTCATTAATCATAGGCGAATCAACAGCCTTAGGTCGTCGAGAGCCCGTTAAAAACAACCGATAGGGTAGAGAAATGTATCTAAGAGAGATCAGGGCGCGCAACTTCAAGACCTACCCAAACGTCAAGATACCCCTAGTGAAGGGACTCAACGTCGTCACAGGGCCCAACGGCAGCGGAAAATCCAACGTCGTAGAGGCCATCCTCTTCGGACTGGGCGAGTTCAACCCCCGGATGTTTAGGGCGTCAACCTTCTCCGACGTAAGAACAAGACTAGGCGAGCATCGACTAGGAAGAGAGACGTCGGTCTACCTCACCCTCTCAGACGAAGACGGAAACGACGTCCTCAAGCTGAAGAGGACCATCAGACCCGACGGAAAGATGAGCTACTTCGTCAATGGGAGGAGGGTCAGCAGAAAAAACTACATGAACGCCCTGCTAACCTACGAGGAGGAGCCCATCAGACACCGATACCTAGCCCAGGGCAGCGTGATCAGAACGGCTGAGATGACCCCCAAGGAGATCAGAAAGCTCCTCGAGGACACCCTCGGCATCTCCGCCTACGACGATAGACGGGAGAAGGCGATGAAGCTCCTCCACGAGGCCGACCAAAAGCTGAGGGTTTCGATAGCCAAGATCGACGAGATCAGGGGAAACCTGATGAACCTCTTCACCGAGGCCCTCAACGCCTCGAGAAAAACCCTGGCCGAAGAGGGGTTGAAGAGACTGGTCGCCTCGAAGAGGTGCTTGGAGATAGGGGCGAGGGAGAAGGCTCTGAACGACGTAGAGCAGAGGCTCACGGAGGTGGGGAAGAAGAGGGCTAAGCTGAAGAAGAAATGCGAGACCCTCGAGGAGGAAAAAAACAGGGTTTTGGGAGAGGCCTCTAGGCTCAGCGAGGAGATGAGCGAGAGGGGAGGGGAAAAGCTCCGGGAGCTAGAAAAAGAGAGGGCGGAGCTCCTCTCGGAGGAGAAAACCATCGATTGGGTCGTCAAGAAAGAGTTGGAGAGGGTGGAGGCCCTCATCAGGGAAAACGAGGGGTTGAAGAGAGAGGCCGTCGAAATAAGATCAACCATCAGGGACTCAAAGAAGGATATCAAGAAGCTTGAGAGGGAGTCGAAGGCCAGCGAGCGGGAAATCAAGAAGCTCACAGCAAAGGAGGAAGAGCTGCGAGAAGAGCTAGAGAGAATATTGGAGATGAGGGGGAGACTCGCCTCCAGCTCGGCCGACGAAGCTGAGAAGAAGGAGAGGATATTATTCAAGGGTGTGGAGAGGGAGGCTGAGAGGAGGGTTTCGAAGCTCAAGAAGGATCTTCTAGAGGTGGAGATCGAGGCGGCGGAGAGGAGGCTTAAAACCCTCGACTCGAGCTTGGAGAGGATAGGGCAACTCATAGAAGAACTTAAAAAGACGAGGTTAAAGAGGAGGGAGGAGATAAGGGCGATTAAGAGAGAGATCAACAGCTTGAGGAAGAGGAAGAGACGCCTCCAGCAAGAGATCGGGAGGGCGGTGAGGATACACGACAGGGCGAAGTCCTTATGCCTAAAAATCTCGGTCAACAAGGAGCTTCGGGATAGGATCACCGCGACCATCGTCGACGCAAGAAAGGTTTTTGAGGTGGCGAGGAAGGGAGTCATCCCCAACGTGAGGGGGATAATGAGTGACTTGATCGAAGCCCCGCCTGAGATCAAGAAGCTCTGTGGAATAGTGGTCGAGGAGAAGTGGAACTCCCTCGTGGTTGACGACTGGGAGACAGCTGAAAAGGTCTATGAGTTAGCTAAGAGGCTGAATAGGAAGATCCTCATCACGGTTCTAAGCGACTACGGGAAAAAGGAGAGGGGAGGCAAAGAGGAGGCGAGAACGCTTCTCAAATACGTTAAAGCCCCAAAGGAGATGAAATTCCTCGTGGGTGAGCTCTACGGCAACACGGTCATAGTCAAAGACCTACGAGGGGCCTTCGAGAAAACCATGGAGGGCTTTGACGCCATAGATGAAAGGGGTGAGTTCTACGTGAGGAGGGGGATCTTCCGAGCTGGGAAGCCCCCAGCGACCATAAGGCCGAGGTTCCTCCCGGTCAAGAACATCAGGGAGGCTGAAACGGCCATAAGGGAGTTTGGCAAGATGATACAGCTCCGGAGAAAGGACCTCCTCGACATGGATAGAAGGATCGATACGCTCAGCAAAAATCTGATCGCCGAAACGGGGAGCTTTGAGAACGTAAGCGGAGCCATAAGGGCCTTTGTAAAAAACATCGACGCTATGAAGAGGATCAGAAAGACCCTCGTCAGTAGAATAGAAAAGACTAGAGAAGCGTTGAGCAGGGCCGAGGAGGAGGAGGAAAAGATCAGAGTCGAGATCGAGGAACTGATGAACGAGGTCTCCGAGATCGAGGGCGTAAGGAGGGACGACGCCCTGAGAAGCCTCGACGAAAAGGCTCAGGAGGTCCGAAACCTCATCGCGGGGGTGAGGGAGGAAATCTCCAAGATACGTGTCAGAGACGAGTCTCTGGCTGAGAGGAAGAGGATGCTCGCTGAGACCGTGGAGAAGGTTTTTTCATCGGAGGTTGACTCTAAACGGGAGAAGATTAGGATCAACAAGGCTAAGGTTAAGGAGGTTATGGCAAGCGTCAGGGGGGCTGAGAGGAGGAAAAAGGAGATAGCGAAGGCTCTGATAAAACTGGAAGAGAAGAGAAAGGTTTTGGAGGCGCAAATCTCCGAATACAAGAAGAGGATAGCTGAGAAAAAGGAGGAGGCGAATCGTCTGGAGGAAAAGATCAAGACCCTCTACGATGGCTTAGACCGACTCTGGAGGAGTGAGGCGGAGCTGAGAGAGGAGAAAGGCAACGTATCGAAGGAGATCGGGAAGCTGAGGACAGAGCTGAAGATCTTGGGTTTTGAACATCCGGTTCGAGTGGGGAACCAGCGGGTGGTCGACGAACTCGTTGAGACGTTAACCGGGGAAATAGGGGAGATCGGGAGGGTGAACCTCTTGGCCAGAGCCAGCTATAGTTCAAGGTCAATGATATACAAGAAGTTTTCGGAGCGGAGGAATGAGTTGGAGAGGGAGAAAAACGCGATACTCGACTTCATAGACAGCATAGACAGGGAGAAGGAGAGGGTGTTCATGGAGGGGCTCTCGAAGATAAACGAAAAATTCAGGGACTTGTTCGTAGACATGAACCCCGAGGGGGAGGCGGAACTCGTCCCAGATAACCCGGAAAACATCTTCGAAGGAGGCATAAACATCGTGGTGAGGTTCCCGACAAAGCCCAAGGTGGAGATGACCTCCCTGAGCGGAGGCGAGAAATCCATCGTGGTAGTGGCCTTCCTATTAGCCCTTCAAACGGTGGAGCGGAGCACCATCTATCTCTTCGACGAGATGGATGCCCACTTAGACCCTAAGAACGTGTTGAAGTTCGCCGAGGTTTTGAAGGAGAGGTCCAAGGAAAGCCAGACGGTCGTGGTCACCCTGAAGCCCAGCGTGGCAGAGGTAGCCGATAATCTCATAGGGGTGGCCATGAGAAGAGGGGTCTCTAGGGTGTTCCCCATGCCCATCGAACTCCTCGCCCAGAGGTCAAGGTGAGATGTCCGAGGCCCTCCCCCAAGTCATCCTCGACAGCGAAAAGGCGGCTAAGGTCGATCCATGGCTCGTGGATGTTGAGGAGGAGTTGAGGAGGCTCCTCCGACTCCTCGGCGAAAAGATTAACTTCTTCATCTGCGGGATTGCTGCTGAGAACTCGGCTCTGATCCACTGGAAAAAGGTCGAGGAGATCATGAGGCTACGTGAGCGAATAAAGAGGGTCGGGGTGAGGCGGGCTGAGGAACCAGCCATTGACATAGGGGAACTACCGTCCCTGCAGGTGTTGTGGTCCGGGAGGATGACCCTCATAGACCTCTCCGATATACTCAGCTCCCTCATGGAATTCCTCGAGGAGATGGAGAGGCGCAAGGTTGAGACGACTATGGCGGCGGAGCCCCTGCCGACTCTGGAGGATGACTTCATCCGAAGAATGCACGTCTTGTCTATGGAGGTCCTCTCGGTGATTAAGAGGCTCTTTGAGCTTTATGGTGAGGAGATAGGTTTCATAGATCTCACGAGTCGAGCCGAGGGTCTAAAGGCGGTGGAGATCTTCATATTGATCCTCTTCCTCTACACGGAGAATCTGATAAACATTCGTCCATTGGAGGGAGAGGATGGGATGACAGACCTCATAATCTCGCCCGGCGAGTAAGTGTGGTAAAGTTGAAATCACAGCTGAAGTCTCAGGGCGAGGAGGGAGGGGAAACAACTCAACCCGGGCAGTATTACCCCCTATTGGACGCCCTCTTCTTTTCGGCGTCAACCCCCCTTAACATCGATCAGCTCAAGAGAGCCATGCGCTTGGAGGATAGGGCGAAGACCGTCAGCATAGTGGAGGAATACATGAAACACTTCAACTCCTTTCACACAGGGGTGAAGATTAGCAAAACATCGGGAAAAATTTACTTGATGCACGTAAACCCGAAGTACGTAGAGAGGATAAGGAGGTATATGCGGCCACCCCCCCTCACCGATAAGCAGCTCAAAACCCTCGCCTTCATCTACAAGAATCAACCGGTTCGCTTGAGAAAGGTGGCCACCGTCTTTGGCAGTAGAGCCTACAGAGACGTGAGAAAACTGTATAAGCTCAGGCTGGTGACCAAGAAGAAGAAAGGGGTGGAAACGTTTCTAAGGGTTCGGGACACCGCCAAATACATGATAAGGCTTGGTTGAGGGGAGTGAACACGGAAGAATCGATGAAATTTTACTGTTAAACAGCGATTAACCACGCCTACGTTGTTGCATGACCTTAAACACTTTTTAAAGGGTTTAAGAGAAATCTATTTAATACCATGGGGGGTTGGGGTTAGAGGCACGAAACTTATATTTCATGGGACACGTCTGGGTGAGATGAATTCTATTGCCCCAGTACCAAGGAAACCTACATAAACGCAAGCCATCCGGCGGAAGAAGGAAGAGGTTTAGAAAGAAAAGGAAATATGAGATAGGCGGCGACCCCGTCGAGACAACCGTCGGGGAGAGAAGCGCGTCTACCACGAGGATGCGAGGGGGTAAGATAAAGTTAAGGCTTCTGAAAGACGAATACGCCAACGTCTATGACCCCAGGAGGGGAGAGATGATTAAGGCAAAGATAATTAAGGTGGAAAAAAACCCCGCCAACAAGGACTACGATAGGAGGGGTGTGATCACCAAGGGAACAATCATCATAACCGAGGGAGGAAGGGCATTGGTCACCTCTCGTCCAGGACAGGATGGAGTGATTAACGCGAGAATCATAGAGAGTTGAAGATAAAAAACGCCTACATTTTCTGGACCGTGTACTTCGACTCCACCCTCACCAGAAAGGAGGGAAGAAGACTTCCCACCAAGCTATGCGTACCCGAACCCGGGCTGGAAGAATTGGTGAGGGCAACTGAGGAGGCGAGATTAAAAACGATAGCGAAAAAAGTGGTTAAATTCCCCAGGATGTGGTGGAAGAGGGCTGGATACGTGGCTGTGGAGAAGAAGGGGAGGAAGAGGGATATCATGATGGAGATTTCTAGGAATCTGAGAAAAAATAGGTCCGTCAGGGGTGAGGGGGGGCGAGGGAAGCTGGCGAGATAACCCATCTTACTAAGAGCAAGGTATACGTCATCAAAGCCGAGTCCAAAATCCAGCTTCAAACCCCCCTATACAGCTCATCGGGCAAGAAGGTGGCCGTCGTGGTTGACGTGATAGGGCCTATTAGAAGCCCATACATAGTGGCCAAACCACTGATGGAAGCCCCTGAGAAGATGGTGGGAGCCCGACTCTACATAAAGAAGGGAAGGAGGAAATGAGGGTTTGAAACCTGTAAATCCAAGGGATCGTGCTAACGGGTTAAGATGCGTGTGCGGGGGCCAATCATTCCTTTGGAAAAGGGAAAGTGGAGAAGTGGTGTGCGGCGACTGCGGAACCGTACTATACACAGATAACATAGACCCTGGACCGGAGTGGAGGGCCTACAGCGAGGAGCATAAGGAGAGGAGGAGGAGGGTTGGGAGCCCCTTAACCCTGCTAGACGCCGATCTGGGGCTCTCCTCAACGTTTTCGAGGTCCGTAGACATCGTTGAATTTGCCGCCAGAAGGAGGAAGATGAAGAGGCTCATCAGGATACAGTTGAGGACACACTCCCCGATGAAGAAGAGGATCGATCGAATCCTACAGGAAATCAAGGTGGCCGGCGAGAAACTTACCCTAGCGAGATATGAGATGGAGACGGCCGCCAAGATAGCGAGGAAGGCCATCTTGATGGACGATAAGAAGAGGTGGAACAACACGGCCTTGGCCATCGCCTCCCTCTACATCGCGTGTAGGCTGGATGAAAACGCCAAGAGACTCTCGGAGTTTATGAAGGTGATCTGTGACAGAGAGTGTAACAAGAGGGACGTGATCAAGGCCTACAGAATCCTGACAACTAACTTGAAGATCCGCCCACCCCTGATGAGCGAAAAGAGAATTCTTAAGCTCATCACAAAGAGGTTAAAGCTGAGGAAAGAGATTCTCGTATTGGCGAATGAGCTCATCAAGGAGGCAAAGAGGGCTCGGGTTGGAATTGGGAAAAATCCTGGGAGCATAGCCGCGGCCTCCGTATATATTGCCTATAAGCTCTTGGGGATCAAGGTCACCCAGAGAGACATCTGCTCGGCGGCCAAAACCACTGAGGTCACCCTGAGGTCTAGGATTCGCGACATCATGAAGAACTTATCCATCACCGTAGAGGTTTAAGGGAGAAAAAGAGGTGTTGCAAAAAAAGAGAGCTACGGAAAAGCTCATCGAGGAAGCCTATAGGATACTCTCTGAGGAGAAGGATGGGATCTTTCAAAGCGAGCTTTGGAAGAAGCTTGAGACATCCAGCCGAGAGGGCTCCCGAATATCTAAAGAGTTAGAGAAGAGGAGGCTCATCGTCCGGGAGAAAGCTCTCTACGACGGGAGGTGGACCTACAAGCTTTTCCTTAGGGCTAAGCCCCTAGAGATAAACATGATAGAAGACATATACTGCTTCCAATGCGAGTACGAGTCGAGGTGCAGCGCCGACTACCCTCACTACCTGAAAGTATGCAAATACCTAGAAGATTGGGCCACGAGGAAATACAGGATGAACGTGGAGGAGAGAGCCGGAGATGCCTCGGAAAACCGTGAGCTGGGTTAAGGAGAGGAGGAAGGAACACTACCATCAGATGGCGAAGAGAAGGGGCTACAGGAGCAGAGCCTACTATAAGCTTAAACAGATAGACTCGAGGTTTAACATACTGAGGAAAAACATGAGGGTCGTCGACCTGGGGGCGGCTCCGGGGGGTTGGACCCAATACGCCGCTGAAGCCGTGGGCGAGGGGGGGCTGATCGTCGGCGTCGACCTCAGGAAGATGGAACCCCTCCCCTACGAAAACGTGAAGACGCTGCGATTAGACGTAACAGAGGAGGAGGCTCCGAAGAAAATTTTGGAGGCGACGAGGGGACGAGTGGATGTGTTGCTCAGCGACCTGTCGCCGAGCGTCTCAGGTGTTTGGACAGTCGATGTCGCCAGACAAGTCGCCCTGTGTGAGGAGGCTCTAAGGATATCCGATGGAATCCTGAGGAGGGGTGGGTCCATGATCATGAAGGTTTTTGAGGGAAAGGACACCCCAAGGATAATCGAGTGGCTCAAAAGGGAGTTCTCTGTCGTGAGACTCTTCAAGCCCCCCGCCAGCAGGAAGAGGAGCTCCGAGGTTTACGCTCTCTGCTTCGGGTTCAAGGGCTAAGAAAAATATCACATAAGCTTAGGTTAAGATTCTCCCTGAATCACGGGGAGACTCCACGACTTAGGCTTAGCGCCTCCTGAACCGCGTCTTGGAAGTCTTGGTAGGAGGCATCGGTCTTGACGCCCGAGGCCTTGAAGTGGGTCCTCGACGCCTTGAAGCCCTTCGCTCGGAGCATCTCCAACACACCGCTTATCTTCGGTGTTCTAACATCCATCCTATCGGCGGCCTCTGCCACATCGAAGAAGTAAGGCGGGTATTGACTCTCCTCCTTAAACAGCCCTATGTACTTCGCGAGCCTCCTCTTGTCGGCCTCCTCGGCTAGGACTTCTAAGCTCCTCTCCATCTCCTCGACGAAAACCCCTGAGTGGAGGGGGCCAACCCAGAGGGGTCCAGCGATCGAGACCTTTGATCCGCAAGTCGGACACCCCCGGATGAAGTCGCCCTTCTCAAACACAAAGTATGATGTGTAGTGGCACCTAGGGCAAGAGTATATGAAGCCTATGTCCTTGTGGGGGAAGGCCGCCTTCCCAGGGCTCACCCTCACGTAGACGCGGAGGTACTGTTCGCTGAAGACGGTGAGCAGCACTTCGGGCAAGAGATCCCTCCTCCCGCAGGATCTAGCTATCGAGTGTATGATGATCCGGGATGCTGTCTCATGGCAAAACTCGCCGCGGAGAGGGAGACTCCCGTATCTTCGTAGGGCGGCCCTTCGGTGCAACCCACAGAGGGGGGCGAGGTCTGTAGCCGTGAAGGCCACTACTCCGTGCCTCCTCACGGCCGAGAGTGCGTCGTCGAGGAAGGCCACGGGGGAGCCGAAGGGGTCGACGTCGACGAAGTCAAATCGCCTCCCCCCAGCCGCGTGGGTTGAGAGGAAGTTGTTCGCCTTCATCTGTGAGATCCTCGTGTACTCTAGGATTTCATTCAGCTGGGCGTTCTCCTCGGAGACCGCGGCCGCTTGGGGGGAGGCATCGTTCAGGTATAGGGAGTCTACGGCTTGGCTCTCTAGGAAGTATCTTATCCCCCGCACCCCGGTTGCTGAAAAGGCGTCGGCGATGGCTAGCTTCATATTCTTGATGTGGCCCTCGGCGGCCACGGCCACGACGCCGACGGAGCGGGAGAACCTCGCCGCGGGGTTGTAGAAGACCGTTTCCCCGTCTGACGAAGTCTTGATTCTCGCCTTTCCCTCCCTGATGAGACCCGCGTTCATCGCCAAGCCCAAGACATAGGATTTCCATCGGTAAAATTTAATTCAAAGCACCCAGGGATCAGTGTTTATCTAATGCTTCACGTCTCTCCATAACGATTTATTTGTTCCGCGTCAACCTTGTTGTTGGTGGGGCTCTTGACCGCGTTCTTCCTGACCGGGCAGTCGGGCGTGGGCAAAACCACGGTGATCGAGAAGATCTTCCAGGCGCTGAGGAACAGGGGGCTGAGGGTCGGGGGGATGATCACCAGGGAGGTGAGGAAGGGTGGCATCAGAGTGGGCTTCGAAATCATTGACCTCGCCAGCGGGGCGAGGGGATGGCTCGCCCACGTAGATCAGGCGGTAGGCCCTAGGGTAGGCAAATACCGGGTGAACCTAGAGGATCTGGACAACATAGGCGTCGGCGCCCTCTTGAGATCCGTTGAGGAGGCGGACATTATAGTCTGCGATGAGATCGGTCCCATGGAACTCGCCTCCCCTAGGTTTCGGGAGGCCCTATCCACGATCGTGGGCTCAGGCAAGACGATCTTGGCCACGATTCACCAGAGGTATTCGGAGAGACCCCCAGAGGAGGTTAGGCGCGCCCCCGACTCCACCATGTATAGGATAACCTTTATGAACAGGGACAACGTGCCCCTCCTCGTGATCAAGCGAATCATGGAGTCTATGGGTAAGAGGGAGGGATGAATCATGGTGGGCTCGTTGAGGGTCATCTCAACATCTTGTATAGCACTTAAGACCCGACCCGTGGTGAAGATCTCTGTTCCAGAGATGATCTAAGAGGTCCGTAATGCTTTTACCCAAACCTTGAAGCCTAAATCCCCGTTTCTAAACTTAATATTAACTTCTATGAAATCTCTGTTTTCCAAGTTTTGGAGTAAAGTATTTATGTCTTCGATCGCACCATCAGAATTGATCGGTGAGCATATGAGGAACCCCGTGGCGAAGTTAAACGTCTTGAAAAACATATTGTCTGAGATGGGGGGCGTGCTTGTCGCGTATTCAGGCGGGGTGGATAGCACGTTTCTACTCAAGGTGGCCTCAAGCGTGTTGGGGGATAGGGTGATCGCCGCTACCGCAAGTTCTGAGACATATCCGTCGAAGGAGCTGGAAGAAGCCAAGAGGAACGCGAAGATAATCGGCGTAAAACACATCGTCGTTAACACGAATGAGCTGGATGATGAGAACTTCGCGTCTAATCCACCGGAAAGGTGTTATTACTGTAAGAAGGAGCTGTTTTCTAAGCTAATGGAACTGGCGAGGCAACATGGATTACACCACGTTGTCGACGGCTCAAATTACGATGACCTGAGGGACCTCCGACCAGGCATGAGGGCGGCCTCTGAGTTCGGCGTAAGGAGCCCCCTACAAGAGGCCATGCTCACGAAAGAGGAGATCAGAACGTTATCTAAGGAGATGAATCTGCCCACCTGGGATAAACCTCCCTTCGCTTGCTTATCGACGAGGTTTCCATACGGTACTAAGATCACGAGGGAGAAGCTTTCGAGAGTTGAACGCGCTGAGGAGTTTCTGGCGGGGTTTGGGATAAAGCAGTTGAGGGTTAGGGATCATGGTGACATAGCTAGGATAGAGGTTCTGAAGGAGGACATGCACATGTTTCTAGACAAGGATTTATCTGAACGAATCGTGGACAGTTTCAAGGCTCTCGGGTATACATACATAACCTTGGATCTCCAAGGCTATAGGATGGGCAGTATGAATGAGCCATTAGGAAGGGAAGGTTAGAATGGACAGAGAGAAGATCAGAAAGCTTCTGGAAGACGTTAAGGCTGGAAAGATCGAAATCAACCATGCGTTAAGAGTTTTGAGAAACCTCCCCTATGAAGACCTAGGCTTCACCAAGATAGATACCCACAGAGATTTGAGGAAGGGCTTCCCAGAGGTCATACTCTGTGAGGGAAAAACCATAGAGCAAATAACAAAAATCGTGGAGAGACTCTCCTCAGATAACGGGTTTATCATGGCCACCAAGGCCAACAAGGAGGTTTACGAAGCCATCAGAGGGATAAGGGGGGATGCGATCTACCATGAAACCGCTAGAATAGTGTTGATCGGTCAAAGAGAGGTGGATACCAGCAAAGGAGCCATTCTGGTGGTTAGCGCCGGAACTTCCGACATACCGATCGCCGAGGAGGCAGCGGTCACCGCAGAGTCCATGGGGAACACGGTTGAAAGGCTCTACGACGTTGGCGTTGCTGGGGTCCATAGGCTATTTGACAATAAAGAAAAGTTGTTTAATGCAAACGTTGTTATCGTTGTCGCCGGCATGGAGGGTGCCCTAGCGAGCATAGTCGGGGGGCTGGTGGATAAACCCGTGATCGCGGTCCCAACCAGCGTGGGCTACGGCGCCAGTTTCGACGGGTTAGCGGCTCTACTAACCATGCTGAACTGCTGTGCACCAGGCGTGGCGGTCGTAAACATAGACAATGGGTTTGGCGCCGGATACTTCGCGAGCGTTATAAACAAAATGGCTGAGAGAAAATGAGGATAGCCTACTTCGACTGCTTCTCAGGCGCCAGTGGCGACATGATTCTAGGGGCGTTATTGGATGCTGGACTCGATTTGGGAGAACTCGAATCGGAGCTTGGGAAGTTAAGGATCTCCGGGTATAGAATCAAAGCCGAGAGGACGATGAGGAAGGGAATCTCAGGGACAAGGTTTATCGTCGACGTAACCGAGCGGGATATGGAGAGAGGGTTAAGGGATATCGTTGAAATCATCGATCAGAGCGATCTGGACGATGATACTAAAGTGGTAAGTAGGAGGATCTTCGAGGAATTGGCCACGATTGAAGCGAAGATACACGGTAAAGGGGTTGAAGAGATACGCTTTCACGAGGTTGGGGGATTAGATTCCATCATCGACGTGATCGGTTCGTTGATAGCCCTAAAAAAGTTGGGCGTCGAAGCCGTCTATTCATCGAAAATCCCCGTGGGAACAGGTTTCGTCGAGTGTCGTCACGGCGTTCTGCCCATACCAGCCCCAGCGACCCTTGAACTTCTGAGGGGAATACCGGTTTACTCCAAGGGCATAAGGGCTGAATTGACCACTCCAACGGGCGCTGCGATCCTTAAAACCGTATCCAAGGGCTTTGGAGACATGCCAGAAATGAGGGTGGAGAAAATCGGCTATGGCGCTGGGAGCAGGGAGTTGGAGATACCAAACCTGTTAAGAGTATATATCGGTGAAACAAAGGGTGGAGAATGGGAGGAAGACGAGGTCATCCTCATCGAAACGAATATCGATGACATGAGCCCCGAATTTTTCGATTATGCCTCAGGAGTGCTCTTGAATAAAGGCGCCCTCGATGTCTTTATGACGCCGATAATCATGAAGAAGGGTAGGCCGGGAACCATGTTCAGCGTTTTGGCCACACCGGATAAACTCGATGGAATCCTCTCGATAATTTTCAGCGAGACGACGACGTTGGGGGTTAGGATTCAACGTCTCGAGAGGAGAAAACTCTCGAGGGAGATTATCTCGGTGGAGACGAGGTTTGGAGAGGTAAGGGTAAAGATAGGTAAGATTGGAAAGCAAATCAAAAACATCTCTCCTGAATATGAAAACTGCAAGGAAATCGCTGTGAAGCGAGGAATCCCCTTAAAGGACGTATACGATGAAGCAAAAAAAGTCGCTCGAAAAACATTGTTTGAGGGAGAAGAGAACCCGGTTTAGCTCAATTTTTTGTATATCTTAGATGACCACTAGATACCAAACGAATTAATCCTCACAAAAACTTATCGTTCAATAAGGCTAAGGTTTATAACGCGGATGACTCGTTGCCTTTTGGTGTTCGACCCGGTTTAGTGAGACACTCTTAAATATGGGGAAGGATTCAGACGGGTAAAGAGGTGATAGCGTCTTAGAAACCCTGATCGGTGGGGTCGATGAAGCCGGTAGAGAAAGGAAATCAACTTTCGCCGTGAGGACCAGTCATCGGCCCCATGGTTGTTGTAGGCGTTACTACTTCAAAAGAGAACCATAAGCACTTAAAGGGGATCGTAAGGAGCGACTCCAAGAGGCTGAGTCCCCAGGTGAGGGAGAGGCTCTCGGTCGACGTGAGACGCCTCTTGAGCGCTGTCATAGTCAACATCTTGCCCCCCGCAGAGATCGACGAATGGGTCCTCAACAGGGGTCCCGGCGGACTAAACCACCTCGAAGCCACCGTCATGTCGAAGACGATTGAGAGGCTTGGAGCCGAGACGGTTTACGTCGACTCTTGCGACGTCAACGCGGAGAGGTTTCAGCGCAGGCTCGAGGGCCTCGTGGGAGGCGCTGTCCAAGTGGTGTCTACACATAAGGCGGATGAGAAATACCCCATAGTCTCAGCGGCGAGCATAATCGCCAAGGTAATAAGAGATAGGGAGATCGAGAAGATAGCCAAGGTCTACGGCGACGTGGGCACCGGGTATAGCCACGACGAGAGGACCATAGCCTTCATCGAGAGGTGGTATGGGGAGAAGGGGGATCTACCCCCCATAGTCAGGAGGAGCTGGAGAACCGCCAAGAGACTCGTGGAGGGGCGGAGGAAACCGAGGTGAACACCCAAGAATCGTCAATGATCCAGGTGTCATGGGGCTTTGGAGGAAGAGAACATCCGCGAGGGACTCTCGAGGTCTAGGCGATACATCGCCAGGCTGAGGGCGCTCTGGGAGACACACGGGAGAAGTGATTTCCTAGAGAGGATCGAGGTGAGATACTTCACCGAGAAGCTTATCCAGCTGACCCTGGAGTCCCTCCTAGACGTGGGCTCCCTAATAGCCGCGGGGAAGTGCTCGAGGAAGCCGGGGGATTATGTAGACGTATTTAACGTCATGGGTGAGGAGGGCTTGATCCCGGCTGAGAAGGCGGAGAAATTCGAGGGTATAGCGCGCTTCAGGGACGCCTTGGCCCGGTCGCCGGGTGATCTTAGCCAAGAGGAGCTTTATGAGGTGTTGGAAACGGGTTTGAGCGACCTAGAGGAGATGGTTGAAACATACGTCAAGATACTCGAGGGCTAGCACAATCAGGATTCCTGCTTGAATATTGCCTCTGAAGAATGTTTACTCGTAGATCTCTATGGTAGGTAGCCCAGCGCCTTCAACCTCTTTTCCACGTCTTTAGACTCTAAATCTGGAAGGTTTTTCCTTATGAGGAATATGATATACTCTGTGGGGCTTCTGTAGCCTGATCCCTCTAAGGCTTTAGTCAGCTTCTCATAAAGCTCCTTTGGAATTGAGATGTTTACATATTTCACCATGGCCATCACGATGACACAATTACCTATCCATGATATTTAATTTAAATAACGCTTAGATTTCTGGCTTTCCCCCTTCCCCCACCCCTTCTCCGATCAAAGCCGAACCAAGGTCTCCAAGAAAATACGGCTCAACCTCGGGCAAGCGTTTTAACCAAAATTCATCGACTGTTTTTTGGGGGGAGAACACGGATTTGGCTCCCCACATACGGCCACTATGGTAAATTTCGTCACCACAGAAATAGGTGTAACGAGACTTACAAACTATAGAAAATGGTTTTAATGCTTAGACACATTATCAGTGCTCCAGCGATTAACATCAATAGTTTTGTAGGCATCTTTTTACACAAATAAGCCGCCAGGGGAGCTACCGCGACCCCTCCAACCGTCAATCCGATGACCAGATCCGCGTGTCTCAAGCCTAAAAACGTGAAAAAGACGAGGGTCTCTGCTACCGCAACAGCAAATCCAGCGAGGTTTACGGACCCTATGGTGAGCCTGGGGTTGTGACCCCCCGCCATGAGGGTTGAGGTGGATATCGGTCCCCACCCGCCGCCTCCCATCGCGTCGAAAAAGGCCGCCACGGACCCCGTGATTGGAATCCTACCTTCAGATATGTGGAGCCTGATGGGTCGAAAGATTCTGATGAGTATTATGACCCCCGTAGCTGCCAGATACGCTGCGACGAAGGGTGTAAGAATTTCTCCGGGCGCCTTTGTACAGACGAAGGCCCCCAAGGCCCCGAAAATAACGCCGGTGTAAACTAGTCTCATAACCAGCCTCTTGTCAACATTTCCAAATTTTAGGTGGCTGGCCCCCGACGTGAGGGTCGTGAACACCTTTGCCGCGTGGACGCTGGCGCTGGAGAGTGCCGGGCTGTATCCAAAACTTAGGAGAACGCTCGCCGATATGACGCCGTACGCCATGCCTATCGCCCCACCGATGAATTGAGCCGCGAGGCCCACGGCTATTCCAAAAATTACGGTGGATAAGTCGATCAGACCCTATTCACCGATGCTCCAAATGACACATGTAAAGCCGTTAGAGGGGCGGCTACGGGCTCTCGAAGAACGTCTGGATGATGGTTGGATTCATCTTCACATATATCCCAAGGCGCGTAGTCTTTGCATGATGAAGGCCTCTTCTTTGTCTTGTGCTCTGCCTTCGCGTTCCTTGATCTTTGTTGTCTTGAGTTCCTTTATTATTTCGTCTATGTTTGAGGCGTTAGATTCGACTGGGATGGTGCACGGCATACAGCCTAGTGACCTATATCGCTTACCGTTTCTCGCGAAGTATAGAGGGTTTATGGGGAGCCCGCGGTCCTTAACGTATTTCCACACGTCGAGTTCAGTCCAATGTAGCAGTGGGTGGACCCTGACGTGATCCGTATCTTTTCCAAAGTCGGTTGCGAATAGACCCCATCCGCTCAGCTCCACGTCCTGGGTTAGAACTATGCCTTTGCTCTCGGTCTTTGTCTCGTCTATTCCATAGGGGTGCCACTTGAAGTCCTTGTCTCTGGGACTCATGTAATGTTCCTTCCCCCGGATTCCGTGTTCGTCGCGGCGTATGCTGACTATTATGGCGTCGTATCTCTCCCTCCTTATCAGCTGTTTTAACGCCTCCGTCTTGAGGAGGGTGCAACAGTCGAAGCGCTTATGGGTTTTCGGCGATATGTCCCTGTTCCTAGCCTCCTCGTTCCTCGCAATCACGAGGTTTAGGTTCCACTCCCCTGCGATTTGATCTCTGAACTCATATATCTCGGGGAACTTGAAGCCCGTATCTATGTGTACGACGTCAAACGGAATTTCTCCAAAAAACGCCTCCCGTATGAGACTTAGGACCGTGGTTGAGTCTTTTCCCGTAGACCATAAGACGGCTACTTTTTTGAACTTTGTCTTTGCCTCCCTGATGATGTAGATTGATCTATCACATAGTTCCTCCAGATACGTGTTGCTCAAACCGTCACCTCTCCTTTTATCACACGAGCGTATTTTAGACGACGTTTTATCCTATGAGGCCCTGAGGCCTCCCTTATGAAAAATCCCTTATTCATAAGTGATTTATACGTGATATATAAATGTTGTGTTCCAACGAGCTAAAATGAGTCCTTTCGGACTTTGGGGGTGTATGTGACTTCCTCACCTAAGGAGGGGATTTAGTATACCTGATGCGGTAGGGTCCCTGATGATGACCTTGCCCTCATAGATTTCAGAGTTTGGGGTAAAGGTGTTAAAACAGCTGACAATAAAAGAGCTCTTTTATAGCTCTTGACGGCTTTTAAGCGAGTCGACTGTTACGAGTACTCCCTTTATGACATTCAGGATGGGAGGTAAGAGGATGATTTGTACAATGAATTGGATCTCCAGCCTTACCTGGCCGGTTAAACCGAGGGGCAGGCCTGGTGGAAGGGAAAGGTCGATGAGTCCTCCTCGGAATAGGGTGTAGAGGAAGTATGCAAGGAGGACGTTGGTAATTATTATCAGGGGGCCATGAGCCTTGGTCTTTCCGAGGATTATGCCTATGGGTATGATGGTGGTGAGGAGGAGACCAAGGATGGGCACCGTGGGGTCGATGAGTTCCTCTGACAGTGAGGTTAGGACTTGACCTGCCTCCTTAGGAAGGGGCAAGAATTGTTCTAACTGGTCAAGGATGAGAGTTGGGTTTGCGGGTATGAGGTAGAGTGCTATAAATATAATTGCGCCAACGATGATCGAGAGCACTATGCGTAGAGCCAGTCTCGCTCTGCTAATCTCTAGACCCAGTATTTCAGGCACTGATCAAGACCTCCTTTGCCACTTCTCCAAATTGCGTCTTGAAGGTTAGTTTTAAGGTGAGTGTCTTCTCTGTTATGGCTTCATTCCTCAGGCTTCCTTGGAGGTCTTCAGAGACCCTGCCGCGTGCGGGTACTTTAATACTCTTGGGGTTGAGGACGCCCGCTTTGACGCCTTCCGCATTTAATATTTCCCCCATGATGGAGACGTCGAGCTCTAGGAAGGGGGAGTTGTTCTCGAAGAAGAGGGGAATTGATAGGAGAATGTGGGTTCTGTTGTGGGGGGCGAACTGGGGGTTTCCATACCTGAGGTTTGCCACGGGGGCGCCCCATTCGAGGGGAATGCGCGGGGAGGCTGAAAACTTGAAGAAGGGTTGTATGGCGAGAGAGGTTTGAACATCGACCCATAGCTTTTGGTCTCGGAGTAGAAGGTTCTCTAAAACCTCCTTCTTAACCTTGGCTAAGTCGATGGTAAGCCCATGGGAAATTTCTCTGCGCTGTGTTCCGGGTGGGATGTCGAGAGGACCCGTCGCACCCTCGGCTAATAACTCGCCTTGCTCATCTTGAACCCTTGAGGAAAGGGAGAAGTCTGTGATAGGAAACGGCCCTCGGTTGGAGACAAACAGGGGTAAAGTGAGCTCCACCCTCGGTGGAGAGGATTCGATCTTAACCTCGCCGGGAGCGACGCTGAGCTGAGCCACACTGTAGAACAAGAGCCCTACCGTCACAGCCACCGTTACAGATGCTATGGCAACCAAGATACTCATAATCTTGATGGGGAGTGAAAGGCTCATATTAACCAATATCCCATATAGTCCAATTTATAAGCCGACTTACATTGGTCGATCGAGAAGCGTGGGAAGTATCATGGAGGATTTGAATGGCAAACGCCACTTCGGTGAACACCGCGTGCTCGATGTATAAAGCCTCTCCATCAGGTCAGACCACCCACGTAGAGTCGTCGCCCACGGCTATCCATTGAAACAGTTACACCGGGTTTGCTCCTCTAACGTTTGAACCTTCCGGTCTGCGTGTACCTCGCCTCCATAGATAGCGTTATATATCATGATAACGGGTTAGTTTTAGATTGTTTTGGTGGTTGGATGGTTGGGACGGCTGTGATCCCGGTTGCGGGCTTAGGGACGAGGCTTCTACCCATGACCAAAGAGATGCCTAAGGAGATGCTCCCCATATTCTTGAGAAGTGTGAATGGGAAGCCTTGTCTGAAGCCCATGGTTCAAGCTGTTTATGAGATGCTTTATGATGTGGGGTTTAGGGATTTTGGGTTCATAGTTGGCCGTGGGAAGAGGGTCATTGAGGACCACTTTACGCCGGACCGGGAGTTCATAGGAGTCCTGAAAAGGAGTGGAAAGGCTGATCTCGCGGAGGAGCTTCGAAACTTCTATAGGATGATCGATGACTCCACCATTGTTTTTATCAATCAACCTGAGCCGAGGGGCTTTGGAGATGCTGTTCTAAAGGCGAAGCCTTTCATCAATGAGGTTTTCTTGGTTCACGCAGGCGACACCTACATCATTTCTGAGGGTCAGAGCCACCTCCAGAGATTGCTTGGGAAGCATGCTGAGTTGAAGGCTGATGCCACTCTCATTGTTCAGGAGGTTGAGGATCCAAGGATCTATGGGGTGATCGAGGGAAGAGAGATAGGTGAAGGCGTTTACAGGGTTGAGAGAGCCGTTGAGAAGCCTGATAGGCCGGCGACGAATCTCGCCATCATGCCGGTATACGTGTTTGATCCCGTGATATTCAAGGCTTTGGAGGCCACGCCGCCGGGAAAGGGTGGTGAGGTGCAGCTCACCGACGGGATTCAGAGGCTGATTGATTGGGGGCTGAGGGTCAACGCTGTTAAGCTGAGGTCTGAGGAGGTGAGGCTTGACATAGGGCACCCGGAGAGCTGCTGGGAGGCCTTGAGCCTTTCCTATCAGAACCTCAGGGGTTCTGGGAAATGATCGATGAAATAATCCGCGGGGACATGGATGAGGTCTTGACGGATGTTGATATAGAATTTTTTAAGAATAAGAAGATATTGGTCACGGGCGGCGCGGGCTTCCTTGGGTCATGGGTTTGTGACGTGTTGGTTGAGGGGGGAGCCGAGGTCATCTGCGTCGATAATTTTAGTAGCGGGAGGGTGGAAAACGTTCAACACCTCGTTGGGTTGGATAACTTTTCCCTCATCGAACATGATGTTTCCCAGCCCATATTCTTTGATGAGAGGATAGATGTGGTGATGCACCTCGCCAGTAGGGCCTCGCCCTTTGAGTTCGCTAGGTTTCCGATTCAGATTCTTAAGGCGAATATTTTGGGCACATGGGTGGCGTTGGGGATCGCGAAGAAGTATGGTTCGAGGCTGGTTTACACTTCTTCGTCAGAGGTTTATGGCGATCCAGATCCAGAGCACATTCCAACGCCTGAGACCTACACGGGGAATGTTAACCCGGTGGGGCCTAGATCATGTTACGATGAGGCTAAGAGGGCTGGGGAGGCTTTTATTGCCGCGTATGTGGTTCAACACGGGCTTGATGCACGGATATTGAGGATTTTTAATTGTTATGGTCCGCGTATGCGTCCAGGCGATGTGTATGGTCGGGTTGTGCCTCGATTCATTGATCAAGCCCTTAGCGGTCATGCTTTGACTGTTTTTGGAGATGGCACCCAGACTAGGTCCTTTACCTATGTTACGGATATGGTTGTGGGTATTCTGAAGGCGGCTCATATATCTGGGGCTTCGGGGGAGGTGTTTAACCTGGGGTGCGATGTGGAGACCCGTATCATAGATTTAGCAAGGTTAACCAGGGAGCTCACAGGATCAAAATGCGAGATAGAGTTTCATCCTCTACCCATCGATGATCCAAGGAGGAGGAGTCCAGACATAACGAAGGCGAGGGAGATGCTTGGGTGGGAGCCAAAGACGAGCCTGAGGCGGGGACTCTTAAAGACCATTGAGTGGTTCCGTGGGAGGGTGAAGTGATCTTAATGGTTCTATGCCTATAGGCGAGCATAATTGAGGTCTATTGAGAGGGTTTTGGTAACTGGTGGGGCAGGGTTCATAGGGAGCTTCACGGTGGACCTATTGATTGAGGGGGGCTATGAGGTAACGATTCTGGACAACCTCGAGCAACAGGTACACCGTGGCGAGACCCCGGAGTATTTGAATAAAAACGCTACTTTCGTTAACGGAGACGTTAGGGATACTGAGCTACTTAAAAAGATCATCGTCGATGCTGACGCCGTGATTCATTTGGCGGCCGTGGTTGGAGTTGGACAATCGATGTATCAGTTGGAGAGGTATGTGGATGCAAATACGAGGGGGACATCCACGCTTCTAGACATTATCGTCAACGAGGAAAATAACGTGAAGAAACTCGTTGTGGCTTCGTCGATGAGCATCTACGGTGAGGGAAAATACTTCTGTGAAGCCTGCGGAGAGGAGAAGTACCCTGGGCTAAGATCGGTGGAACAATTAAGGAATAGGGTTTGGGAGCCTCTATGCCCTGACTGTGGCGGTAGACTCAGGCCTTTGCCAACGGATGAGGGGAAGCCCCTGATGCCGACCTCCATATACGCGATGACGAAGAGACATCAGGAGGAGATGTGCCTCCTCTCAGGAAAGACGTATGGGGTGCCGACGGTGGCTCTGAGGTATTTCAATGCGTATGGTCCGAGGCAGTCTCTGGGCAACCCCTACACGGGGGTGTGTGCCATTTTTTCAAGTAGAATCCTGAACGATATGCCGCCCTACATTTTTGAAGATGGGGAGCAGCGGAGGGATTTCGTTTACGTTGGAGACGTGGCCAAGGCGAACTTGTTGGCTTTGGAGAGGAATGCGGCGGACTATCAGGCCGTGAACATCGGGATGGGGGAGGCGACTTCGATACGGCGCATAGCCGATGTGCTCATCGATGTCTATGGGGTGAAGGTTGAACCACACGTTTCGCAGAAGTATCGTAAGGGGGATGTGAGGCATTGCTACGCGGACACATCGAAGGCCCGCGACCTCTTGGGCTACGCTCCATCGACGAGCCTTGAAGACGGCTTGAGGGAGCTCGCGGGATGGGCTAGAGAACACGAGTGGGGCGCCAAGAACCTGTTCGAAACAGCGTTGAGGGAGCTAAGAAATAGAGGATTGGCCGAGTAAGGGGCTGTATAAAGTGAAGGTCCTTGTTACGGGTGGAGCGGGCTTCATCGGTTCACACGTTGCGGAATACTATGCCAAAAAGGGTTGGGATGTCGTCGTGTTGGACAACCTCTCGAGGGGGGAGACACTGCCAAAGGCCGATAGGAGGAGGGATGTGGTGATGTACAACTGGAATTATCTGGGGCGCTTCGAAAACATCGATTTGGTTAGAGGGGACGTTCGTGACGCTGGAACGGTTGAGAGGCTCGTTAGCGATGTGGACACCGTCATTCACGCCGCCGCCCAGGTCGCCGTGACGTCTTCCGTACGGGATCCGAGGACTGATTTTGATGTCAATACTCTGGGTACCTTCAACGTGCTTGAGGCCGCTAGGAGGGCGGGAACCGATCCATCCATCATATACTGTAGCACGAACAAGGTCTATGGGGGCAACGTCAACCGGATACCTGTGAGGGAGGAGGAGGAGCGCTACGTCTTTGATGATCCCGACTATAGGAGGGGAATCCCTGAGACTTTTCCCATTGACCGCTGTGAGCACACGCCCTATGGCTGCTCAAAGCTCGCTGGCGACCTCTACGCTCAGGATTACGCCCGCGTTTATGGCCTTAGAACAGGGGTCTTCCGTATGTCCTGCGTTTATGGCACTCGCCAGTTTGGGAATGAGGATCAGGGGTGGGTTGCGCACTTTACCATATCTACTTTGCGGGGTATGCCCTTGACGATATTTGGCGATGGGAAGCAGGTGCGCGACGTGCTCTATGTTGGAGACCTGATCCGGGCCTTCGAGTCTTTCCTAGTGAGATGCAATTCTCTCAAGGGTGAGGTATTTAACATCGGTGGGGGCGTTGAAAACACCGCATCCTTGCTCGAGCTTCTAGACCTGTTGGAGAGATTAACGGGTAAAAGGAGTAGGGTAATCTATGATGAGTGGCGTCCGGGAGATCAGAAGGTCTATGTCTCCGATGTGTCGAAGGCGAGGGAGGCGCTGGGTTGGGTGCCGAGAATAGGTGTGGAAAAGGGGTTAAAGGAGTTAACTACATGGATAAGTAATAATATACCCTAGATTATCTATTAGCACGTCTGTGTCTAGGCAGACTTTGGCTGCCTCCACCTTCACCACATTTCGCTCAAAGATCTCATTATGAGTTTGACCTCCTCGTTTGTAACGCCCCGGATGCTGGGGGTCGCTGATGGTTGAGGACTTTGGGCATCTTCATCGGGTGTCGTATCGCTTCGTCTATTTATTTGGGTCGCTTGAACCGGCCTTGTATCTTCACTGTTTCTCGCAGAGCAGCAGGTTTCGATGTCTTCGTTGTCTAGGCTTAGCGTGTTAATGCTTTCTTCGAGTAGCCCCTTGAAGAGGAATTAAGAAGGATGAGAGAGTGGCAAAAATATGGGTTAATTTGACGTTAAGCCGGATCTATCTCTAATGTTTTACCCCTAACATTTTAGGAGCTTCTTGACGAGTTTGGATAGCGCTGGGTAATCGTTTAATACTCTCTCAACTCTGGCGAGTAGTCTGTCTCCACTAGGTAGAATCTTAAGTGTGAATTGGAAATCGCTTGGGGTTAGTGTGCGCATGGCGGATAGAGATAAGAAATAAATCGCCAAGGCTGAGATGAGGTAGAAAGGTAGGAGGAGAATTCTGAAGCCAGTGGATAGTGCAATGAGGTATATGGCGAGGGCCATGATGGTAGAGGAGGTTAGGCTTCCGGCTACTGCTTCCCTGTCAAATGCTATGGGCATGGCCTTTGAGCCGAGGTATAGGAGGATGATCAGCATAGCGAGGTACATGAGGGCTCTGCTTAGGGCTGCACCGGGTACGCCTAGGAGGGGTGTTAGAATGGTGCTGGCCGCCAGCTCGATGGCTGAGGCGGCTGAGACGGCGAGCATGACCTTCTTTGTCTTGCCCGTTGCCATGAGGGCTGAGATGGCTGCAGCGGAGAATCCGTAGGCGGAGGCGCCAATGCAGGTGATGGCGAGGGGGAGGGCTGCCTCAACATATTCCTGGCCTGCCAGGATGTGGATGGCAATTGGGGAGAGGGCAGCTAGGCCGAGGGAGGCGGGTATGAAGAAAAGTGCGATGTATCGGGTTGAGTGTGTGAATGCGTTTAAGACACTTCTCATCCCTGATCGGCCTTGGATCTCGCTCATGCTTGGGGTTAGGGTTGAGAGGAGCGGTAGAGCAAATATGTTTAAGACGAGGGAGGCTCCGGTGATGGCGACGGTGTAGGTGCCTAGGGCTGAGACGCCGACAAGCCCTAGGACGACGAACTGATCCATGGAAGTGGAAGCATATTCAGTGAAGCGGAATACCATCATTGGGAGGGAGAAGGCTAGAAGGGACTTAACATATATGGGATCCCCTTCACTCTTATCAACATTCGATCCTTTAAACAGCCCCTTGATGATTATGGGCGCGGCGAGCACTATTATCATAGTATAAAAGAGGGTCCACCCCAAGAAGACCGCTGCAACGCCCAGCCCCAACAAGAATAGCCCAACTGAAACTGCTATCCTAGCGATTTGGGCGGTAAACCTGAAGAGGGCGAGGTGTGTGAACCGTTGGAGACCCTGCATGAAGCCTCTGGCTGTAAAGCCGAGGATGCTTGCTAGGACTAGCAAGGCGGCGATTTGGAACACGGAAGCGTATGCGGGTGAGCCCAGCATCGAGTCGGAGAATGGCTGAGAGAGTATGAAATAGAAGAGTGTGAGAAGCCCCGCAGACGACGAAGATAGTAAGATTATGTGTTTGGCGGCTAGTTTCGCGTTGTCGTACTCTCCACGGCCGTGGAGGTAGGGTATGAAGCGTGACGCGGCGTAGTCCATCCCGAGGCTACCAGCTATCACCGCCACCGTGTAGGCTAGGGTTACGGCTCCGTATACACCCATCTCGGCTTTGGTTAGTATTCGGGCCATAAACATGAAGAAGAGGGCTCCCAGAATAGCATTAGCCACGCTTTGAACCGCGAGCACGCCGGTTCCCCTCGCGGTTCTAATTAGGACTTCGCTTTCAACCAAACGCGGATATCCAACGCATAGGATAGTTAAAATAAGACGTCGATTCCCCGATCTCCTAGGTTCTTAATGCGCACACTGCCTTATTCATGGCATAGCGCATACCTCCTGCTCGCAAAATTCTGAAGATTCTCCTTGGGTTTATCAAGCCTCGGATGATAGCGTTTCTATAATAATGTTTAAGCGCGGATCTGAAGAGTTCCTCTATCTCGTCTTTTCTTAACCAGGGGTAGCTTATAACAGAGTGGTTGGCTCCATCATACAAGGTCCAATCGTACGTCAGAAGCCATCCATTTTCCCTCGCTAATTCGAAAAAGGGAGTTCCGGGGTATGGGGTCGCTATTGAAAACTGAGCGCTATCGTTGTCCAGTTTTATTGCGAACTTCAGACTCCTCTGTATATCGTCTCTCGTGTCGCCCGGCAGCCCGATCACGTATGTGGCGTGAGTCCATATACCTAGCTCCTTGCACCACCTTACGAATTGTTTAACCTTCTCTACGTCTACAAAGGTTTTTTTAACTTCGATGAGAGTCTTTGTATTTATCGTCTCGACCCCGAACTTTATGCCGACGCAACCGGCCCTAGTCATAATCTTTAAGGTCTCATAATCCAAAGTGATGTCGCCCATACAAGTCCAGGGCATATCCAACCCATTGTAGATGAT
The DNA here is from genome assembly GCA_046757245.1 of Candidatus Geothermarchaeales archaeon. GTDB lineage: Archaea > Thermoproteota > Nitrososphaeria > Geothermarchaeales > JAUWBL01 > JBHHXX01. Next base: position 25,657 of record JBHHXX010000016.1, read on the forward strand.
TTCCTCACAAATCGACCTTATGTGGTTCCTGTTCATGGTCATTGTTTCGTCGTCGAAGTAAACCTGCTTAGCCTTGTATTTCTCCCTTACGAGGTTCATCTCGGAGACTATTTTGTTGGGGGCCCTCCTCCTGTAAAGCGGTGAGGCGTATATTACGTGTCTCTCCAAGCAAAATATGCAGCCACTAGGACATCCTCTCGATGTCAACATCTGCGCAGAGGGCTTACCAGCTATCTCAAAGTCGTGGTAGTGCTGTATAGCCAAGTCGTTTCTATCGGGAAATGGAAGGGCATCTAACTCCATCAGAAATTTGCGCTTTTCATTGACGATTATTTTCTCCTTGTCACGGAAAGCCAAGCCCTCAATCTCTCCCAAACCTCCATCGTCTCGTTCACCTCCTAAGTACTTAATAAGCTCCCTGAGGGTTAACTCGTATTCCCCAAGCAAGCAGTAATCAATAAAGGGATGTTTTTCCATAACATCTTCCGTTAAAGCGGTCACGTGGCCTCCCGTCAGAGCCACCTTGCAACCGACGATGTCCTTTATCTCTTTAATAATTTCCATTACGAGTGGAAAGCTTATGGTTGGTACTTCCATAAGTAAGACATCCGGTCCATAAGATTTCACGAAGCTTATAAAAGTCTCCTCATCGAAGTCCAGAGCGCATGGGTCAACGGTCTTCACATCCGCCTCGGTATCACGCTTTAACAGGGCAGAGGAATAACCCAAGAAGAATGGATATGGTAGGTAGTGGTCTTTATAGCCTCCTTTCTTCGGAATAGGCATGCTAAAACTCCATCTACTGCCGGCTTGAACGAAATGTCTATTGTAATTTTTAATGTACGCGGGGGCGTTGGCCAAGAGAACCCTCATATCTTTAGAACCCTGACATTCGCGATGTTTCCTCTACTCGGTTAGAATTTTTTAGCCTGTTTGATTATCGCCTAACTCACGAAGTTTCTTTATAACTCTGTTCGTCGTTGCATGATCATCCGAACCAAATACCCTCAGCGGCCTTTCCAGAGCTTGTCCTCGGGCATGATCTTGGTTTCCCATATCCACGCGTTGTTGTTTCGCCTAAACCATTCTATGGTCCGTGTTAGTCCTTCCTTCAAGTCCACTTTAGGATTGTAGCCCACATATTTGTAGGCTTTGAAGTAGTTGCATTGTAATCTTTCTACGTCCAAAGGTCTAAGTCTCTCATGTTCTATAGATATCGATACGGAGTCGTGTCCCATCAACTCGGCTATGAGATTTGCGAGTTCTTCGATTGAATGGTCTGTCCCTGAGCCTAGGTTAAAGACCTCTCCCTCGGCTCTCTTACACTTCATTAAGGCTATGGCACCTTTGGCCGCGTCTTCAACGTAGGTAAAGTCTCTTCTTGCCTTAATATTTCCCAGTTTGAGTTTGTTCGTTCTCGAAAGTTGTGATATCAGTTCAGGAATTATGTAGGGTTGGGTTTCTCGGGGACCATAGGCGTTGAACTGCCTCAAGATGACAACGGGAATGTTGTGTTCATGATAGAATGTGAAACACAGTCTGTCGGCGGCTAGCTTGCTGACGGCATAGGTGGACAGCGGATTTGTGGGATGGTTCTCATCTATCGGGACGTACCTAGCGCTTCCATACACCTCCGAGGTGGAATACTGAAGCATCCTCTCCACACCGACCTGCTCACAGGCAAGTAAGATGTTCAATGTGCCGAGGGCGTTTACCTCAAAGAATTTCTCCGGGCGCTCATAGCAGTGGGGTATGTATGGCTCCGCCGCCAGGTTGAAGACATACTCTATATCATTTTCTCTCAGTGTCTGCACAAATTTCGGATCAACAATATTCCCCTCGATGACCTTCACCGAGTCCTGTATTTCTGTGAGGTTCGACATGTCACCGCTCAAAAAGTTGTCATAGACAACGACGTTTGCCTTTTCCCTCGTCAACTCCCTTACCAACGCGGAGCCTATAAACCCCGCCCCACCGGTGACGAGTACGTTTTTCGAACAGAGACTCATCTTAACAGCCTTTCTTTGACAAATTAAAACGGCTTAATTGAACAGAAACCTCTCCTGCTCCGTGTCTTCTGGGGCTTGCCATGGAGTCTGTCCTAGTTGGTTCTCACGTGTTTGTAGTGGCGCCTCCACAACCCCATGAAGTTCCTCATGTGGTCTCCGCGGCTAGGGGAAATGCTACACAAGGTCGCAGAAGGTGAACCCGAGAAGTCAGGAGAGGTCTGGCTAGCCTTTACGTTTCTTCTGAGCCTTGATGGCGGCGACTACTTCCCTGATTTGATCTTCTGTCAGGGTGTTGCCTGAGGGAAGGTTTAAGCCCCTTAGGGATAGTTGTTCGGCAACCGGGTATCGCTCACCGGAATACAGTTTTTCATATATCGGTTGGCGGTTAACCGGGACGAAGAATGGTCTGGTCTCGACTCCATACTTCTCCAGCAAAGCGTGAATTAATTCGTCGCGACTTATGCCGAACTGCTTCTCATCGATGAGGATAGAGTACATCCAGTATACGTTCTTTGCCCATTCCGCCTCTGGGGGGAGCGATATTCCACCCAAGTCCTTTAGGAGTTCGTTATACAGCTTGGCGTTCCTTCTTCTTAATTCTATGAAGCTTTCAATCTTTCCCAATTGGGATAGACCCAGAGCCGCCTGAATGTTAGTGAGGCGATAGTTATAACCCAGGCTCTTGTGGAGGAATTTACTAGTTGGGTCTTTCTCGAAGGCCATGTTCTTCAATTTCTTGGCTTTTTCGGCCAAATCTGGGTCATTCGTCACTATCATTCCACCCTCGCCGCAGGTGATTATCTTATTCGCATAGAAGCTGAAGCAGGCCATCCTACCGAAGCTTCCAACCTTCCTACCCTTGTATTCGGCGCCGTGTGCCTCTGCTGCATCCTCTATCAAAGGTATATCGTATTTACTGGCAGTTTCTAATATGGGGTCCATGTCAACTGGATGACCATAGAGGTGAACCACGACAATGGCCTTGGTCTTCTTGGTTATCTTGGATTCCACCTCGTTGGGATCCATATTCCAGGTGTAATCCTCAGAATCCACCAAGGTGGCCTTGGCCCCGGTATAGGAAACCGAAAAGGGAACAGCGCCCATAGTGAGGGTCGGGATTATCACCTCTTCATCGCGGTCAATCCCCAGCGTAGCGAGGGCCAAATGTAGGGCGGAAGTGCCGCTCGTTGTGGCGATTCCATACTTGGTGCCGGCCCATTTGGCGAACTCTCTCTCGAATTTCTCCACGTAGGGACCCCTACCGGAGATCCAGCCAGAACGGATCGCTTCACTTACATTTTCAACGTCTGCTTCACTTATGGAGGGTTCGGCCACAAAGATCTTGGTTTTCATATCCTATTGCTTAACGTCAACGCAGGTCTTATCGATATCGGCACCCATGTAGGGACCTTGTTTAACCTCTATCAACCGAGTTTTTTCCTTGAAGGCCAACCCGTGGATCCCCTTTACAAAGATTACCGTGTCTCCAGACCTCAAAGTGTGGGTTCCTATCAATGCTTGGGTCTTATCGTCGAAGAATGAAACTGTGGCTTCTCCTTCGTCTATGTGAACTACTTCCATGGTATCATTTATGGATCGTTCGAAGTTATTGTGAAAGTGGGGTTTGACGGAGGATCCGACTTCGTATGAGCTGACCGCTACCTGCATCGGATAAGCGTTAGGAGTCATGAAGTTGACACCTTCTCTCCTGAACTCTTTCCTTATGATTATGGCGTATAGATCTCCTTCCCTCGAAACAAATGAGACATTGGGGCCAGGAGTTGTCATCCAATTATTTTGCATTGCAGGATCGTCCAACAATTACACACCAGCATTTTTCTTAAGAAGACGTCATGCATATAAATTTCTCTGAACTAGCAGGATAACGCTTCACCATCATCTACCCGTACCGATTGCTAGTTCCACGGTGAATCCTACTCTCAAAACAAGCCCTTGCCATAACTCTTATTCTTCAACATATTTACTCGCTTTGGGTTTCTCAATTATTCCATAGAGAGAACGGTATAACAAGCTTAGAATCCTCAGGAGGAATGAGGGAGGACTCAGGCCGAAACTTATGCAGATAAACTCTAGGTCCTCCTCTTTCTCATTCCACGTCTCATGAATGACATTCGGTGGAATATAGACGGCTTCGCCAGCCTTAACTAGAGATCTTTCTTGCCCTATTTGTATGAATCCCTCGCCTTTGACGAAGAAGTAGATTTCTTTTGCTGGATGCCTATGTGGGACGATTTTCATTCCTCTCTTTAAAAATGCCCAACTGCTACTGAGATCAGAGCCCGTCTCTTCTGTAGCGAACATGATGGCGCTATAGACAGTTTCCTTGTGGCTTAGTCGTGCTACAGACTTGTCAAATCTTTTCTTTAACACAGACAACACTTCTTAACCTTGCTCTTTTTACTAACCTTTATTGCTTTGTGGAGGAAAATCCGCCGTGTAAACGAGGTGGGAGAGGAGGGAGGTGAAGTGAAAAATGTTGGAAAAAGCGGTTTTTCTAATTTTTTCAAATCGAATCATAGCACTTTATCATCAACGTCGAAGGACCCTAAACGCAATATTAGCCCATGTATCCCAGCTGTCGGAGGCGCTCCATGATCTTCTCTTCTTCTTCTTTCGACAGCGCATATCTATCGCTTCTCGCATAGTCTTCTGGAACTTGGAAGGGAATTTCTCTCCTCGACAGAGGAGAATCTTCGCTAAAAGCGTTGATCAACACATCCCCGTCCAGCTCGCTTGGAATGGGGATGCCCATTATGTGCAGAACCGTTGGGAAGATATCCATTATGCTTGCTTTTTCCAGTCGAACACCTTTCCTGATGCCCGGTCCTTTCATGATCAAGATGCCATCCATGGTGTGCATTGATGATTGAATGGAGGGGGAGGGGGTAATGAGTCTTCCAGTGTTGATCTCAATCCCATTGTAGGGAACATAAGGGCAGTTCGTTAGGTAGAGTAGATCTGGAGCCTCCTTCACGTATTTCCCGGAGTAGATTTCTTCCCTCCGGAATACCCTCTCGACGACTCTTTCATTGGTTATTGGATCCCTGAGGCGATAGAGCTCCTTTTTTAGGCGATTTATGAGCTCATCGTACTCCTCTGACTTTACTATTCCCCGTGACTCCCTGTCCTTCACATTGAGGCGTAGTTGTCCCATGTGCCCAGATCCATAGACCTTGGTCCTGCTCCAATCCACGTCTGAGAGAGAGAGTTCGATGGAAGAGCTATGTCTATACCAAACCTCGCGGATCAGTCTCATAATCACAGGATACTTTGATAAAAGATTCCACACTTGATCTTTTCTCAACTGAAGCTTCGATAACCAGAAGTCCAAGCGGAGGGGATTCCTGATAGATCGCTCCTTTAACCTCAGCAGCCCCAAATTCCCCATCAGATTGTTTATATGAATGACCTTGTACAGGGGGCCGTGACCGTGGTCCGACATGATGATCAGGGTGGTGTTTTCGTTCAATTCCTTTTCGATCGCACCGATCAATGAGTCGATGGTCTTATAGAATGCCAGTATCTCACCGCCATATTTTCTAGAGAGCTTTGGGTCGTACTCAGGATGGTTGGGGTCAAAGAATCTCCAGAAGTTGTGCGTGATCCAGTCGGTTCCCTGAAAGACGACCATGAAGAAGTCCCAGTCGTGGTTTCTGAGAAGGTAGGTCGTGGTCTTGAACTGCCTTTCCGTAACGTCGTACAAATCCTTAAGCCAGGCATCGGTGTCTTTCCCCCATATTTCCTCGGGCTCCAGTCTGTAGCCTCCCACGTTCTCGAGCAACTCCCTCTCTAGCTCGGGAGGATGGAAGGATCCCCCTTGTCTACTCACTCCCGGAGGGGTGAGTAGTCCAGAAATCATCACCCCGTCGACCTTTGCGGCGGGGTAGGTCATGGGGACGTTGATGACGATGGTTTTCCCCCCAGCCTTGTTGATCTTGCTCCAGAGCGTTTCGCTATCTATGTCAGTGGCATTCACCGGACGGAGCTTGTAGCCTTGGGTCTTCTTGTAGAAATCGTAGATGCCGTGCTTCCCAGGATTTTTCCCCGTCATGAGGGAGGCCCAAGCACAGGGAGTTAATGGAGGTACCGTGGACCGCAAATCTGCGCTTGCACCCTCCTCCACAAGGGATGACAAGTTGGGAAGCTCACCCCCTATCAGCCAAGGACGCATCAATCGAAAGGAGGCGCCGTCTAAGCCTATTATGAATACTTTCCTAGAAATTATTGATGTCAATTGCCAGAGGCTCTATTTAAGGCTGTAGTAAGAGTATAGAATGATCATGATAAGGATTATGGCAACTCCGACCACCGCGATGGGGTTTGGAGTAGGCGTAGGAGTAGACTCAGGAGAAGGCGT
>JBHHXX010000017.1:0-31468 GCA_046757245.1 Candidatus Geothermarchaeales archaeon
CCACAGTAAACACGAGATGAATGAGTCAACAAACCCATTGGTAAAAATCTCTCGTAAAAATCACCTAGGAGACTAGATTTACCACCACCTTTGTCAAGTATCCCGCGATTATGGGCAGGGGTATGCCCACTATGATTCGCGTCGCCACGATTTTAAGGTCAAAGAAGGCGAGTTCAATGGGAACCCTGCCGAATGCGATGGTGGACCAAGCAATTATAAAGGCGACGATGGGGCTGATGTCTGCACCTGCCGCGTATAGGGAGGCGAGAATAGGGTAGAGGACATATGGTCCGCCCGGCATGACCGCCCCTATGCCTGTCGCCAACAATATACCTGGCAAACCCGATTTCGCTCCTAGAGTTTTTGCTATGATCTCCTTCGGCACGACTGCTTGAATCACCGAACCCAAGGCGATGCCAGCAAGGATCAAGATGAGAATGTTGGCAAAGGTTTCGATTGATCGTTGGGTTGCTTCACGCCCCCTTATAGGATCTCTTAAAGTGAGGGTGATGAATGCGATTAGGGCTAAGATTACTAACCCCTTTTGAATAATGTTGTAGCTTCCAAACAATAAATCGTAGAGCTCCTTCAGAATCACTTTAGGCACCAAAACTAAAGAAATCTATTTTGTTTAAAAGGGAATAAGCCTTACGCTCTAACATGTATAGTCGAAGGAAAAAGAAGCGTTTGAACGATTCAATGTGGAAAATGAGGAAAGTTAACAATCAATCGTAATCCGAGAGCCCCCACAAAAAAGGAATTCAAAGAGGGAAGGCTTTCCATCCCTGGGCCAAGCTATGGGGGGCATCACGCATGTAGTTACTCCTTTATTAAACCCCTCTCGACGAGTTCGGCGAATTCCTCCAGGGTTAGTGTTTTCTTTTCGGAGAGTTTTTTCATCGCTGATCGAGCCCTTCCCTCCCTATCTTTTATCACCCTTAAAACATTTGTGAAAGCCAGTTCCGTGTCCTCAATCCCGATTCTCTTCAGAGCCTTCCTCCTACGAGCCTCTAATCCCTCCACCTTATCCCTTATATTCTCTCTTTCTTTGTTTAATCGGTTTATTTCCCCCTCTATCTCGTCTTTTTTCCTTTGAAGCTCCGTTGCCTCTTTTAAAATGATCTCTATTTGTCCCTCCATCGCCTCTACGAATTGCCTCGCCTCTTCCACCCCTGATTTTATCTCCTCCCTCCTCACGTCACTTCGCTTAATCTCATCGCTTAATTTTTTCATTCTGTTCTGCAGGCGGCCGCATTCCTCGTGAATAGATATCTTTCTAGCCAAGTCCCTTATCCTCTCAACCGTGTGTTTCTCCGCCCTTGGATCATCATCTGAAACCTCGTATCTCGATTCTAAACTCTCTTTCTCCAGTCTCCACTTCTCAACATCGCCCTTCGGAGGCCTTAGGTCGCCCAATTTTCTCCTCGTTTCGAGCAATTCGAGCTTTGAGGCCTCTCTATCCTCGCGGAGTCTCCTCATTTCATGAATTTTTTCCTTTAAAATCGATTTTTTTCGCGCTAATTTCTCTCTAATTTCAAGATTTTCACCTATTTTTCCATCGATTTCTTCTAATAGCGATTTTTTTATTTTTAGTAGGTCGGAAATCTTTTTAACTATTTCTTTGAGCCTAATTTTAGATTTTTTTACTTCTTCTTCATATTTTTTCAGCCTTAATAAAATTTCACTTACATCTTCCTTGGACTTCATGTCATCCCTTCTGCGCAAACGATATAGTATCCGCCCAGTTCCCACTTCACCTCAAAGGATCCCCCGTCGGCCTCATATCCTAGGTGATATAATTTTCCAAGCCCTCTTCCCTGGCTATGTGTATCGTCTCGTTCATCTCTTGCCTGTTAAGCCGGCGTTTCAACTCTTGGACCTCGTGGGCCCTCCACTCAGGGCGAAACTGCCACATGATGTTTGTCCGCGTCATGGGTCCAAGGTTCTTTACAATCCACTGAACGATGGGGCGGAAACAACACTCTATGTGCTCAGGCAGGGCTAGGAGTCTTATGATCAACTCCCCGCTCGCCTTGGCGTATAGATGGCTTCTCGTAGCGGCTCGCCAGTACCAAGGAGCCCTACTCAGCCTTATGGCGCACCTGTCGTTTCCATACTTCAGGTCTAGGAGGTAGATGTCCATCAAGCCTTGGAGTAGGGTTGCTGATTCAAGGCTGTAGTAGGAGTTAGAGTTCCAGACGAGGGGAGTGTTCCTTTTGAGTTCTTTGATGACGCTGAGCCACGTGTAGAGCCAACTAGTGGGATCTCCCCCCACCATGTTGAGGTTTCTCGCCCCCCTCTCCCTCGCCCTATCGACGTTATAGGCTATCTCCTTTGGGGTCATCTTCGTTCCGGACTCGAACCTCTGGCTTATCGACCAATTCTGGCAGTGGAGGCACTTCATGGTGCACCCTATGGTGAAAACGGTGTAACTTGGAACCAGCTCGGGCTCCTCCCCGAGGTGCATGAACATGGTGGAGACGGGCATCTCGGTGCCAGATTTACACCATCCCAACTTCCCTTTCAGCCTATTGGCGCCGCATCTCCTTTCACAGAAGACGCAGTTGAAGAGAATTTTTTTTGCTAGGAGCATCTTTAGGTCTAGAAAGCTTTTCTCGGCCTCTTTCATTCCACTTAGATCTATTTCTCCTGCATCTATCTTATTTTGGGTCTCTATGAATCTCTTGTAGGCGTCTTCGTGTTCCTTCCAGAGCTCATCGACCTCGGCGTCCTCGTCGAACTCCGCCTCCACCCTCTGAGCTACCATAAACTTTGCTGGTAGCACGTTTTCCACCACCCTGAAGTATCTGTTGAGGGCTTTCCTCGCTCTTTTGTCAGACATGACCCTTAGGGCGTCGGGTCTCGATAGGTACCACATCAATAATTATCTTTAGAGTTGAGTGGTATTTTTGTATTGATTAATTAGATGGAAAAATCGATCGGCCCGCTTCTCCCCATCATCTAGACCGCTACAAATTCAATCATTAAGATTGGGAGAAATAGAGTTAAACCCGTGAGTGGCCGGTCGTTATATTCAACTTCTCTATCGTGAAACTGGGGGTTAAAGCCGGCAGCTCCTGTCCCCACAGCCTCACCCAACTCCTCTCCTCCGAGAGATTTCTTATGGATTTGAGCATTCTCATCAGGGAGTCGCTGATCCTCATGCCCTTAACCGGGTGTTTGATCTCCCCCTTCTCAACCATGAAGGCGGCGTCCCTTGGGATCGAGGAGAACTCCCCCGTCTTATAGTTCTGAAACCTCGTGTACCACGTGTTGGTGACGTAGACGCCGTCGCCCAACTCCCTCATCATGTCCTCCTCCTTGACCTCCCCCGGCTCGACGACCACCGAGCGCGCCAAGGGGACGATGACGCCAGCGTGACCCGTAGACTCGACGCCATACTTCTCGGCGGTCGAGGAGTTATGGCAATACGTCTCCAAGACGCCCCTCTTTATCATCGTCACGCTCCTCGTGGGCGTCCCCTCGACGTCGAAGGGGACAGCCCCCGGGTTCCCCTCAATGGTCGGATCGTCACAAATCGTTAGTTTTTCGTCTAGGACCTTTTCGCCGATCTTCCCCTCGAAGGGGGAGAGGCCTGACTCCACGTAGAAGGCCGATGTGCCCATGGAAACTGCGCTTAGGAGGTCGGCCATCACGACGGGGGAGAGCAAGGCGTCATATACCCCCGGCTTCACAACCTTGGGTTTCTCAGCCATTTTTGATAAGCTTCCCGCCTTTTCCCCCGCCCCCTCATAGTCAAGCCCGTCGAGGTATGTTGAAACGGCGACTCCGTGCCCGCTTGACTCACCATCCCTGAAAGCCCTCACGTTTAACGCGATCTCTGAGCTCCGGTATTCACCCCTCCTCCCCCCCGAGGTTATCAAAAGGTTTTTTTCCGCGCTTGAGGCCAGCACCCCGGAAACCTTTCGTGCCCCACTCTCCAGAGCCGAGTTTATCGCGCCCTCCACGATATCGATGTTCTTCTCATCGAGGTCTATCATCTTAGGATCGTATCTCCCCGGGGGTGGATTGTACTCGATATCTCCGCTGGGGAGCCTCGTATAGAACTTCGATGGCTTCATGTTTTTCGCCGTGCGAATCATCTCCTCAATCTTCCCTAGAGCCACCTTCTCATCGATCTCATCGATCCTTGCCAGCGTTCTCCTCCTCTTATAACCGATGTAGAAATTCATCGTGGAGATGTCATAGAACTTCGTCACCGTTATGAGGTTGTTCGAAAACCTCGTTATGAAGCTTTGACCCCTGCCACCCCAACCAGAGAAGTCCTCAGCGCCCAGATCCAGCGCCCTTTCCATGGCCTTCTCCAAAATCTCCTCGATGAAAATCACGTAGAGAGAACTCAAATGCATCACCTCGTGCCAAGCCTGACTTCCCTAAACCTGAGGTGGGGTCCCCCGTTCCAGACCGGCGCGCCTTGCTCCGGGTCTCCCTTGCCGCAAGTGGCGGCGTGGAACTCTAGGTCCCTCCCCCTGGCATCGAGTTTGCCCAGCAACTCCTGAGTCGTCGTCTCGATGACGGGGTTCCTCACGGGCTTCGTCACCTCGCCCTTCTCGATGAGGTAGGCCTCTAGGCCCGTGTATCGTTGGTTGACGCGCCTGTCGTCGATGTTCCACTCCATGAAGTTTTTGACGTACACCCCCAGCTTAACGTCCTCGATGAGTTCCTCAAAACTGTATTCGCCGGGCTCAAAATAGGTGTTCGCCATCCTAATGATGGGCTCAACAGAGTAGGACATGGCTCTCGCGGCTCCGTTGCTCTCCACGTTCAGCTTGGCAGCCGTCTCCCTGTTGTGTAGGAAATTCTGAACCCTCCCCGCCTCAACCAAGATCCTCCTCTCGGCTTTGACGCCCTCGTCATCAAAAAAGTAGAAGCCGTAGGAGCCGGGAATCGTGGGGTCGTCTGAGACGTAGACCTCCTCGCTCCCGATTTTCATCCCTATGCTCTCAGGGGTCAAGTAGGACTCCCCGGCCTGAGCCGCCTCCCTCCCCATTATCCTATCAGCCTCAGATGGGTGTCCCAAGGCTTCGTGCACCATGATGCCCGCCACCTCGCTCCCCACAACCACGTCCACCTTCTCCTCCGGGGTCTTGGTAGCTTCCAGCAGAATCTTCTCCAGGACCTTGGCGTCTTGCTGCACTCGCCCCACAAAGTCTCCGTTGATTAGGATTTCCCAGCCCCCCGATCCACCGATTTGACCTATGCGCTGTACACTATCCCCGTTGTTGACTCCGGTTATCATATAGGTGGCTCCGACCCTGGGGACCTTCGACGTGATGGAAGTCCCCTCGCTGTTGACAAAGAATTTTTCCTCTAGCCTACGTTGAAGCTCGAGCAACCTGTAGGGAAACCTTATTTGAAATCGCTTCTTATCAACAAGCATGTCTTCGACTTCCCCCAGGAGAGAGATCTTCTCCTTCAGGTCTATGTTTTCCCACTTGTCTCTCTCCACAGCCGTATAAAATATGTTGTAGGTTTCGGAGGGCACGAATTCTATGGGTTCGCTTATCCTCCCCGCCGCGACCTTGGCCATTTTGACGGCCTTTTCAACGGCTTTATCGACCGAGGCGTCGACCATGATGTTTGTGGAGGAAAAACCCAACGCCCCATCGATCAAAACCCTGATGCCCACGCCCCCCTCGATCTCACTCACGATGCCCTCAACCTCCCCGTTTTTATAGATGATGCTCTCGGTTGACTCCATCTGAAACCTAACCTCGACGTATTCGGTGCCAAGACTAAGCGCTCTGTCAACCGCTGATAAGCAAAAATCTTCCTGGCTCATCCCCCACCCTCACGATGATTAACCATATCTTTATTCTCTTTAAGAGATTTATCAAACCTACGATAAATCGTAGGTTCCATTCCCAAAAGATTCAAAATAATTATTCAAGATACGCTTTTTAACATTCTCTTACACTCAAACATAAAATACTGTTCTCTTGGATGAGAAAAAAGAGGGGAATAATGATTCTGGGTTGAAGTCACTTTGACGATTATTGGGTTATAAAAAATCTTAAAGATGGAAAAACTGTTCAAATGCGCTTTATTCTCTCGACCAATGTTTACAATGTTTTTTAGCGGCATGAGAGGCGTCTTCTCCACCTTCCCCTTTAAATACAAGAAGCCAGATTAAGAGAGTGCTAGTGAACCTCGGATTCGAGGATGCAAGCGTTATTCTTTGTGGAAATTCGTGGTTGCCTAAATGACGAGGGTCATGATGTGTAAAAAACCCGGGTTGAAGTTAATCGCCTTTGATTTAGACGGCACATTGGTGAGGGAGACGAGTAGCTGGGGAAAGATACATGAACACTTCGGAACAGTGGAGAGTGAGGAGAAGAGCCTACAGGAGTACACCGACGGGAGGATATCCTACGAAGAATTCATGCGGCGTGACATAGATTCATGGCCTAAGCCCCTCCACATAGATGACATATCCAGGATCCTCATGGACTACGAACTGGAGGAGGGCGTGGAGGAGACCATCAAGAAGATCAAGAGGATGGGGTTAAAAACAGCGTTAATCTCCGCGGGCATAGACCTCCTAGCCGAGGAAATCGCGAGGATCCTAGACATTGATCACTTCATCGCTAATGGATTGGAGACGGGCAAAGATGGGTTTTTGACGGGCGAAGGTATCATGAGGGTTGACCCTCTAAAAAAGCATGAGGCTCTCGAGAAGCTGATCCACGACCTTGGCATTCGGTTGGAGGACGTGGTCGCGGTGGGAGACACCAAGTATGATAAAAGCTTCCTCGAAAAAGCGGGTGTTGGGGTCGCCGTGGGCTTCGACGAGGAGCTTTCAGAGGTGGCCGATTTCCACATAGAGTCCATGAAGGAACTTCCCTCCATACTCGAAAAATTGTTGTCTAAGTCAGACTCTTAGTCCCGTTAATGGATACAGCCAATCTTTTATGCCCGTTCACCCATTCCTCTAATTAGTCATGAAATTCTATGTAGACACGTCAAGGTACCAGGCTTGGGAAATATATTCCAAAGAGGCCGTCAGCGCCCCCGTAATTATACGTCTAGATGGAAACGACTTCCACGCCTTGACGAGTCGATGTGGCCTCTATGAGCCCTTCGATGAAAGATTTCATTCGGCTATGGTTGGCACTGTCAAGGACCTCATGACGGAGACGGGGCTTCAGATCACCTTAGCCTACACCGCCTCTGATGAAATCAATGTGTTATTCCTGAGGGATGCGCATCTACCCCACAGCGGGAGGGTGGAAAAGATCTTATCCCTTCTACCATCCTATGCCACGTCATCGTTTCAAAGCCGCTTGTTGAGTTTCGCCGAATTCGAGCGACCTATATCATTCGACGCAAGGGTTGTGAAGGTCAACCGGGGGGAGGAAGTCGTCGAATACTTTCGCTGGAGGGCTCATGCCGTCTTCCGAAACTTCATCAACGCCTACGCCCAACGCCTTATCGGCGAGGAGCGATGTAGGGGGATGAAGGGCAATCAAATCGTCAATGAGCTCAGCACTCTGGGGTTTAACATACATGAGGCTCCGGGCTGGCAAAGGTATGGCACGATGGTCTACTGGAAAATTGTTGAGAGGGCGGGCTATAACCCCCTCACGAATGAAAGGGTAACGGTTAAGAGGAGGAAGTTGAGCGTGGATGAAATCGATCTCACGAGTGTTGAGGGGGAGAAGTGGCTTCGCAGCCAAATAGATGCTCTCTATTATGGATGATTAATACTTGAATCCATCTGTCTTGTTTTCTGAGGTCATAAGGACCATTCTTCACCCATTTAACCTACTCGAAATGAAGCGATTAGAGAGACCTCGTGTTAAATTTCAAGCAGCTTATTAATCGCTTACCTAAAGATTTTATGTGGTTGTGTACACCCATGACGACTCGGATGAAAAGGGCACGAAGAGGCATAATAACAGAGGAGTTCAAGCAAGTCGCTGAAAGCGAAGGCGTATCTCCGGACTTCATCAGACTTGGGGTCGCCGAGGGCCGCATCGTCATCACCAAAAATGTGGCGAGAAAAGAGGTCATCAAGCCCATGGGTGTAGGTGAGGGTCTACGCGTAAAGGTCAACGCGAACATCGGCACCTCCACCGAGATCTGCGACCTCAACTTGGAGAGGCGAAAGGCCAAGGCCGCCATGGAGGCTGGCACAGACTCCATCATGGACCTGAGCAGTGGGGGAGACATAGACGATATAAGGAAAAAACTAATGAAGGTGGCTCCCATCGCCTTCGGAACCGTGCCAATATACCAAGCGGCCATCGACGCGCGGAGCAAAAAGGGAGCCATTATCCACATGACGGAGGACGACATGTTTGGTGCGATCGAAAAACACGCCAAGGACGGCGTCGACTTCATGACGGTCCACTGCGGGGTAACCAAGGATAGCGTCGAAAGCCTCATCCGTCAAAAGAGACTTCTCGGCATCGTCAGCCGGGGTGGCACATTCCTAACTGCTTGGATCAAGCATCATGACAAGGAGAACCCCCTCTACGAGAACTTCGACTATTTACTTGAAATAGCGAAGGAGTACGACATCACCTTGAGTCTGGGCGATGGCCTACGCCCAGGCTGCATCTACGACGCGACGGATAAGCCGATGATACAAGAACTGATCATACTAGGCGAGCTCGTCGACAGGGCTAGGGAGGCCGGGGTCCAAGTCATGATCGAAGGACCAGGCCACATCCCCTTGAACCACATCGATGCGAACGTGAGGCTTGAAAAGAGCATCTGCAAGAATGCGCCATTCTATGTTTTGGGCCCCATCGTAACGGACGTGGCACCAGGATATGACCACATCGTAGGAGCCATAGGTGGCGCCTTCGCCGCGGTCTCGGGGGCCGACTTCCTATGCTATGTGACACCCGCTGAGCACATAGCCCTCCCCAGCGTCGAGGACGTGAGGGAAGGGGTGATCGTGACGAAGATCGCGGCGCACGCGGCAGACCTAGTGAGGCGAAAGGAGGCGGCGAAGTGGGATTATGAGATATCAAAGGCGAGAGCTGAACTCGATTGGAATAAACAGTTCAAGCTGGCCTTGGACCCGGAGAAGATTCGGAGGACAAGACAGGAGAGGTCACCCAAGAGAACGGTCGATGTTTGCACGATGTGCGGCGAATATTGCGCGATAAAGCTGCTTCAGCATTATGTTCGCGCAGAGCACTAGTATTCAGTGAGCATGGCTTGAGGGTTATGAAGTTAATTGAGACGTGGGTTAAGGCTCCCTTTCTAAAGAATGCTTCCCTCCTCATCCTCGGCGAGTGTGCTCAAAGCATCTACCCCGACGTCTGCGAGGGGTTCATGGAGGGACGTGTGACCTTGACACACTGCCCAGAAGCGGAAGACGCGACAAAGGCCATGGGTAAGTTGGCGTCCATCGTGACCTGTTCGAATCCAAGGGACATCACGGTTTTAACGGTTGAGGGATCCCCCCACTGCTTCACGCTACACGCCGCGATGAACGAGGCCCTCTTCGTATCCAACTCAGAGGTCCCCTCTCGTCATTTTGTCATAACTGAGGGGGAAGCCGTGGAGGTGAGCCCGGAGAGCGTGAGAATCGGGAGGTATCTACACCTGGTTCAAAAGTGCATCGAGAAATACCCTGAAATAGTCGAAGATCTATCTCGCCTTAGCTTAGAGCATTGCTGGTTTAGGAGGAAAAGATGAGGGTAACGTATTAAGTGATAAACATCTAATCCTTTCTTAGCTCAGCGATCGTTATGGGTTTCTCTAGCTTTATCCTATCGCTCAAGCTCTTATACCTGTTTCGAACGGTCACCTCAGTTATGTCAGCCGCGATCGCGATGTCCCTCTGTGTCTTCTTAACATCTAGGAGTACGCAGGCATAGTAGACGGCGGCCGCGGCAAGCCCTATGGGATCCTTGCCCGCCGTTATCTTTCTCTTCTGAGCGATCCTGATGATC
The DNA here is from genome assembly GCA_046757245.1 of Candidatus Geothermarchaeales archaeon. GTDB lineage: Archaea > Thermoproteota > Nitrososphaeria > Geothermarchaeales > JAUWBL01 > JBHHXX01. Next base: position 9,933 of record JBHHXX010000017.1, read on the forward strand.
TTTTCCGCCTCCAGGGCGACCCTCTTACTTAACCCACCCCTAGCCGAGATCTTCCTCACGTAATTTATGGGGTCCACGACGGGCATCTTCATCTTGAGCTCCTTCACCAGCATCCGGTAGCACCTCGCCAACTCCTTCTTGTCGATCTCAGCGGTCTTGGCCAACTCCTTGAGGGTTCTAGGAATATTGTAGTACCTCAGGGAGGCGTAGAGGGCTGCGGACACGATCGAGTTTATGGCTCTCCCCCTCACCAGGTCCCTCTCCAGGGCCAGCCTATAGATGTAGGATGCACGCTCTAAAACATCCCTAGGGATGTCAAGCCTCTCACCGATCTTATTCAACTCGTTGAGCGCATGGGAGAGGTTTCGCTCTATAGAACTGTATATGCTTATCCTCTGCTGCCACTTCCTCAGCCGGTTGAGGTCTCTCTTGGCCCTACCACCAATTCTCCTCCCAGTCGAATCCTCATCCTCTGATCCGATGACGGTGGATAAACCCTTGTCCTGCATGAGGAGGCTGGGGGGTAATCCGACCCTAACCCTCGACTTTTCCTCGCCCTCAAAGGACCTCCACTCGGGTCCTTCCTCTATGTTCTGCCTCATCGCCACGTGGCCGCAGGCCACGCAGACGAGTTCACCCCTATCCTTGTCTAGTATGAACTCGTTCCCCCCGCAATATTCGCACTTTAATCCCAGTATACTGATGGGAGATTCCTTCAACGTCTCGCGCCCTCCAAAACATTTATATAGGGGTAATTAATGTGTCAAGCACTAATATATAAATGTTTCTAATTATTTATAAATGATTTCTCCACTTCGATTCAAACCTCGCAGACACCACCGGGGCTGAGAGGCGCTGTCTTCTCCAATGTGTCATACACCTAGAAAAACAAGGGTTAAGTTTACATTGGAAATAAACATAGCGGGTTTTGTCCCAAAAGATTTATATATTATACCTACGCAATTGATAGGAATATACACGCGTAGAGGGATGAGGTGAGGTGTTTATCGTCACCTAGAAACCTAGAACAGGAGTCCAGCCCAAATCTACCTGAGTTCCCGCGAAAATTTCTGAAAAGAATAGAAAAATTCGTCTGTTCTTCTATCGACGGATTAAGGTCACTCATCCATAGGAACAACATTGGCTCTAGGATTAGACATGTCCTTGAGGATTTTGGTCGAGACCATGTGACAGCCGTGGGTACGTCAAAGAAAGCTTTGAGAAGCCGAGTAGGGGGCGTTTTCTTATGAGGGGAGCTGACGCCATTGTGAGGCTTCTTGAGAGGCGCGGAGTCGAGGTCGTCTTCGGCATCCCGGGAGGCGCCATAATGGATGTCTATGATGCTCTCTACGACTCTAAGATAAGGCACATATTGGTGAGACACGAGCAGGGCGCCGCCCACGCCGCCGACGGGTATGCGAGGGCTTCTGGTGTACCCGGTGTTTGCATGTCCACCTCGGGGCCGGGGGCTACAAACCTCGTCACCGGGATAACGACAGCATACATGGATTCCTCACCCGTGGTCGCGTTCACTGGGCAGGTCCCCACCTTTTTGATGGGCGCGGACGCCTTCCAAGAATCCAACACCTTCGGGTTAACCCTCCCCATAACGAAACACAACTTTATCATAAACGACGCCGAGGAGATTCCTAGAATCATCAACACCGCCTTTGAGATAGCCACCACCGGTCGGAAAGGCCCGGTTCTCGTTGATTTACCCAAAGATGTCCAACAGGCTGAGGTTGACGCGGAGTTTTCAGAGGATGTTCCGCCCGTATATTCCCTTCCCAAGCTTAACCCAAGCGAAGTTCAGCGAGCAGTTAAGTTGCTTGTGTCAGCTGAGCGACCCGTCATTTTCGTAGGTGGGGGGGTGGTTTCCTCAGGAGCTTCGGAGGAGGTGAGGACCCTGACTGAGATGCTCGCCGCACCCGTTGTTACGTCGCTCATGGGTAAGGGGTCCATACCCGAGACCCATCCCCTATGCCTCGGGATGGTTGGGGTGCACGGCAATAGAGTTGCCAATCAAGCCGTCACAGAGTCTGACGTAATTTTGGGGGTGGGCGTTAGATTCAGCGATAGGTCGACCGGAAACCTAAAGTATTTCGCCCCAAACGCCAAGATAATCCATTTGGACATAGATCCATCTGAGGTGGGCAAGAACGTCAATGTGGATGTACCCTTGATCGGAGACGCCAGAGAGGCTATGATGTTGATGATAGACTATCTGAGGGAGATCGCCGCCAACCCTGGGAAAACGGCTTGGCATGAGCGCTTGGAGGAGCTTAGAAGAGAATTTCCTCCACCGAGAGATGACTACGACGAGGTGCCCATCAAGCCGCCGAGGGTGATTAAGGAGATAGGGGAGACGCTGAGACCCGACGATATAGTGGTGACGGAGGTGGGGCAGTGTGAGATGTGGACAGCCGTCTACTATAAGGTGAGGAGACCGAGGACGCTCATCTGCTCGGGGGGCTTGGGAACGATGGGCTTCGGGCTTCCCGCCTCCATAGGCGCCAAGGTGGCCAAGCCGGAGAGCACGGTGGTGGACGTAGCGGGAGACGGAAGCATACTGATGGTCTGCCACGAGTTCGCGACGGCTGTTGAAAACGACATTCCCGTCATCGCCTGTGTGTTGGACAACAGATACCTCGGCATGGTCCGCCAGTGGCAGGATCTATTCTATGATAAACGCTATTCAGGCGTCGACCTCGGTGAGAAAACGAACTTCGTCAAGTTGGCCGAGGCCTTTGGAGCGAGGGGCGCCCGCGTTACGAGGCCCAGCGAGATCAAGCCAATGCTAGAGGAGGCGATTAAATCGTGCGAGCCATACCTACTCGACATCGTTGTGGATAGGGAGATGAACGTTCTGCCCATGGTGCCCGCTGGGGGACGCATAGATCAGATGTTGGGGTGACCGAGGTGGAGGATAGGAACTACATTTTTTCCATCGTGGTCCACGACAGACCGGGTGTTCTACAGAGGATATCGATGATCTTCTCCAGGAGGATGATCAATATACACACTATAAACGCGGAGCACATCGAGTTTAAGTCTGGAGAGCTGACGAGAATCGTCGTGACCTTCAGGACAAATCCACGGATGGCTCAGACCTTACAGAAGCTCATAAACAAGCTCGTAGACGTCGTCGAGGTGGAGGGATATGACGCCTCCTCCAATTTAATATTCCAGAGAGAGTTAGCCTTGATTCGTCTAAGGCTATCGGGCAACGACGTTGACAGGGTGCTCGAAACCGTCAGAAATTTCAAGTTGACGCCCCACATCCTCGACTTGAGCGTTGATCGTTCCGTTATGACGGTCGAGGTCGCCGGCTTTCCAGAAGAGATCGAGGGCTTGATCGATGAACTTGGCCCTGAAGTAATTATCAGAGCCGTTAGGTCTGGCATTGCCGCCATCCCCAAACTTTGAGGAGTTTGATAAAGGTTAAATAAGACACGCGTAGAGGAGATGGATTAAAGAGTTTATAGGTTTGGAGGTAGAATAGAATGGCGAAAATATATAAAGACGCAGACGTTAGCCTAGACGCTCTCAGAGACAAGGTCGTCGCCGTAATAGGCTACGGAAGCCAAGGAAAGCCTCAGTCACAAAACATGAGAGACAGCGGGCTGAACGTCATCATCGGAGCCGGACCGAGGGAGCGATTCCCAGACTGGGATGAGGCCGAGAGGGACGGGTTCGAGGTCTATACGATAGAGGAGGCCGCCAAGAGGGGGGATGTCGTCCACATTCTGCTCCCAGACATGGTTCAACTAAAGGTATATGAGAGGAGCATCCACCCCAACCTGAGAGAGGGGGTTGCCCTAGGCTTCAGCCACGGTTTCAACATCCACTACGGTGTGATCAAGCCTCCGAAGAACGTTGACGTCATACTGGTGGCGCCCAAGTCGCCCGGACAGAAGCTGAGGGACAACTATGTGGAGGGATACGGCGTTCCCTCGCTGGTCGCGGTCTATCAAAACTTCAGCGGAAAGGCTTGGGAAATCGTCCTAGCCATGGCCAAGGGGATCGGATCCACGAGGGCCGGTGTCATCGAGACCACATTCAAGGAGGAGGTTGAGACCGACCTCATAGGGGAGCAGTGCGTCCTTGTGGGGGGTCTCGTAGAGCTCATCAAGAACGGCTTCGAGGTTTTGGTGGAGATGGGCTATCAGCCCGAGGTGGTCTACTTCGAGGTTTTGAACGAGGCCAAGCTCATAATGGACCTCATCTACAGCCGGGGAATCGTAGGCATGCTCAAAAACGTCAGCGAGACGGCGAGGCACGGTGGGCTCACCGTCGGACCAAGGGTTATAGACGAAGCCGTGAAGGAGAGCATGAGAAAGGCGGCGGAGAGGGTTGTCGACGGCTCCTACGCCAAGGAGTGGGCTGAAGAATACGCCAAGGGTGAGAAACTCCCAAGGCTGGTGGGGGAGATTGAGGCCCACCAGATCGAAGCGATGGGGGGAAAAATTCGGAAGATGCTGGGGCTGGAGTAAACCCCCATACCCCTCATTTTTGATTGAAAGAGTACCTGATGGGTGTAGATTTACAAATCGATAATGTTAGAAAAATAAGCCCTCTCTGTATATCAGACGTACGTCAGCCACTCACCGTATTTTTCGACCCTTACCCTCACAACGCCCTCATACTTCTTCTGGAGAGATCTGGTTATGGGCCCAGACTTAGCATCACCGATCTCGATGCTGTCGATCCCCAAAAAATGCTAAGATGAGAATTCAAACGATGATGTAAAGTTTAGTGCCGGATGGTGGGATTTTGCTATTTAATGACTCCCTTCTTTAAATGATTCAGGAGGGATGCCTTATCCATCAGAGCCTAGGGACTTCGGTCCCCTGGGGAGGGCTGTCACCCCTGTCCTGGAGACCTCTTCTAGTCCTAAGCTGCTAGCCAACTTGATGAAGGCGTCGATCTTCCCGGCGCTCCCCACGACCTCGGCTATAACGGAGTCGGAAGAAACATCAATTACTCTGCCCCTGAAGGCGCTCACACAGTTGAAGACGTCCGATCGAGCCCGAGCGTCCGCCGCCTTAAGCTTTATGAGGGCCAGCTCCCTTGAAACCGAGGTCTCGGGGTGCAATCTCTCCACCTCGATCACGTCGATGAGCTTCATCAGCTGCTTGGTCAACTGCTCCACATCCGATTCGAGGCCCCTCATGGTTATGGTCATCCTAGCGAGGTCGCTCTCCTCCGTCCCCGCGGGGCCTATGGAGATGCTCTCGATGTTGAAGCCCCTCCTCCTGAAGAGGTTTGAGACCTTGAAGAGGACCCCGGGCTTGTGCTCCACCAGGGCCGATATGGTGAAGGTTTGCACCGGTTCACCCATCCCTGATCATCTCCCTGATGCTGCCCCCGAGGGGGATCATGGGGAGCACGTTCTCCTCCGGATCTATGGGCACGTCTATCACCGTCGTAACCTCACTCTTCATCGCTGTCTCCACCGCCCGTGAGAACTCTTGGATTGAGCCGACGCGGAGGCCCCGGGCCCCGTAGGCCTCGGCCAGCTTCGGGAAGTCTGGGACATCGCCTAGGTGTACGGCGGAATACCTCCTGTTGTAGAAGAGCCTCTGAAACTGTGCGACCATGCCATGCACACGGTTGTTCAGGATCACCACGATGACCGGGATGTCCTCGGTGACGGACGTGGCGAGGGAGTTCTCCGTCATGAGGAAGCTCCCATCCCCCGCTATGTCCACGACGGGTACATCGGGCTTCGCCACCTTTGCCCCGATGGCGGCTGGGAACCCAAAGCCCATCGTTCCGAGGCCGCCCGAGCTGATGAACGTCCTGGGCTCATAGGATTGGAAGTGCATGGCGGCCCACATCTGGTTTTGACCTACCTCCGTTGTCACGATGGTTGACGGGGGTAGGAGCTCCCTTAGGGTCTTCAACACCATCTCAGGTTTTAGGTCCTCGCCTTCTTCTCTCTCGCTCTGAAACTCCTCTTTAAACTGTTTAATCCTTCTCGTCCAGGGAGTGTCCTCCCCTTTCACCCTCATTTCGTTCAGGAGCTTGTTGATGGTGGCTAAGGCCTCCTTGGCGTCCCCCACGACGTCGAGGTTGGGTCTCTTGTTTTTCCCTATCTCCGCCGGGTCTATGTCCACGTGAATGATCTTTGCCTCTGGGCAGAATTCCGTCAGCCTCCAGCCCGTCGACCTATCCGAAAACCTCATGCCTACGACGAGGAGGGCGTCGGTCTCCTGTACCGCCTTATTCGCGGCTTGACCATGCAAGCCTATGGTTCCGAGGGCTAGGGGGTGATTCTCGGGGAAACAGCCTTTACCCATGAGGGTGGTAGCAACCGGGGCCAGCAAGAATTCCGCTAGGGATATCAGCTCGGGAGAGGCGTTTGAGATGATGATGCCTCCACCCGCCAATATCACGGGCTTCTCCGCCTCTGCTATCAGCTCCGCAGCTCTCTTGACTTTGAGGCTATCTAATTCTTGGTTGACTCTATATCCCCTGATTTTGATGGTGTCTGGAAACTCCATGACGTCGCTTTCCCTTTGAACGTCTATGGGTAGATCGATTAAGACGGGTCCGGGCCTCCCCGAGGACGCGATGTAGAAGGCCTTTTTTACGACCCTCGGGATGTCAGAGGCCCGCCTAGGCTGGAAGTTGTACTTCGTCACGGAGGTAGATATCCCTATGATGTCCGTCTCCTGGAAGGCGTCCGTACCTATGGCTCGACGGGAGACCTGACCCGTGAAGGCGACGAGGGGTGTTGAATCTAGATGGGCGTTGGCGATGCCCGTGACGAGGTTGGTGGAGCCGGGTCCTGAGGTTGCCATGCAGACGCCCGTCCGCCCGCTGGCTCTGGCGTAGCCCTCGGCCATGTGGGCCGCGGATTGTTCATGGCGCGCCAAGATGTGTCTAATCCCCGAGTCTAGGAGTAAATCGTAGACGGGTAATATGGCGCCTCCGGGTAGGCCGAAGATCTCGGTTACGTCCTCCCGCCTCAGGGCCTCGATGAGGGCTTGAGCTCCCGACATTGTGACCATTTATGAATTCCTCCTGATAGTGTGGCTTTGATGTGAAACAGCCGATGAGTTAACTTTCATGCTTAGACATCTGAGAGCTGAAGTTATCATGTTTAATTCTCGATGGATAGGTATGGCTGTGCAAGGATCTATTAATGTATTAATCGAAATGGCGTTGTCTCTTTCGGGGTGTTTTATGAAAACCTTGAGGGTTGATTCGAATCCTCGTAAGATCTCGTAGAATATCTCGTGGTGAGAGGTGTTTGTTCTTTCTCCTTTAGATGGGTTTATTAGAGACGATATGCCCCGCCTCCAGCATTGTTATCCAATTAGGGGAATAAGGAATATTTAAACATTGCGTAACAAATTGACGTTTAGCTTAATTGAAAGGTTAGTGTTGTAGATTTAAGGAATTGCCGGTTTAGCCTTCTCGGGTGATCCGTCCTTTTCCGTCAGGCGTATGTCAGCCACTTTCTATATCTTTTGATTCTCCCCCTCACGACGTCCTCATACTTCTTCTGAAGGGCTCTAGTTATGGGACCGGGCTTCCCATCACCGATTTTTATGTTGTCGACCTCTACTACAGGGGTAACCTCCGCCGCCGTACCCGTCAGGAAGACCTCATCCGCGACGTAGAGCTCGGGGTGGAGGATATTTCTCTCATGAATCGGATAATCCGAATCGTCAGCCAATTTCATCACCGTGTCTCGGGTGATCCCCACGAGGATCGAGGCCTCCATGGGTGGTGTGTATATATCCCCGTCTCTAACCAAAAAGATGTTTTCGCCGGTCCCCTCGCTAACATAGCCCCTATAATCCAGCATTATGGCTTCGTCGCAACCCTTTTCATAGGCCTCCATTCGGGCGAGCTGGGAGTTGAGGTAGTGGCCACAGGCCTTGGAGATCGTGGGGAGAGCATAGGGGGAAATCCTCCTCCAAGAGGACACGATACATCGGGCGCCCTTCGTATAGGCTTCGCCGAGATATTTGCCCCACGGCCATGTTCCTATCGCAACCTTCACCGGCTTATCTAGGGCGAAGAGGCCCCTGGAGGGCGCGTCTCTAAAGGCGATCGGTCTGATATAGGCGTCCCTCAACCCGTTTGCCTTGACGACCTCTCTACAGGCGTCGATTAATTCTTCCTTGGTATGGGGTATGTCCATCCTATAGCATTTGGCCGAGGCGAGGAGGCGGTCTATGTGTTCCCTCAGGCGGAAGATGGCCGCTCCCTCAGGGGTATCATAGGATCTTATCCCCTCGAACACCCCAGACCCATAGTGGGCGACGTGGGACATGATGTGTATCTTCGCCTCGTCCCAATCGACGATCTTTCCTTCAAACCAAACCTTTCCCTCATCCGATATCGGACTCATAACCATCACATTGAGCGTTTACCGTGGCACCTACTCTAAGGTGTGGATTAACCACATACTAATCACAAGGATATAAAAGTTTTTGTATGTTACATACTGATACCCCTCGGCGATTTCATGGGTTTCATTCAAGTGAAAAAGCCGTCTATAGCTTCAGATTGTTTCGTAAGAACGTCTTTTTAAATATCTATTCCACTCTCTTTGAACAATGAGTTCCAAGGCATTTTACTTAGCTCTTGCTCTATAGCGGATCTGCAAACCTATAAAGGCTCTCAGGGTCTCTCGGTTTGTTCAACCAATTCCAAGGGTTTTCCTTAAATGGTTTATCAACCCACCGTCGCGGAAAATGTCCAATATGGTCTTTGGGAACGGCGTGAAATCGAAGGATTCAGCCTTAGAAACATTCCTCACAGTGCCCCCCTCGAAGTCGATCTCCAAGACGTCGCCCTCCTCGGTCTTTTCCGCTATGACCGGCTCCTCAACCACCGGTAAACCGTTGTTTATGGCGTTTCTGAAGAAGATCCTCGCAAAGGACCTCGCGACTATGGCGGAGATACCCGCGGCTTTCAGAGCGATGACCGCGTGTTCTCTAGAGCTACCGCAACCGAAGTTTTCGCCAGCCACTAGGATGTCACCCGGCTTGACCTTCTTCGTGAAGTCGCTGTCAAAATATTCAAAGCAGTGCTTAGCCAACACCTCAGGATCAGTGGTGTTGAGATAGCGGGCGGGTATGATGGCGTCCGTATCGATGTTATCCCCATACTTCCAAGCCCTACCCCTAGGCTTCAAGCTCAAATCACGCCACCTCCCCCGGATGGATTATCTTACCTTTTACGGCTGATGCCGCGGCGACGGCCGGTGAGGAGAGGTATACCTGGCTCTTGGGGTGACCCATCCTACCAACGAAGTTTCTATTCGTCGTGGAGATGGCCCTCTCGCCCTCGGCGAGCACGCCCAAATGTCCCCCTATACAGGGTCCACAGCTCGGGGCGTTTACCACCCCGCCAGCCTCGATGAAGATCTCTATGAGGCCCTCACCCAGTGCCTGGCGATAGGTTTGTTGGGTGGATGGAAAGATTAGGAGCCTAACCTCCTTGTTGATTTTCTTACCCTTCAAGATTTTGGCAGCGATCCTCAGGTCTTCGATCCGCCCGTTGGTACAGGAGCCTATCACAGCTTGGTCTATGGAAATGCCTGAGACTTCGCTCACAGGCTTCACGTTGGAGGGCAGAGGGGGTAGAGCCACCTGGACCTCTATATCCTCACCATCATACTCCCTAACCTCATGGTACTCGGCGTCTGGGTCGCTTCTATACATCCTATAGGGCCTAGTGGCTCGATCCTCCACATATCTCGTGGTTCTCTGATCCGGCTCTATGATGCCCGTTTTGGCGCCAGCCTCAACGGCCATGTTGCACATCGTGAATCTCCCATCCATGGATAACCCCCCAACTATGTCCCCAGAGAATTCCATGGCCTTATAGAGGGCGCCCTTCACGCCTATGTCGCCTATGGTGTAGAGGATGAGGTCCTTTGCTGAGACCCATTCACCCAACTCGCCCCCATAAAGAAGTTTTATGGATTCGGGGACCCTGATCCAGATCTCCCCCGTAGCCATGGCCGCTGCCACATCTGTGCTCCCCACCCCGGTGGCGAAGGCCCCCAGCGCCCCATAAGTGCATGTATGGGAGTCCGCTCCGATCACGACGTCCCCAGGTAGAACGAGGCCCCTTTCGGGTAGTAAGGCGTGTTCGATGCCTCCATCCCCCATGTCGTATAGATGCGTTAGCCCCTGCTCCCTCGCGAAGTCCCTCACCATCTTACACAGGGTGGCCGAGTTGACGTCTTTGCAGGGCACGAAGTGGTCGAGAACGAAGATTAGCTTCTTAGGATCGAACACGGATTCTAAACCAATTTTTTCGAAGTGTTCTATTGCCAAGGGCGCTGTGATGTCGTTGGCCATGACAACATCGACTTTAACCGTCACGATCTCGCCTGGGATAACGCTCTTACCCAGCCTATCCCCGAGAATCTTCTGGACTATGGTTTGACCCACTGGGTTCACCCAGGCACTATTCCAGCCTGTATTTCCAAACGGCGCCCTTATCCGCCGACTCAGTGATCTGAGAGTAAAGCGCGAGGTATCCCTTGTCCACCTTGGGCTTCCTAGGTCTCCAACCCCTCAATCTATCCCTCATCTCATCATCCGTTAGAGAGACGTCCAACCTCCTCCCGGGCACATCTATGTTAATTTTATCTCCGTCCTCCACGAGGGCGATGGGGCCCCCCTCCACGGCCTCGGGGGCCACATGTCCGATCACTGGGCCCCTCGTCGCCCCCGAGAAGCGGCCGTCGGTTATCAGCACCACGGACTCCTCAAGCCCCATGCCCACTATGGCCGATGTGGTGGCGAGCATCTCCCGCATCCCCGGGCCGCCCTTAGGTCCCTCATACCGTATGATGAGGACGCGGCCCTCCTCCACCTCCCCACTCAAGACGGCTCCGACGGCGTCCTCCTCCCCATCGAACACCATGGCATCTCCTGAGAACCTCATCATCGATGGAACGATGGCCGTCTGCTTAACCACCGCCCCATTAGGCGCCAAGTTACCCTTGAGGATAGCTATACCGCCTTCTCGGTGAACCGGGTTCCCCAGAGGCCTTATGACCTCCCTGTTGGCTACTTTAACCCCCTTCAAGTTTTCCCCGAGGGTTCTTCCCGTCACGGTCAACGCATCTAGGTTTAGAAGCCCCTCCAACGCCTTCATGACGGCTGGAATTCCCCCCGCCTCGTGTAGATCCCTGAGATAGTATGGACCAGCGGGGTTCATGTCGCAGAGGTGAGGGGTGCCCCTACTCAGGTCGTCGAAGGCGTCTAATGAGAGCTCGATTCCAAGCTCTAGGGCCACGGCCATGAGGTGGAGTATCGTGTTGGTGGAACCCCCTAAGGCCATGTCAACCCTGATGGCGTTCTCCAGCGATCTCGGCGTAACGATCTTTGATGGGCAGACATCGTTTCTCAAAAGCTCCATAACTTGCCTCCCGCTTTCCTCGGCCAACTCCGCCCTTTGGGGATAGACGGCTGGGGTGGCCCCACAGTTTGGTAGGGCCATGCCGACTGCCTCCACGAGGCAAGACATGGTGTTCGCTGTGTACATCCCAGCACAGGATCCAGGCCCAGGACAGACGCTTTTCTCTAACTGTAGGAATTCGTCTGGGGTCATGGTGCCCGCCTTGACCCTCGCGACGGCCTCGAACATGTGGTTAATCGCCACCTCCCCTCCCTCATGCTTCCCGGGGAGCATGGGGCCCCCGGTGACCATAATCGTGGGTATATCTATCCTGCACGCAGCCATGAGCATTCCAGGGATGATCTTGTCGCAGGAGGAGAGCATGACCATAGCGTCGAAGCCATGGGCTTGGATCATGAGCTCGATGGAGGCTGCTATGATCTCCCTGCTGGGGAGGGGCGCGCACATGCCGCCGTGCCCCATGGCCAACCCGTCGCATATGGCGATGGTGTTGAACTCGAGCGGGGTTCCTCCCCCCGCCCTAACTCCCCGCTTTACGGCCTCGGCCAACTCGTTTAGGTGCATGTGTCCGGGGACGACTTCGTTCCAAGAGTTTGCGACAGCGACCAGGGGCCTCTCCAAGTCCGTGTCTGAAAGACCAAGGCACCGGAGGAGAGCCCTCTGGGGCCCCCTCTCCACCCCCTTTTTCACCACATCGCTTCTCAGACTCAATTGACGATCCCTCGTAACCCGTTAAATAATTCAGTAAGCCTGAGTCTCATTTAAAGGGTATTGGCTTATGAAGGAGGAAAAACCTTAGCAACGCAAACTTAATCGATTAATCATATCTTAAGGATCCATAAAGCCCAACTTCGCCCAAAAGCCGGGAATGGAGGCACCCTCGATTTCGGCGAGTTGGAAAAAGGCTGTCATGATGTTGATAGAGGAAATAGAAGAAGGGTGTCGGGATCTAATTGGGTTGTCTTTTGGGTGAGGATTTATAAACTAGGCAGATGTCCCGACACCGCATATGTCTAATGACGCATAAAAATAAAATCGTGTTGTAACAAGCTGTTCAACCATGAGAGTGAATCATAGAAGACTTGGATTCATTGCTAAGTGGAAGCGTTAAGCGGCTAATCTTAGTATCCCATGCTTAACCAACCACGCTCCGCCTGTTCTCGTCCCGGTCCCATCAAGTTGAACCTTCGCACTGGCGGCAAACCGTACTGTTTCCATAACTCATACCAGATCCAATAAGAGCGCACATAGTATTCAAGGGGCGGAGAGATATTATCCTTTAAAGCCGAGCCCGCTGAAATTACCCATAGAGAGGGCCTCGGAATAACGCCGTGAGCCATCAGAAATTCATATCCCTCAGCAGTAGATTTAACCGCCTCATCTACGGTCTTAAATCCCCAGGGCTGGCACATCTCAACCCCGGCAACAAAGCATGGGCTAACATTCCCCTCACCAAATACATCTACTTCATCGAGCATTAGCTTTATCCATTTCTCCCTCCCAAAATATTTTGCCTTCCCGGGGCAGATGATGTTAAAGAGCCGCTCATCCCAAACCTCTAGATTCGTTTCGTGAGCGTCAACTCCGGCTTCCTTATACCTTTCGGCTGTCTTACGGGGTTTAGGGCTCGTCTGCAAGCAAATTGGCCATCGGCTTCCTATAGCTTCCTTTATGGCTTCCACATACCGCAGATAGAAATCGTCCTCACTCAAACCATCTAATTTCCTCAAAATCGTTCCGCCCGTTATCATGATGGAGCGCGGCCGTAAGCTTGGAGACCACTTCTCCCTGAGATATATCTCTTGGCATGCTTCCACTACTTGATCAACCTTCTCAACCCACGATCGCCCTTTGGGGCGCCTTCCCATTTTTGTCTGGGCTCTGGCTGCATTATTTATATCACAAAATTTGCACTCCTCTTTATAACCCCAAAATTGGCACATTCTAAATGGCACGATGCGAGAAAAACTTTTGCCGGGTTGAGCGTCCACAACCGCAGCATAACTAGTTCCATCCTCGAAGCGCTTAGACATGTACTTGGGAACGGGATGGGGGTTCAATACCTCCGCTATAGGTATGTGCTGACCCCTTTCTTTCACGCACAGTTTAAGCTCCTCATCTATTACATTAATAACGTAGTTTGAGTTGGGGTTAATCCGTACTTCAGACGTCTTTACAATGCCTCTTAATCCGTATATTCCTCCTGTAAAGCGAATTTGATCTGGAATTCTCACGAATGCTTTAGATGGCACTTCCTCATGACTTACTCTATCAAATGTGAACAAATTGTAGGTCTTTGTAGCGTAAGGCTCCAGTATCTGGAGAGCACTCTCCGTAAAGTCTAACCCACACCGTTGGACATCTATTTGGACTATAGCCTCCCTCGGTATGTAAGAGTAATTCTCAAACATCAACTCTAACTCTGCACGCCTATCTAATCGTTCTTGTTTCATTTTGCCGAGACACGTATTTCATGGAGCTGTAAATACTTATGTTTTGTCATGCACGTTTGCGGTTTATAATTTATCACTGGATATCGCCGCGCACTTATCGAGAGGCGGCACATCGATGAGGTGAAGTCGTCGGTTTCTGAACACGGCGTTTCTACTTAACTCTAAAAATATTTATTACAGTCCCCTACAACCAAAGAAAAAGTTGGTGATAGTTTGCATAAGGAGAAGTTCAAAGAGAGCTTGAAGGAGTTAATCGGAGAGAAATATGACCTATGGGTCTACATCGACGGGGAATTCTTTAAGGGCGACGACGCAAAGATCCCGGTCTTCAACCACGGACTATTTTATGGGGATGGGGTGTTCGAGGGGATAAGGGCCTACGACGGGAAGGTGTTCAAGCTAGATGAGCACCTCGACCGGTTATACGCTTCGATGAAGGGAATCTCTATGATAGACCTGCCGATCACCCGGGAGGAACTGAAGGAGGCGATTTTGGAGACCCTGAGGAGGAACAACCTTAGAGAAGCCCATGTAAGAATCATCGTGTCCAGAGGCCCGGGGCCAGGGGGCCTAAATCCCCTTTATTGTAAGAGACCCTCCGTCTACATCATGGCCTACCCGTTTCCGGGGATCTTAGGCGCCGAACCCGTGAAGCTCATCACGTCTTCAATACGTAGGAAGTCCCCACACTCGGTTGACGCGAAGATAAAAAGCTTGAACTATTTGGATAACGTGTTAGCGAAGATCCAGGCGATCGTAGCTGGGGTTGACGATGCCGTGATGCTGGATGTCAGGGGCTTCGTCGCCGAGTGTACCGGCGAGAACATATTCTTAGTCAAAGGAAACAAGGTCATGACGCCCTTCACCCACGCCGCTCTCGAGGGCATAACCAGGGCCACGATCATGGACATGGCGAAGGAGTTTGGTTATGTGGTCTGTGAGAAGGACATCACGATTCAGGAGCTCTACTCAGCGGACGAAGTGTTCCTCTGCGGGAGCGGAGCTGAAATCGTCCCCGTGGGGGAGATCGATGGCCGAAAGATAGGGGTCAAGTCACCCGGACCCGTGACAGAGAGGATAAGGAAAGCCTACTTCGAGCTCGTTAAGACGAAGCATATCACACCGATATATGGATAGGCTCGGCATCGGGGGTTGATCCCTCTAGGGCCCGGACACAGCGGCCTCGCTGTAAGGGGTGCAGGAGTTGAAGCCTATGGCGCTCTTAGGGACAAGCAGAACCTCCACCTCGTTCCTCTTTGCCTCCAAGACTGTCCTTGGTCCGACTCCTCCTTACCCCACCACTAAGACATCGGTGTTAACTTCCCTTTTCCTCAACATCGTAGTACACCTACTCCTCAGCGGTTCAACTTCTTTGGGGAACAGTTCAATGCCGGTCGGCCGTCAGCACCCTACCCTGTGAGCCTCCATGGTTGTGGGGTCCACGATGACGCCGTAATACTTCTTCGCCGCCTCCAACGAGACGTAGCCCTGCCTAACGTCGTCGAGCACCTTTGAGACAGCCCTCTCATGGGGGTCGTAGAAACCCCCACCCCCCGCGATCCTTATCTTAACTTGGCTGTCCGGGTCCAAGTGGAACCTCCCCTTCGGGTGCACGGGCTCATCGTTGATGTAGGTCTCCGTTTTCGTCCCAGGCAGGCCCCCGTGGTAGCCTTTAGGGGGGTACTCAGTGTTCCTAGCCATAAAGGATATGATGATGGGCTTTGGAGATAGATTTTTAATGAGGATCTCTTGCCCCAGTCCACCCCTGAATCTCCCGGGTCCACCGGAATCCGTGATTAGTTCCCTCTTCTCCGTGAGTAGGCAGCCGAGGGCAAAGTCCTCTAAGACCTCATATGAGATGTTCGAGACGTTCGTCGGCACGGCCATGGTGTCTACGCCGTCATCGTCCGGCCTCGCACCCATGCCCCCCATCGAGAAGAGGGGAATGGAGAATCGCTTACCCCTCGCATCCTCCCCCGTGAATTGAACCATTGTGATGAGCCCGGTGTCCGCGATCACCCTGTCGGGAACAACCTTCGCCAGAGCCCCCCAGACCGCAAGCGGCGCAAAATGCCCGATGACGTGGCGCCCCGCGACGGGGGATGGGGGTGGGGCGTTGAGGATGCACCCCTCGGGCGCCGTTACTAAGATGGGTTTGATGCTTCCGTCGTTGTTGGGGAGGGTGGGACTGACGACGCATTTAACGGCGTACCTTGAGTAGGAGGTGGTGTAGACCAGGGGTACGTTTATCCCCCTGTCCACGGCCTTGCTCGTACCCTCGAAGTCCACGGTGATCTCGTCGTCGCCTACCTCTACGCTGCATACGATCTTTATGGGCTCTACGATCCCCTCGGTATAAAGCTGATACGTATAGATGCCGTTGGGGATCTGCCTTATCCTCTCCCTCATGACCTCCTCTGAGGTGTTTAAAATCGCCTCGGTGAGAGCATCGAGGTCCTCTATTCTATACTCTTCAAGGAACTCGATCATCAACGCTTCGCCGACGTGGTTTGCCGTGATCGCAGACCTAATGTCTCCCATCACCTGATCCCCGATCCGAATGTTGTTCTGAATGATATCAATGACGTCCTCATTGGGCTCGCCGTTCTCCACAATCCTGCATGGCGGGAGGCGGAAACCCTCCTCATAAACCTCGCTGGCCATGGTAGACCACAACATGCCACCTACATCGGGGAGGTGGTTCACCGTGCCGGTGAAGGCGACGAGTTCATCTTTGTGAAACACGGGTCTCACCATGGAGAGGTCGTTGAGGTGGCCCGTTCCGAGCCAGGGGTCGTTCGTGGCTATAATGTCCCCTGGATTCCAAGTCTCCTTGGGGAACTTCTTGAGGAAGATGTGAAGAGTCTGAGGCAGGGTGCCTATGAAAGAGGGTGGGCCAAAACTCGCCTGTGCCAGCAGCCTGCCCTGCCCGTCGAAGAGAGCGGCGATAGCGTCGAAGGCTTCCCTTACGAGGGGTGTAAAGGAGGTCCTACAGAAGGATGTGTAGATCTCATCGGCCATCGACGCCAGCTTGTCCCACAGGATTCCGAGGGTGACAGGGTCGTACTCCCTTCCCATGACTTTCACCCTGTGATCTCGAGGACTAAATTTAGAAACTCATCAACTATCGCTGTTGTCCCAGGTTCCAAGACGCACGTGGACTCCCTCTCCTCGACCACGGCTGGGCCCTCGATCCTCATCCCGGGCATCAGCTTGTATCGGTCGTAGACCTTGCAGTCGATGTAATCGTTCGGGTCAGCAAAGAAGACTGGTCGACTCCCCCTTAACGCTTCCTCTGTTGGCACCACCCGGAGCTCGCTCACCAGTTTGACCTCGGGCACCGGCCCAGAGGCGCTGACCTTAAAGTTCACGATCTCTATGGACTCGGACAATCCGCTGAGGGAATACAGTTTTTGGTATCGTGTCTCGAACATGTCCCCGAGCCGCTTGATCTCCCCCGCTGACATTTCACGGGAGGGGAGCTCTATCTCGATCTCGTACCCCTGACCCTCATATCTCATATCCAGTAGCCGTGTGATCATGATCTGCTCGTCGGGCAACCCGGCCCTCTTGAGGAGGTCCACGCCTGCCTTAACCATTTGGTCAAAGACACCCTTATACTCCTCGAAGCTCAGATCGTTTAGGTTGACTCGGTGGGTCCTCGTGAAGTCGAAGAGGAGGGGCGTCACCAAGAGGCCCAGCGACGACAACACGCCGGCACGGTAGGGGAATATCACCCTGCTCATCTTCAGCTTTTTGGCGACCCTGCAGGCGTGGATGGGGCCAGCGCCTCCGAAGGGGATGAGCACGAATCCTCTGCAGTCGATGCCTCTTTCAGCGGTGTGGAGCCTAACGGCCATGGCCACATCCTCGTTTACCTTCTCATGGATCCCCCACGCCGCTTCCACCGTCTTTATTCCAAGGGGCTTGGCTACGAGCTCTGAGACGGCCTTCTCGGCCCGATCTAGATAGAGCGGGATGTCTCCCCCAAGGAAGTAGTTGGGACTTAGGTAGCCCAATATCAGGTCGGCGTCGGTGACGGTGGGCTGATCGCCGCCTAATCCATAGCAGGCCGGGCCTGGGTTGGCGCCCGCGCTTCTCGGCCCGATCTGGATGAGGCCTCGCGCGTCGAGGCTCGCGATGCTGCCGCCTCCCCCGCCTATCTCGATGAGTTTGATGTTTGGCGTCATGATGGGTATGCCGCTTCCGGGTTTGAATTGATGGTATCTAGCGGCCTCGAATTCGTAGGTTTTGAATAGCACGTTGTCCTTGATCACGCATCCCTTAGAAGTGGTTCCCCCCATGTCGAAGGCAATAACATTGTTGACGCCGAGTTTCTCCCCCAAGTACCTTGAGACCACCGCGCCGGCGACGGGTCCCGACTCCAGCAGGTGGACTGGGAAGTTCTTGGCGACATCTGGCATAATCATACCTCCTCCACAGGTCATGATGTAGAATTCGCCCAGGAACCCCCTCTCCGCCAGCCCGCTCTCAAGCTTGTCTACGTATCTCTCGATCTTGGGTAGGACGTAGGCGTTTACGACGGTGGTGTAGGTGCGCTCATACTCCCCAATGCGAGGGTGGATCTCGCTCGAGATAGACGTATAGATCTGTGGGAATTCCTCCTCAATGATCTTCTTAACCAGTTTTTCGTGCTTCGGATTAGTGTAGGAGTGCATCAGGCAGACGGCGATGGAGGCCACTCCCTCCGTCTCCACCAGACCCCTCACGACCTCTCGGATCTCCTCCTCTCTAGCCGGTGTAATTATGTTTCCATTGGGCAGTATCCTCTCCGTGATCTCCTTCCTCAGATAACGGGGGATCAGAGACGGTGGGAACTTGATCTTGAGGTCATAGACGTCGTATCTCACCTCCCGCCTCATATCGAGGATGTCCCTGAACCCCCTTGTAGCGATCAGCCCCGTTTTTGCCCCTGTCCGCTCGATGACGGTGTTGGTCACGAGGGTGGTCCCGTGGACGATCTTTCGGATGTCCCCCATCGATATATCGAGCCTAGAGATGAGGGCATCTAGACCCTCGAAGACGGCGTCAGAGGGATCGGTCGTCGTCAGGTATTTATCAACGTTTATCTCCCCGGTCTCATCGTTGACGATCGTGAAGTCGGTGAACGTGCCACCGATGTCAACTCCCACACTATAACTCATTTCATCATCGCCTAGAATGCAAACTATTTTGTCCGGCTTTTAAATTACTTTTCCATGAGGGTGCTTAACGGTTTCAGGGGAATAACCATGATCCGGAATTTGATGTTCGGAAATTAATAATTGTGACGTGTTTAAATGGTTGTTTAGTATCAGCCGAACAGTGATTCTGGTTTTATTGGATCGGATGAGAAAATAAATATATAAACATCCTTAAATTCAATATTGGATTTAGACTGGTGTTCTCGTAACACTGGAACGGAGGTGATGAGTTGGCACAGGCAATCCCAGCTGTCACGTCAGGTGGCCAACCTGTATTAATACTGAAAGAGGGAACAGCTAGGAGTAGAGGTAGAGAGGCGCAAAAGAGAAACATTATGGCGGCAAAGATCATATCTGACATAGTGAGGACCTCGCTGGGACCACGCGGAATGGACAAGATGCTCGTGGACACGCTTGGTGATGTCACGGTCACTAACGATGGAGCAACGATGCTCAAGGAGATGGATGTTGAACACCCCGCCGCCAAGATGATGGTTGAGATAGCTAAAACCCAAGACACGGAAGTGGGCGATGGAACCACATCTGTGGTGGTCTTCGCTGGCAATCTCCTAGACAGAGCCGAGGAACTCATTGAGAGGGAGGTACACCCAACGATCATCATCGACGGATATAAAAAGGCCGCGAAGAAAACCCTAGAAACCTTTGAAGAGATGGCTCAGAGCATCGACCCCGATGACAAAAAGTGGCTCAGGAAGATCGCGGCCACAGCGATGGGGTCCAAACTGGTCGCCGCTGACAGAGGTTTCCTATCCGACATCGCCGTTGACGCCGTGCTTTCGGTGAGGCGGAAGGTCGATGGGAAGGACACGGTGGATATAGACGATATAAAAGTAGAGAAGAAGCCCGGAGGTAGCTTGAGAGACACCCAGCTCATCAAGGGTATTGTCTTAGACAAAGAAGTCGTTCACTCCGGAATGCCGAAGAGGATTGAAAAAGCTAAGATTGCCCTAATCAACACGCCCCTGGAGATCGAGAAGACGGAGTTCGACGCCCGAATAAACATCACTTCACCCGATCAAATCAAGCTATTCCTCGAGGAAGAGAACAAGATGCTCAAAGGGATGGTCGACAAGATAACCGAGAAGGGCGTGAACGTACTCATCTGCCAGAAGGGCATCGACGACGTGGCTCAACACTACCTGGCTAAGAAGGGCATCTTGGCCGCTCGAAGGGTGAGACAGTCAGACATGGAGAAGCTATCCAAGGCCACGGGAGGTAGAATAATTAATAACCTCGAAGACCTAACGAGTAAAGACCTAGGGAAAGCGAATACGGTGGAAGAAAGGAAAATCGAAGAAGACAAATGGATCTTCATCGAGGGATGCAAGAACCCCCGAAGCGTCACGGTGCTGATTAGGGGAGGAAGCGAGAGGGTGGTCGAAGAGGCCGAGCGCTCGCTACACGACGCACTCAGCGTGGTAAAGGACGTGGTCATTAAACCCGCCATCGTCGCCGGAGGTGGAGCCCCAGAGGCTGAGGCCGCCTTCAAAATCGAGAAGTGGGCGGATGAACTCAGGGGGAGAGAACAGTTGGCCGTGAAGGCGTTTGCAGATGCCCTAATAAAGTCTATCCCACTGACTCTGGCGGAAAACGCGGGTCTTGACTCCATAGACATAGAGGCAGAGCTAAGATCGAAACACAAGGAGGGAGACGTATGGATGGGCATCGATGTGTATAAAGGCAAGGTCGCTGATATGATGAAGCAGAACGTGGTCGAACCTCTAGTAGTTAAGGAACAAATCATCAAATCCGCCACCGAAGCCGCATCGATGATACTCCGCATCGACGACGTCATCGCCGCCTCGAAGATGAAGGAGACTACCCCGCCACCACCGGGTGAGGGTATGGGCGAAGAAGAGGGAGGATACGGAGTTCCCTGATCCAAACCTTTTTTGATGGAGAGTGGGGAGACGTTCTCCCCCTCTAAGATAAACCTGAGAAAATCGGCTGTAGTAAAAAACTCAGAAAGTCTTTGTTAACAGGAAGTCATATCGTAGTCATCCTATTTTTTAGGTTTATTCACTCTTCTCTAGAGCTATTTGGCCATCGATTCCTTGCGTTTGGAGGACGGTTATTAATATCTATAGGGGTCTTTTCAACATAGATGGGGTTAGTTGTTGCAATGAGCCATGCGCTATCCACGCCCACCTTAAATCCTTCGACCATGATTGATGTTAACCCTCACAGCGCCATGCCTCTCCGTGGTCTTCAAACGTTTTGTGAAACAAAAAATTTAAGTAAAGTTTCAACTTAATTTAGGATATCCCTGTTTCATTGGCTATATGAAAAAATTGGTCAAGGAAGGGGCTCAGAAACATGTGAATAGTTCCTTAACATTTGAGAACCATAAGGACCAATCGTCTCGAGGACAAAAAATTGTTTGAAAACCATAACCCCCGTGAGGTTGAATCTAAGAACATAAGAATTAGGATAATCAGAACCGCTCTATGGGTTTTTC
>JBHHXX010000018.1:0-31234 GCA_046757245.1 Candidatus Geothermarchaeales archaeon
CGCTGCCTACGGCCGCCATGGTGACGCCTGTTACAATGGGCCCGGCCAATATGAGCTGGGCGATGATCATCGCGGTGGGCGAGTAGAGGAGGTCTAGGGGGCCGAGGGGACCCGCCCTCGAGAGCAGGAGGAAGACGAAGAGGCCCACGACCACGGGCGGCAGCCCCATCATGGTGTTGACGACGTTCGCCACCACACTCTTACCTCTGAACTCGTGGAGTCCGAGCACAGCTCCCAGGGGCAGGGCCACCAGTGAGCTTAAGGCCACGGCCGTGCCCGAGACCCTGAGGGACAAAAGGGTTATGCTGAGGACCTCCGGGTCGAGTGATAGGATCAACTCGATGGCCCTTATAATCCCATCAACGATTTCTCGCATGTGTTTGACACCCCATCCGACAACGCGAGTTGAGAATGGAAAACGGAGGGGGAGGCGCATAAAAGGGAGGGCTTCGCATGGTTCCAGTATTCCATTGCCTCACGCTCCTCCTCCTTCGAACCCCACGCTGGTGGGGCATTGCCATAGCAGGGTTGGAACAACCTTTCGCCTCCCATCTTGAAGTTGGCTATCAGCCCCTGCCCCTCCTCAGAGATGAGGAACCCTATGAACTTCTTGGCCGCGTCGAGGTTCACCCAGGGATACCTCCTCGGGTTGATGAGTAACCCGCTATAGGGGTTGATGAGGTCGGGGTCACCCTCCACCAGCACCCTCAATTGGGACAGGGTGCCCCTCATGGATAGCCACGTGCCCCTATCGGAGAGCGTGTAGCCCCCCTTCTCGTCCGTGACTAAGAGGGTCTCGCCCATCCCCTGGCCGACGTCCAGATGCCACGACTCACCGATGGGATTTATCCCCTCGCTATGCCATATATCCATCTCCCTCATGTGGGTTCCCGAGTTGTCCCCCCTAGAGATGAAGACCGCTCTGCCTTCGACGCCCGCACCTCGTATCATCTTAAACGCCTCTGCGGCGATTTTCATGTCCTTGATACCCGCTGGGTCATCCAAGGGGCCCACTATGATGAAGTCGTTGTACATGATGGGCACCCTGTTCACGAGGACTCCCTTATCCACGTATTCTCTCTCGGAGGAGGGGGCATGAACGAGGATCACGTCCGCGTCTCCCCTACTCGCGATCTCGAGCGCCTGCCCGGTCCCCACCGGTAATACGTGGACTTTAACCCCGCATCTTCCCTCAAAGTAGGGGAGCAAGTAGTCGAGGAGACCCGAGTCGTATGTGCTCGTGGTGGTCGCCAGCACCAGCCTCTCACTCGGTTGGGGTTGAGTATACAAGAGGGTAACTACGCCGATTACGGCTATCGCCGTTGAAGCCAACATCAACATCGTGATCTTCCCTTTCCGCTTCACTCCCTTCTCACTTTTTTAATCGTTATATACAATTATACATAACGATTAAAACATAAAATATTTAAATTTATATCTGAACGCTGAGGATCTAAGGGCCTCAACCTTCAAGGTGCGTCGTCGTGATGAAGGGATGGCGGTGAAGAATTTTTTATTTCCTCACTGTTTCTTACAGCCATAAACGTTAATTCGAAAAAGTTGCGACAAATGATTAGTTCAAGCTCTAAAAAAAGAGGGAATTATAGTAGTTATTGGTAGAATCGTTTCCACTTTGCCATACGCATAGGGAGGCTACCGGCAGCGTAGGGGTTTAGGGTCATTTTTTCAAGGTTTTCTTGAAAGTTGGAGGAACTCTGACGTAAATCACATAGGCTATACCCACGTTTATGGCTCCTTGAATCAGGTTGAATATGGCTATGAGGGGAAGTAACGGTACGACTATCTTGAGAGGCAAACCATAGAACAGGGGTAGGAGGAAGTAGTTAGCGACGGTCATAACGGCTATGCGCGTTGCAAGCGAAGAAACGGAGCTCAGATATATGCCTCTTTTAATCAAAACTTGAAGCCCAGCGACCGTCGATAACTCGGCGATGACCTTGAAGATCCCCCCGAACACATTCCCCCTATAAAAAATCATAGAGGTGCCTATCAGTGTGGTGTAAACCGAGGGAACGAAACCGGTCAGGAGAAGTGACAGGACGATCGGTATACCGGATGGATCAAACGTTATCCGAGGATAAGGCGGGAAGGGAACGTCGAAAGGGAGGGTTTCAAAGACAGCCACCAAGCCGCCCAAAGCTGAAGATGCCGCGATCATCCTCGGTACTGAGCGTTTACGTTCATCCAATTCCAGAGAACAACTCCGTCTTCTCTATTCAAATTCTATACATCGACTTTAAAATCTAAATGGTGTCCGTATTATGAATAGCTATATGTAATCTAAGAGTCTAATATATCTAATATATACTATTTAATCAACTTTCCAAAAGAATAAGCGAATTTTTGAAACGGATTGGGAAATTTCATACTCTGTAGAGGATGCCCCAACCTATTTGATTAAAGGGAGCAGGATTTACCTAGAGGTGTAGTAACTCATGTGAAAAAAGGTTTAAATCTACTCTACACCACATGAGGATAGAGGCGACATGCCCAAGTTTCGTTACACATTTCAGTTGAAAAATATAAATAGTTTTAGAACCCTCTACTTTCGAGAGGTATGTGAAGATGGGTAGGAAGACGGTACTCACTCTGATCGCAATCGTAGGGTATTTGATCGGAACGGGTATATACGCCCTCGTTAGACTCGCGATACCACAGGTCCTCGAAGCGATCAGAAACCTGAATCCCTGGTTGATTCAAAACCCATGGTTTACGGAATCCATGCTTTCAGGAGTGGCGGGCGCCTTCGTGGCCTTGGTGATCGTGCACTTCTGGTCGAAGACGGTACCCGAGTATTAAACCTTTCTCTTGACGAACTTTTTCTGGAAGTTCCACCGCTCCAATTGTTTGTTATATAGTATGGTTGTTATCTCTTCCTTATACCCTCTGTCCCTGATCAACTCCTGCACCAAAAGGCTCCAGAGGCTCGGCGGGAATGTCAACCCGCTATCCACCGACTTTGCAATCAGGTTATCTCTATCGCCGTCCAACTCATACGTAAGTATCCCTAAGTCCTCGTTGAAGACCACATCCACATCGTAGTCGTCCACGAGGAGGGCAATCGCAGCGATTCTATCTATGGCTTCATGGATACTCAAGTCCCTAACCCTTACACATTCACCCACCTTGGACAGGAGGGCTTTGCCAAGCCTCTCAATGATCTCCTCTCTATCGTTGGAGGACCCATTGATGATGAGATCCACGAGGCCTCCGGAGAGTATCTCATAGAAGGGCTCCTTTCCGATCTTATCGCTCAGCCTCTGGACCTCTCCGTCATAATCCATCAGGCTTATGAGACTCCTAAAGTCTAGGGCCGATTCACCGATTTTGGAGATGAAATTGAGGATAATGTGGGCTATTCGAGGATCGATAAAGTGAATCCCATCCCTTAGATCGTTGCTCAAAATGAACCCCACCTCTTCGTCAACTATGAAGATGGAGTGATCCCAAGGCTCATCCCCGATGACGTGCACGTTGGCCACATTCGAGAGTCTCCCCAAGGCCCTCATGTTTATGTCCTTAAGAGTCGAATACACGTTGATCTCCACGTTCCTCCTCTCTATCTTCTTCAAGAGATCGTAGAGTTCCCCCGCGACCCTTATGGATTCGTCGACCGTTAGGAGGGCATCGAGATTCGCGCTACACCCCTCTATTATGCTCCTAAGCCTCTTCTCAGGGCCCGAAACGATCTCCCAGAAGTTGAGGGTCTTCCTCTCTATCCGAACCTTGCCCCTGCTATACTTCTCCTCTAAAAACTCAACGGCCTCCTCTATCTTCCCCAGCTCCTTCTTGAGCCTGTCGATCTTTTTCTTCAACGTGTTCTTTGGCTGGAGCGCCACGTATCTGATGGGGCTCCGACTCACCAGCCTTACCATACCCTGCTTCTCGAGGCGTCTAAGAACGTAGTAAATCTTCTCCCTGGGAACGGTGCAGTTGTTCGCTATCTCCCGGGCGTTGGCCTCGCCCAGCTCCACCAGGGAACCATAGACCTCTGCCTCATATCTTGTCAGGCCCAGGCTAGAAAGAGCGCCGCTTATCCTCTCCTCGTCCAATGTTCTCCCTCCCCCCGCGTTCCCTCGACGGAGGACCCATTCAAGAAAAATGCAAAAACTTGAGATACGTTTTCCTTTTAAGTTTTATGTATCCCGAGGCTTCGATATCCTCAATTAGACGTTGACCTATGGCTTCAGGTCTCGGCGCCATAGGAGGTTTCTGTGCTGGTTTGGCTAGTCCTCTCTCGACCATCGCGGGAGCACGTTGGAAATCGATTGGTGTCTTTCCAGGTCTTATCGACCGGTTGATCCTCGTCCACGCCTACTTTCATGCTCGCGCCCACATCAAGCTTGATAAATGTGCTTATTCTCACGGCCTCCTTTTTGAGTTCTTCACTTTTTTGATGTGATATTTAACAGAATGTAACCCCAACCCCTTTAACCGAAGGTTACTCAAATCAAACGCACACTCCTCTAATAAGTTTTATCACCCATATGGTTAGCAAATAGGGTGATAGTCTGAATGACAGAGTTCGAAAAGATGTGGTCTGGAAAGGACAGCGGGGTAAGGCGAAAAATCAAGGCATCGTTGAAGCCTAAGACACAGCTGAGGAACAGATTGGAATCAGCCGTTAGAGCATTAGACCTCCAGAGTAGAAAACTCGACATAGCGGTGGTGAGCCTCAAGGAGAAGGATCGCCTATACTACTCCAAAATCGTCGACGCCCTCAGGATGCACGATAGGAGCCGCGCAGCTCTCTACGCCAACGAACTCACAGAGGTCAGGAAGGCCTTGAGGAGCATAAATCAAGCTAAACTCGCGATGGAGCAGATATCCCTACGCCTCGGCACCGTCAAGGAGATAGGTGACATCGTCGTAACCCTGGCACCCGCCATGTCGGTGATAAAATCGGTGCGTGGCAACCTAGCAGAGATACTCCCTCAAGCCGACGACGAGTTTAACTCCATCTCCGACATGCTCAGCAGTATCCTAGTCGATGCAGGGCAGATGGGAGGCATAACTCTCAACTTCTCCACCGCCAACGATGAAGCCGAGAAGATCCTCAAAGAAGCTGAGACGCACGTTGAGCGGGAGATGAGGGAGAAACTTCCCTCCGTTCCAAGCGTACCGATCACCACCAAGGGACATGAAGAAATACGCTTCTAGCTAAGGGAGTAGTGAAATGTTCTCCGCCTCTTTGTATGACCTGATAGGTAAACCCGTGGAAGAGAGGTATGGACGCTTCGAGGGCAGGGTTGTGGCCGTAGAGACGAAGCCAACGAGGGAGGTAAGCGCCATAGTCTATGAAAACGGGGGGGTTCTCATCAAGAGTAACACGTCCTCCTTCCGCTTCAACGGTACGAGCGTCGTCCTCGCACCCTCCATAATCTTCGAAGCCGAAGAATTATGCGAAGAGATGGACATCCACCTTGTACAGCAGCAAGCGGCCTCAAACCTTAAGATCAAGGGCTTGGTATCTGAAGAAATCATAAATGAGGTAAAGGATGAACTCGACGCTGCCTTCGAAGCTATATCCGCCAAAGCTGAGGAGCTCACCCAAAAACTCAACGAAAGACTTTTACACACTAACGAGAAAAGGAATTGGATTTACAGACTTTTCATGAACCTCGAAGTCGCGAGAAACATGAATCTGCTGAAAGACGACGGATATTCTCAGGCCCATAAAAAGCTGGAAGAGGAAAAATCGCACATTCACAACGAAATAGAAGACATAGAGAGGCTAACCGCGAAGATATCCTCAACGTTAAACAAAATAAAAGAGTTGAGGGCTGAAAAGGAAGAGACAGAATCTCCCTTCCCCCATGCTATAGTTGAGCCCGAAACCCCACCCAAAGAGCCGGAGACTGTTGAGATCGTCGAAGAGATCGAAGAGGAGGTAGGCGAGACCCCGCCCGGAATCGCTTGAACACAGAAGAATCTTAATGGCTGTCTACTGAAAGGCAAATCCAAGCATACCCCCGAGAACTCGGTCAGGGAAAGGGTGGACGGTTTAGTCCATAGATTATCATCGCCAACTAGACTAGATTTGTCAGGGGGTGTCGACGTTCAGAATCTTCAACCGTAGAAGCAAGAAAAGGGATTCAGATGATTATTACACTTTGATGAGAAATGTGAATTATCAAAGGGCTCACATTGCTCGATTGATCCAGAAAATAACGTCAAAAGAACAGATGCTTAATTCTAAACTTGAATTTTTGAGGTCAAAGAATCAGCAGAGCCGTGTGAACATGTATTTGAGGGAGATGGGAGATATAGCCATAATGAAGAGGGTCTTAATCCTGATAGAGCTCGGGTTGACAGGTGTTTCGGAGAGGTTAGACACCCTCAGGATACTCCATACCGCCATTTCAAGCTTTCGACCAGTAGCCAAGTCCGTGGAGGAGGCGATTCAATACGCCTCTCTTCTACCCATGGATTTTAAAGACGTCATGACAGATTTGGCTCACTCCTACACCGAACTAGTAACGATTCTTCGTCCACCTGACGCCCACATCTTCTTCGACTTTCAGACTCCAGAGGCCTCTAAGATAATCAGCCAAGTTGAAGGAGAGCTTGAGAGAGAGATTCTGAACCGCTTCCCGAGCGTACCCCTAAACAAAAAGGTGAGGGGAGAGCGCTTGGCTGATAAGATGGAGGAGGTTCTTAACATGCTCGTGGCCGATGGTGGAACTGAGGTCATATTCAGCGGCAAGAGTGGAAAAAAGAAGATGAGTTTTGAGGATAAAGTTCTTTATTACATCAACATGCGCCATGGCAGGATCGACGTTTTTGGGTGCGCAAAATACCTGAGGGCATCTCCTCAAAAGGTAATCGAGGCTTTGTATGAATTGGCCGAAGATGGGAGGCTAAAGTTTAATGGTTAACCCGTCAGATCCCAGTGAAGTGATGACAAAGGACCCCGTAGAACTCGGAGACATCGCTTATAGATACGCTAAGGAAGCCGTTGAACTCGACAAGAGGGGACTAAGGTCCTTAGCTACGGATAAATATCAGAGGGCCGTCGAGGCCCTGGCAAAGCTAATAGAGCACTACCCCGACACCTATATAAGAAAAATCTATGTTAAAAAGATCAGGGAGTATAGGGATAGGATTCAGTTCCTAAGAGGGATGATAGCCGAAGACGCAAAGGATGGAGTGGGATTCACCATAGATAGAACACAATCGGACACCGAAACAATACTCACCGTAAAGGAAAAAGGCGTAGCGCAAGAACCCCTCAAGAGCTACAGGGTCAACATCAATTGGGATGACATCGTCGACCTAGAGGATGTCAAAAAGGTGATTAGACAGACCATCGTCTACCCATGTGCGCGCCCCGATCTCTTTCCACTCGGGTTCCCCCGTGGCCTCTTATTGTACGGCCCTCCTGGATGCGGGAAGACAACCGTGGCGGCCGCCGTCTCGAACGAGATCAACAGCTACTTCTTCGTTGTCGATGCCGCGATGATCATGAGCAAGTGGCTCGGCGAGGCGGAGAAGAACGTGGCTAGCATATTCGAGAACATGCGCGGATTGGCCTCGAAGGAGACACCTGCCATCCTATTCATCGACGAGGTCGACTCGCTCATAGGCGTGAGGCAGCAAGAAGTGGGGGGCGAAGTAAGGGTGAGGAACCAATTCCTCAAGGAGATGGATGGGATTGCGGACAAGTCGGGAAAACACCTACCCATGTACGTGATAGCGTCTACCAATAAGCCCTGGGCCTTGGATTGGGCCTTCATCAGGCGCTTCCAGCGCAGGATTTATCTGCCCATGCCCAACCGAGACGTGAGGTCGAGACTCTTCCAGCACTTCCTGAGGAACGTTCAGACCGTTAACGACATTGATTATGATGCTCTGGCGAGTCTCACGGAGAACTATACGCCCAGCGACATCCGCGACATCTGCCAGACGGCAAACATAGAGGTGGTCTCAGAGCTCTTCGAGAGCGGCAGAGCCTCGAATCCAAACTCCCGTCCGAGACCCATCGAGATGTCCGATCTAAGAGACTCCATAAGGCGCATCAAGCCGTCTGTATCAGCTGAGATACAGCGGGTCTACGAATCGTGGGCCGAGCGCTATAGGGCATTTTAGGATTTGTCTAGATATCCTCATTTGGTGAAATCAAGTATTTCCCCACGTCTGCCTCCACGCCACCTGTCCCTATGAAATAAAACCTCGTAGAGAGTATCTTGTATGAGCATCGAAATGTCGATACATAGTTGGCCCGGAAGAAGATGATTAAACCTCAACGATTCTAACGGGAACCACGCCCCGGATCCCCTCCACTTTCTCTAAGCCTTCAGAGACCTCGCCGATCTTCACCTGTGAAAGAGAAGACTCTAGGTCTTCGAGAACGATGCCCATCGAGTCTTGTTTTATACCGTAAAAGACGTCGCCCCTCGTTAGATCATGGATTTTTCTGCGCCCTCCGCTCCCAATGTTCAACTTCACGTAAACGACTTTTAAAGCTGGGTAGGCATAGGTTCCTATGGGGAGCCTTCGAAGCAATTTACCCACGATCTCTGGGGCGAGGTGACGTTTAATCTCGACGGTTACGACGTAATCAGGGAAGGAAAGCGCTAGGTAAGTCGAAGAAAAGCTCAAAGCGCGACCTCCACTTTGAATGTAAAGGAAAATAAAAATTTAAATAATATATCTGTCCTTCCAAGAGATACGTGGGGGGCTGCATTTCAACGTTGGTTAAGTCTGAGGGTAAGAAGACTTCTTATAAAACTTCTTATAAAGATAGGATACCGGTTGGACCTCCTAGGCTGACGGATTTCGAAGTGGCTAAAATCATCGGGATTAGAGCCATCCAAATAGAATTGGGGGCACCCCTCTTCATAGAGCCGGGGGAGGAAAGAGACCCCATAAAATTGGCTGAGGATGAGCTTAGGCTTAACCTTCTACCCCTCTCGATCAAGAGAAGCCTCCCCGGAAAAAAGGATTATCCCCCAATACCCACCAAGTGGCTCATCGAGGCTGAAAAAGAGGACCTCCACGTCGAAGTCTAGGAAAAAAACCTTAAATAGGTTTAAGGTAGGATAGATATTTTACAAAGTACTACGAGGTGTCTTCGATGAGTGAGGAAGGGGAAAAAAGACCAACAAACGCTATCTTTATCGGAAAGAAACCTCTGATGAGCTACGCCTTGGCAGCACTCCTCCAGTTCAACGCTGGACACAATGAGGTCATCATCAAAGCGAGGGGAAGAGCGATTTCAAAGGCCGTCGACGTCGCGGAAATCATTAGGAGGAGGCTTTTCACGGATAAAGTAGACATAAGCGACGTTAGGATCGGAACGGAGATCATCGGCGAGGATATGAGGAATGTCTCTACGATAGAGATAGTCCTAGGTAGGAAATAGCAATCCAACCCGGAGAGAACGAGCGCCAATCGGGGAATTGGCGCTTCTTTTTTACTTTTTTTGAATCGAGATTTAGTCCGCTTCATCTATGCATATCCTCCATATGAGGTTGAATTCCTTAACCTCTGAGCTCCTTTAGGTCGGCTCTGGTCGACACTCTAGGTGGCGGTAGACATGTACGTCGCCCCTCTCGTCTCTAAACGCCGCCTCACCCTTCTCGATCCTGCCGTGACACACCCAACACATGTAGGGCATCTCAACCAGCCTCACCTCTCCCCCATACCTCTTGCTCAGCCTCCTCAGCCTCGCCCTGAGCCTCGCATCCCTCTTCTGCCTCAGCGCCCTCTCACGGTTTAGGTATTTCCACGCCGTGGTCCTACTGACGCCGAGCCTCTCAGCCACTTCCCTGATCGTCAAGCCCTGATCCCTAAGGCTTCTTGCCTCCGCGATTTTCGTTGCAACATCTTCAGACAGGATCCATCACCCGGTTGTTTTTGGGCGTCTTTAGAAAGGTCTCGAAGACGTGTGAGTTGCAGTCTGAGCCCTTTCTGCCCCCCACCTCTCTAGAATACTTCTACGTTGGGGGCGTATATGTCTTTATCACTATTCTTGGCGCACCGTCACTATGAGGTATTAGGTAGAAGAGGAAAGCCCGGTGCACTAAAGGATGATATTCGAGAGGCCAAGGATATGTTAGAGGGGTTCTCTCCTCATCGAGTGGCTGAGGGAATTACCGATGGATTATGTCATAAAGGCTTTTTAAGTTTTTGAGACAATAATTAAGTTGATTCGTTTAAGATCGGTGAAGATTTTGTCAGATGTCGAAAAAATGGCGAAGATCAAGCTCAGACTTGAGAATGAGAAGGAGGCGCTCTTGGAAAAGATCGGGGAGATCGACGAGCTCATGAAGTTGATTGATGAAAAGCTGAAGGGTATCAGCTATATAACGGCCGAAGAGCTCATAGAGGAGAAAGCTGAGGAGGAAGTGAAGGTTGAGGAGCCAAGCAGAACCGTAGATCTCCTTAAGATAGGCGAGAAGACCGCTCTAATGGCCAACATCACCCCTTCGACCCTCACTTTAAGCATCGACCCATCGTTTAACGTGGCCCTCAACTCGAGACCCATGAAATACCTCCTAAAGACGTGTGACTCCTACATCGAGGAGGACTACAAGATGATTCAAAGCGGGGAGATAAAGCAGGAGGAGAAGCTGTCCTATAGTGTGGTGGAGGAGGAGGGAAATCTCCAAAGCCTCAAGGTTCACAACTATAGATCAGATGAGAGGCTGAGGGACATACTCGGCAAAGCCAAGTGGGCTGTAAGAACGGTGATTAGGGAGAGCTCCGAGGCACAACCCTAACCCCCTTTACACTCGTCTCTCAATCACTCTCTCACATACAAAACTACTGAACAACTTCTTAGAATCGTAGCGCCAAGCTCAAGCTCTCCCATACGACATCGTCCCCAAGAATTTAAGCTGGGGAAAACGATGCACGGCATGACCGGGATCCAAAAGGTAGGGTGTGAAGAGGCCTAGGTCGCAGCCTCTTAGGATGGGGGAGAGAAACTCTGAGGGTGAGGCTACATTGACATCGACTCCACCGGCGAGCTCGTTAGAGGCGGGGAGGACGATGAGCATCTTTCCCCGAAGATCACCCACGAGGAAACACTTAAATTTGTGGGTGACCCCGGTCTCCGCCCTTATCCTCACCGAGGGGTGTTCGTGACCCATGAAGATGACCTCCCCCATCTCCTCCGTTTTCAAGGGTAGATGCCCGTGGACGAAGCTATACTTATCGAGGTTGAGGTGGGTCTGATGGATGGGTGTGTTGAGCCTCCTAAGGATGGAGATGAGATAGTTGTCATGATTCCCTCTTATGACCGCAACCCTTATCCTTCGGGCCAAGAGGCCGTTTAGGAGCTTTTTTACTTCAATCCACTCCGAAGGATTTGGAAAGCCGAACTCGTGTTTCACGTCGCCTAACAGGAGGAGCCTCGATGCTTTACTATCCTCCAGTGCCTCCTCCACATACTTGGAGACAATCAAGCTGACGTTCAAGGGAAGGAATATGCCCTCCTTCTCGAGGGCTCCCTCAACGCCGAGGTGGAGGTCGGCCAAGACGAGCGTGTCTAGGGACTCGATGTAGACGGCGGGCCAAGGGTCCACGATGTAGATGTCTTCAGCTATCGGCAGCAACCTCGACGCCTCCATGCCCGCGGATCCTCTCCAAAACTTGCTCGTATAGGTCTCTGAGGAGGTGTTTCCTATCTTCCATGAGGACGACGTCTTGCATACCCCTCAGCAGAAGCCTATGGGCGAAGGGTGAGGGGAGGTCGTATTTTGGCAGGAGGATCCACCTCCTCTCCCCCCTCTCTATGTCCCCTAGGATCCTCTCAGCGTTTTTAACGTCCATTTTATCCTCGACGATCTCCCTCACGGCCTCCTCCACGATGGGGAAGCCTGGGATCTTTGAGCACACCCTGAAGAGGGTTTCGGCGTTCAACTGCTGCCTGGACACCCGGATTTTGTGGCCCTTGTATCGCCTGAGGACCATGAACGATCGAGCCGCGCAGTGCCTGAAGGTTCTCCAAACGTATTGGGTGTTCATCACGGCCTCCTCGATCTCCTCCCTAATGTTTCGGCTCCTCAGCTTCCTTAGGCACCTTAAGACTTCTATCCGCCTCTTGCTCGGGATGATCAACACGAACCCATTGTCATCGACTATGAGCTTGATGCTGACCCCCAGCTCTTTGCCAAACACGTGGGCGAGGGACCTCGAGAGAACGTTATTCACCCTCCTGCCGAAGAGGGTGTGAAAGACGAGGTTCATCTTTCCCCCTGAGTCGACATATTGCTCTATCAGGAGATTCTCAGGGGAGTGGAAGGCTTCTACACCGAGAACCCTCAGAAAGTCCCGTTGCAGCCTAACATAGTTGACGATGGAGTCTGCAGACCAAGAATCCACTCTGCATTGTTTTAACAAAATCTTTCGCGCTTTATCCTCACTACCCCTCTCCAAGAACTCCCAAACCTCGTGGCGTAGGCCGCTTATTGCCTCCCCGAGGTCAAAGGTGAGGGGTAGGAGCTCCGAGAACCAAGACGGGACCGTGGGCTTCATGCCATCGGCGGGTTCCACGTGGACCCTCATCCCCCGAGCCCCCTTAAACCTATGAACTCTACCCCCTAAGATGAAGAGATCGCCGGGGAGGAGCTGCTCCACGAAATCCTCCTCCAACCTCCCTATCAACCTCTTCTTGGCGAAGACGGCCACGGAGACCTCTTCCGGTATCGTCCCAAGGTTTTGGAAGTAGATTGCTCTGAGGAGCTTCCCCCTCCTCCCAAACACGCCCTCCTCCTCGTCCATCCATATCTTGCCGTAAACCCGGTGCTCCTCTAGAAACCCGAACTGACCGCTGAGGTAGCGGACAACGGCCATAAACTTCTCTCTAGGGAGACACCTATAGGGGTAACTCCTCTTGATCAGTTTATAAGACTCATCCAGAGACCACTTCCTCGTGACCGCCATGCCCACGATGTGCTGAGCCAAGACGTCAAGGCAGTTCTCGGGAATATGTACTCTGTCCAAGCGCCCACTCAGCGCCTCCCTGATCAGCACAGCGTCCTCTACGAGGTCGTCCAAATCCATGGCTGAGAAGATGCCCTGTGAGATTTCATGAATGCTGTGGCCCGAGCGTCCGATTCTCTGGAGGCCCCGGCTCACGCTCTTAGGCGATCCCAGCTGAACGACGACGTCGATGAAACCTATGTCTATGCCCAGCTCTAGGGAGGTGCTGGTGACGACGCCCTGCATCTTCCCAAGCTTCAGGCGGTCCTCAAGGGTTTTTCGCTCTTCCTTGGAGAGGGAGGAGTGGTGGGCGCCCAACTCGTCGGCTTTGACGACCCCCAGCTTTGCTAGGTGGAAACACACTCTTTCCGTCCCGGATCTGGTGTTTGTGAAGATGAGCGTTGATCTATTGGAGGTTATTACGTCGGATAGGAATCTATACAGCTTTTTGGACACCTCGATCGAAGGGGTGTAGAGGAGGTCTTGAACGGGGCAGACTAGCTTGAGGTCCATCTTCTTCTGGAATCGCACGTCAACGATCAGGCAGCCTCTGAGAGACCCGTCTTCCCGATAGCCAACGAGGAACTTCGCCACCTCCTCCAGAGGGTTAATCGTGGCGGAGAGACCTATCCTTGTCAACTCTCTCCCGCATAGCTCTTCTATCCTCTGGAGGCTTAGGGCGAGGTGGACGCCCCTCTTGTTATCACAGAGGCTGTGAATCTCGTCGACGATGATCCACTTCGCGTCGGTTAGGAGATTTTTGAATTTTGGCGCCGTGATGATGATGGCGAGGCTTTCCGGCGTTGTGATGAGGATGTGGGGGGGCTCCCTGAGCATCCTCGCCCGCTCCCCCTGGGTGGTGTCGCCCGTCCTCACCGCGATCCTCAGGTTGACCTCTACGCCTCTCCTTTCCCTGCATATCTCCCCGATCTCCTCGATGGGTGTCAGGAGATTTTTGTATACATCGTTGTTCAGGGCCCTCAGGGGGGAGACATATATGCAATAGACTCTATCCTTTAGCTTCCCCTTTTTAGCTAATGAATAGAGCTCGCTTATGATGCTGAGGAAGACCGTTAGGGTCTTGCCCGAACCCGTGGGAGATGAGACGAGGACGCTCCTCCCCCTGGATATGGGCACGATGGCGTATTCCTGCGGAGGGGTGAGCTCGGGGAATCGGCTGAACCAATCGGCCACGTCCTCGTCGAGTCTCTTCTTGATTTCGTCCCAACCGTACTTCTTTCTGGCGTACCTTATCATGGTTTGACCAAGATCCTGGGATGAGGACACCCACACAATCGGATTAAATCAACCAGCAGTTCTCATGAAAAGCCCATCGATTGTTCATGGAAGCTTATATAATTATATTCGGATTCTTCCCTATCTATTTATTGCTGAGGGGAAGATAAAAGGTAAGGAAAGGTCCATGCTATGACATACGGATACAATGGTCCCCACTAACTCCACAAACATTATGAAAAGTGATTTCTATGAGAATTGCCGTCGTAGACAGAGACGTGTGCAACCCCGAGAAGTGTCAACGGGAGTGCTACAGATTCTGCCCAGGGGTGAGAATGGGGGAGAGGACCATCGAGTTCGACGGCGATGGATATCCCGTCATCAACGAGGTGCTCTGCACCGGCAGCGGCATTTGCGTGAAGAAGTGTCCCTTCAAAGCCATAAAGATAATAAACCTCCCCGATCAACTGTCTGAAGACCTCATCCACCAATACAAACCGAATGGATTTAGACTCTTCAGGCTTCCAAACGTTTCCAACGGAACCATCACGGGCATAGTGGGCAAGAACGGAACGGGAAAAACCACGGCTCTGAAAATCTTATTCGGAAGCATGAAGCCCAACTTCGGAGGTGAGAGGGAGGCAACCGAAGAGGAGGTCCTAGAATATTTCCGAGGGACGTCTCTCCATAACTATTTTAAGGGTCTCTACGATGGTCAGATCAAGGTCGCTCTCAAACCCCAGGCAGTGTACCTAATCCCGAATATAGCGAAGGGAAGAGTGGGGGAACTCCTTAGGGAAACGGATGAGAGGGACGTGCTCGAGGAGGTTGTTGAGGACCTAAGTCTTAAGGAAACACTAGATAAGGAGGTGAGGGATCTTTCGGGAGGAGAACTCCAGAGAGTGGCGATAGCCGCGGCCTCACTGAAAGATTCATCGGTCTACCTCTTCGATGAGCCCTCATCTTTTAACGATGTTTATCAAAGGATGGCCGTTGCCAAGTACATTAGGAAGTTGGCGTCCGATGGGAGGGCCGTCTTAGTCGTTGAGCACGACATCGCGATCCTCGACTATATGAGCGACGCCATCAGCGTGGTCTACGGTGAGCCCGGGGCCTATGGGATCTTCACAAGGCCTGAGGGCGTGAGGGTCGGCATAAACATCTTCTTAGACGGCTACATTCCTAGGGACAACATCCGGTTCCGAGGGCACTCCATCGAATTTGAGAAAAAATCTCCTTTATCCCCGCCGCCGAAGCAGACTATCATCATCGAGAATACAGAACTCGTGAAGAAGTGGCAAGAATTTGAACTTAGGGCTGAACCGGGGGAAATATACAAGGGGGAGGTCCTTGGGATCTTAGGAGCCAACGCCACGGGCAAGACAACGCTTGTGAGGATGCTGAGCCGCGAGGTGAAGCCCGACTCCGGGGAGCTCATGGTTGAAGTCGAGGGCTTATCCCATAAGCCCCAGTACATTCAAACGGATTTTGAGGGGACGGTTGAGCAATTCCTTTTAGACAGGGTTGGCCCCAAGGCCCTCTCGGGTCAGGCTCAAAGTCTCTTGATAAAGCCGTTGAACATGACCAAGCTCTTTGAGAGAAAGGTTTCGGATCTCTCGGGCGGGGAGTTGCAAAAGCTCCAAATAATGGCGTGCTTATTGGATGAGGCCGATGTCTATCTCCTCGATGAGCCTTCAGCCTTTATAGACGTTGAAGACAGGTTGACCATCGCCTCGGCGATAAACAGATTCATCAAGTCCCAAGACAAGACGGGGATCGTTGTCGATCACGACCTGATCTTAGTCGACTTGGTCGCAGATAGAATAACGGTTTTCGATGGAGAGCCCGGGGTCAAGGGCTACGCTTCACCACCCATGGGGAAGAGAGACGCCTTCAATAGATTCCTAAAATCTGTCGGAGTGACCGTTAGGAGGGACCCGCGCAACGGTCGCCCTCGGATCAATAAGCCAGACAGTCGATTAGATAGGGGGCAGAGGAGTCGTGGGGAATACTTCTACGTCGGCTGGGAGGAGGCTTGATGTTTGAGGCCCATTCGTCCCTTTAGACTCTCGATTTTAATCCATCGTCAACGCTTATCTTCTCTATCGCCCAAGTTAAACTGAAAGTATCTTAGGGGGTTGAGGTGGTGATGAGAGCTGTTCTGATCGTTGACATGCTCACCGAGTTCGTCTACGGGAGACTGGGCTTCGAGGAGGCGAGGAGGATTATACCCAACATCGTGAAGCTTTTAAAATGGGCTCGAGAGAGGGAAATCCCCATAATCTACCTCCGCGATTCCCACTCCCCCACAGATCATGAGCTCAAAGTCTGGGGAACCCACGCCATGAAGGGCAGTGAAGATTCCAAAATTATACCTGAGCTTGCTCCAATCAAGGGCGAAACCGTCATCGAGAAGAACACGTACAGCGGCTTCCATGGAACCGAGTTGGAAGACCTATTGCGTAAGCTCAAGGTCGACGCGGTGATCCTCGCAGGGGTGAACACACATATATGCGTGGTGCACACGGCTGCTGATGCCTTCTATAGGGGTTTTGGGGTTGTTGTGCTAAGCGACTGTGTCGCCTCGTATTCCGAGGAGCACCATGAACTCTTTCTCAAGTATATGGAGGAGATGTATGGAGCTAGGATCACATCCCTGAGGGATTTAACGAGTGAATAATCCTATGCCCCTCTTTTTTCCCTGAGATGAGAACGTTTAGACTCCAAAAATCTCAGTGGCATTTTCTTCATCGTTTCCCCTATCCTATGCGCAGTTTAGGGACCTCGCGCGTGAAGTGGGGCGAAACTTCTCTAGGCGCAGGCGAGTCATCGGTGTAATACAGGGTTAGACGATGTCTAACTCCACTGAGGAAACTCTAGATCTGCGATGGCGGAATAATTAATCGATCCGATCGAGACGAATAGTAGAGTTAATAAAATTGTGGGCAAATTTTTATTTGGTGTTGGGTGGATTCAGGGCTTTGGGTTGATCCATGGCATTTGGTAAACCCTACTCCCCTTCGAGTTTCTTCCACCCAACACCTCCTCAACCCTTCATTAACTTCTTATCGAGCGTTCAGATGTGGTAAAAGAAGAAGAACAAAAAAGAGGAGAGATGATTTAATCGGGTATTTGTTCAAAGAGTAGCTCTTAGAGTTTCTAGAGCTAGAGTATGCTTTGGACCCCGCGCCTAAATGTTTAGGGCTGTGGAGGATCGAACCTAGCCTCTATCTTTATGAGGTGATCTGTGGGTTCCTCAAGTAATTTCCCGTTTTTGAATAATCTTTCTTGCATAAAAAACAAGACATTATAAATCACATTGGACTTTTGTTAATGAGGAAGGGTGGTGGGGGAAATTTCAAAGCTTAGACTAGAGATGAGAAGATTTGAACCAACCTCGTTCATCAACTCTGTGACCCTGAGAATAAGAGACCACTTCGACAAGTCGGGAGCAGAGGGAATATTACTGGGTATTGATGGAGAGTTAAACTCATCTGTCACCGCACTCCTCTGTAGCCGCGCCATCAAGGGGTTGAACATCCACGCGATCTATCTGATGGATAGGGAGAGACATTCACAGGCGAACCTCCGCGACATAAACAGAGTGTCGAAGATCGGAAGGTTTAACCTCAGCGTTGTCGAGATCACCCCCCTGAATAGAAACGTGTTGAAGGGCTTACCTCACATAAGACCTGGAACACCGAGGAGGGGCGCTCCAGCCGAAAAGGCTGTTTCGGAGAACCTGGTGGCCCGAATAAGGATGGTGGCCTTGTATTACTATGCTGACTATTATAGGTATCTTGTTTGCGGCAACTGCGATAAAAGCGAGTGGCTTCTCGGCCACTTCACCAAGTGGGGCGACGGGTCAGCTGACATTTTACCCTTGGCATCCCTGTATAAGACGCAGGTAAGCATGGTGGCGAGGGCGTTAAAAATCGGTTTTATCGCGAAGAAGCCTCCATCGACTCGGCTATGGATGGAAGAATCGCTTCTTACGGAATTACCCATTCTCCACGAGGATCTAGATCTGATACTGTTGGGGATAGAGAAGGGATGGGATGATGAGGAGATCGCCAAGGATCTGGACCTCGATCTTGGAATTGTCAGGAATGTGAGGGGCATCGTTGAAAAAAACTGGCATAAGAGGCATGGCCCAATCTTGATTTAAGCATCTTTATCCGCCTCTCAGACCCTGTTTTGAACGTGGATAATCCCTCTCAGCGGTCTCCCCTAAAAAACTGTGATTTGCCTCTTTGTCTTCTCTACATCATGCTTTCTAATTTATTTTTTAGGAGTTTAAGCTTCTTCAAACTTCTCCTTAGAGCGTTGTTGGCCTTTTCCACCAAGAAATCTATGTATTCATCTCCCACGAGCTTTACCCCGTCTTTCACTATGGGGACATCCATCCTCTCTGTGCTCAGAACCTCCAAGAGGACGCCCTTCTCCGATATGGACAGTATCCCAGATTTTTTAAACCCTGATGAAAAGGCGACCTCCCTAAGCTTTATGGCTGAGTCGAGGTCTCTCGCTGAGACGTGGACGATGGGGCCCTGCGATATAAACCAAAGCTCCCTCCCTCCTCCACCCAAGCCTCTAAGATATTCGCTTAGGCGTTCCCTAACCTCTCCGGCATCGACTTCTCGATGCCACGTGGCGCATAGCTTCGCGTTTAACTTATCGCCTATCCGGGGTGTCTCCAATAGAACGATCCTCCCGGCACAGCTGCTGGTGGTGAAATACCCGTCGAGGGAGTTCAGGATTCTTAGAATGGGCATAATCTGGTCATCCACCAGGCCCCTCTCTCGATCCCTCGCTAGGGATCTCATCTTCTGCCTCTTTCTTTTCTTCCAAGCGTCTGGGGTAGCGAGGGCCATTGAGGATGACACCCTATAAAATGGATGAAGTGTGTAAATAAGGAGTTTACCATTTTATCGGGGATTCGAACGAATGTAATACTCTGGAATAATGAAATTAAACTTGATTACTTTATAAAATGGTGAATCAAATTCATGGATGGAAGCGCAAGCGTATGCTCTGAGAATAAGTCAACGCGGATACGTTTCATGAATCATTGACTGAAGGGGGAAGTATGGAGGAAAGTTTGACCGAGTTTTTGGAAAGGGCGCCTCTCTCCCGGTTCCACTACGTTTTGCTAATCATCGGGAGCCTCATCTATTGCTTCACCGCCATGAACGTCATGTTGATCGCCGCCGCTCTACCAGCCATAAAAACAGAGTGGATGCTGGACCCCATAACGGCGGGTTTTCTCTTGAGCACCGGCTATGTGGGCATGTTTATCGGCGCCTTGAGCTGCGGCGTCATCGCCGATCTCATCGGTAGGAGAAAAGCGCTTTTATTGACCATCTTCATGATGACCATCTTCACGGGGCTCTGCTCCGCTGCTTGGGATGTCTTATCCATGTCGATTTTCCGCCTTTTGGCGGGGATAGGTCTGGGTGGGTCACTGCCTCAGCCCGGTGTATATGTATCTGAGTATATACCGGCTAAGCATAGGGGGCGCTTCATAGGTTTGGTGGAAACCTCATGGGTGTACGGGGCGTTGCTCGCCATACTTTTCCCCTTCTTCCTAATCCCAAGTTATGGGTGGCGCCTCACCTTCCTTGTGGCACTCATCCCCCTCTTCCTCGTCCCCCTGATTTTGCGCTTCATCCCAGAGTCCATACGGTACCTAGAGTTCATGGGAAGGAGGGAGGAGGCCACGCACATCCTTGAAAAACACGGCCTCATCCGCACCGCTCCAAACGGTGGGAAACCCGGGGGCAGACCCCCCTATTCAGTGAAGGCTGCATTAGGGTTGGTGTGGTCTCCAACCTACAGGGGTAGGACCGCCCTATTATGGATCTTGTGGGCGGCCTTGGTGTACACCTATCACGGAATTTTTCTTTGGCTTCCCACCGTTTACGCCGATCTAACGCTCGCAAAGGAGCTGCTCACCCCCCTCTACTTCACTCTAATCGTTACCCTGTTACAGGTACCTGGATACTTCAGCGCCACCTTCCTCCTCGACTCGGTGGGGAGAAAGCCCGTATTGATCGCCTATTTGGGTCTCGCGGGCATCGGGAGCTATCTGATCGGGCGGGCAGTGGGCATAACCAACGTGCTCATCTGGAGCGGCGTCGTATCGTTCTTCAACCTGGGGGCGTGGGCGGGACTCTACACGTATACCCCCGAGCTCTATCCAACCCATGCCAGGGGCACCGGGTCTGGGCTGGCGGCGAGCATCGGACGTCTGGCGGGAATCTTGGCGCCCACGCTAACCGGATATCTTTACGCAACGGCGGACTTGGGACCCATGTTCCTTGTGTTTGCGCTGATACACATTGCCGCTGCCCTAAGCGTCTTGATTTTGGGCATTGAGACAAAGGGGAAAGCGCTGGAAGTCATCTCCAAATAACCCCTATTTGGGATCGAAACCAAGGGTGAAACGCTGGAGGAGATGTCTCTATGAGGGACCGATCAATGCTAGTCGGAGCCAGCGATGCGGACTCGTGGAGGATCAATTTCTCCTTCGACCCTTATCCCTATTCCTCTTGTGCCTAACCTTCCTCCACCTCTTACCCTTCCTCACCCTCAAGAAGCCTTCACATCTCCTCGTTGAAGGAACATTGTTTTTAGAAACATCTCATTAACCATCTCCACAACCCACTTCGAGGGGGAGGTGCCATGTCCCGCGATGATTTACTACCAAAGCCGCCTCTCTCCTTAATGGTTCGTTCTTAGTCATCCAAGTGCACAGAGAATTGGATGTGTCCCAGGCTTTAATATACTATTAAATAAATGGTGTTCTGGTCGAGTTTGCGACTTTTTTCAAAAAGTTTACAGGTATTTTTCTATCCTTCTAGAAGTTGGTGGGTGTGTGCGCACGACGCCGCCGCAGTGACCCTTTACTCGGCTGTAGAGCATTGTTCGGGATCTGAAGATTTAGATGAAACGTGACCTTAAAGGCTCTGAGCGGAGGGTTCTGGAGGAATTTATATTTTCCCATATTGTAGGTATTGCGGGTAATGTGGATTTGAACTTAATTGTGAGGCTCGACGAGAGGGGACGGGTAACCATCCCCAGCGAGGTCAGGAAGAGCCTGGGCATCGATAAGGACGCCGAGCTGATCCTCGAAGTGCGTGGATCCCGCATAGTGCTCACAAAAAAGCTGAGCCCGGAGGAGTTCATCGCGGAGGCGCACATCCTCCAGGGGGAGATCGAGGCTTCCAAAACCGGGGAGATGGAGTCCCTAAAACCGAGGGAGATCTGGAGGGGGAAGCCCGAGGATTGATCGCCGTCGACGGCAACATCTGGATCTACTACTGCGACACCACCACCGAGGAGCACAAGCACGTCAGAGAAGAGTTAGAGAGAATCATCAAGACCGAAGAGGTCCTGAGGAATTAAGATTGGGGAGTGGGTTTTTTCAACTTAACTCATTTATACTATACACCGATAAACCCTATTTTATGAGTCGAAGAGCAGAGGAGAAACCAGAAATAGAGTTTGAGGATCAAGAGGAACGCTATCGTACAAACTGCATGATTAATTTCACCCCCGCAGAATTCATACTTGACTTTGGCACCCCGCAACCTGGAATACCTGATTTAGGCTTAAAGGCAAAAATTCGGTATCACACCCGTATCAGAACGAGTCCTCAGCACGCAAAAATGATAGCACAGCTTCTTAACAATCAAATAACACAGTTTGAAAAAAATCGGTGAGATAAAGTTACCATCCCAACCTAGTAAGACACCACCATCTATAGCATAATCATACAATAAAAGAGGGGGGAGGAGGCGGCGCCCTTCAACCTAAGGGATAATTTTTCTTCCATTATCCTCTTTTTCTAACATATTAGGAGTTATGCAGTTGAGGCCTCCCAGCGGTTGAGGCCTCTCCGGGCTGTTGGGGTTGATTCGCGGCGTAGAAAGTGCGGCGGCGAAAGCAAGGCGCAGCGGACTGCTTTCACACGAAATCAGGCTGGGGGCGGCTGCTTCCGCGGATCCATGGAAAAAATTTTCTGGGTGGGTGGGCAATCCACCACCTAGGCCTTATCTGGACAACCCCAACCTATTTAAGAAAACCCTTCAAATATCACTTCGTTTATTATAGAGCTTGGACTTACCGCGTAACTCCTACATATATCGATAAATAGAAAAAGGTTATTTGATGACAATAAGCTAAGAGTATTAATAAATAACCAATCTCTACACGCCTGTTTTAGGGGAGTAAAAACTGGAAAATTACCTTTTATAAGACGATTATTTGAATACCTAATTGTTAATCCGAGTGAGGCGTATATGTTATGGTCGTTCATCCAAGCGTCTACAAGACCACGCCTAAGGTCGCGGACATGGAGGACATGACTCCCCGAGAAATCGATCAATTTCTAACCTGTGCGCGCGTGGGGAGAATCGGGATGTCTCTAGATGAGGGACCCTACGTCGTCCCCGTTGGATACGCGTATTCTGGGGGCAAGATATTCTTCCACACCTG
The DNA here is from genome assembly GCA_046757245.1 of Candidatus Geothermarchaeales archaeon. Classification (GTDB taxonomy): domain Archaea; phylum Thermoproteota; class Nitrososphaeria; order Geothermarchaeales; family JAUWBL01; genus JBHHXX01. The sequence goes on from JBHHXX010000018.1 coordinate 22,687, forward strand.
TAAGACGGGCATGAAGATGGAGGCCATCAGAAAGAATCCGAATGTATGCTTCGAAGTAGACGAGGCGACGTCCGACATGTCCCTCTTTAAGAGCGTCATCATCTTCGGACGCGCGGAGATCATTGAGGATAGAGAGGGGATGACTCCGTTTCTTCAAAAACTCATAGACAAATATCGGGTGCCAGTGGCTTTCGAAGAGTATATGCGAAGACCGGGCCGGGATCTAGAGGGAGAGATGCGGGCCGTAAGAATATGCCTGATCCACCCGAAACAAATAACGGGGAAAAAAGTGGCTAGGAAAAACGGCAACTTCTAAGTATAGAGTCTCGGATGTCATCTATCCTGATTCTACTGAAACTGGTTTCCGCGCTTTGGCCTTCTCTTTTTCCGCGATCTGCAACGAAAGCTGGGTTTCATATTCCTTCAAAATTTTAATCAGGGGGTTCTCCGGGTTTACCTTGTAGAGCTTTGCCCTCCCAATCTTCCTCGAGACCGTTACGATTCCAAACTCCTCTATGTCTTTAAAGTATTTGTAGAAGGTCTGCTTGCTCATTCCTAGAGCTTCTATAACTTCCTTCTTTGTAAAATCGAAGAGCGGGTTATCTATGAAGAAGTCTATGATCCTAAGCTTTGGGAGTCTCCAAGCGTCCTTAGCAGGATGGACTTATACTCCTTTTTCGTGTACAGCTCTTCAGGCATGGTTATCCAATTATCTTTTGACATATAAGTAGATAGTGGTGAGACAACTCGTCAACGATGGATACCTCATACTTCATAAGAAGGGCAGAGCAGTCTCATTAAATCCCGCGGTGAGCAGGGAAATCGTAGAATACATCAGGGGGGTTTTGAAAACATAACCTTTCCCCCTTTGGAGAAGCCGAAGGTAGACAAAACGGTTTCGGCGGCATCCAAGACCAAATCTCGATACTTCAGGGAGTTGTATGGACGCCTCGCATCATATAGGTCCTTGGGTCTAACCCTCTGCAGCGGGTTGGGGTTCCTAACGTCTACATAGATGAAGTCGATGTGCTCGCCAGCCTTCAACTCCTTACCCAGACCGACCAGCTGAGTCGCGGCTGAGACGTGTGGAGGCGTCGTCCTATACTTCCCCAGTGGCTTCCTCAGAACCTTCGAAACCACCAACTGCTCGGGTGGAACCTCCCTGTTCATCAGCTTTTCCAAGGTCTCGTGGACGTATCTCAGCGCCTGATCATACCCCTTCGTTCGAACCTCTTCGGCGTCACTACAGCGGAGGAGGGTCTTGATGAGCTCGATCTGAAACTCTTTGACGAACTGCGGCGTGTCGTGGCGCCTCAACTCAATCCCCCTCGCGATCAATTCACCGTTTGTTAGGACGCCAAAGTAGTGTTTCTGGGCCTCCACGTTCCCAGAGGGATCTGTCTTGAGGGGTAGGAACACGAGGAACTTATAGTGATGATCTAGTGTCATGGGTAGGTCGAGGAGCCGGCTTATCTCCCTGCACAGACCCTCATAGTCTTCTCTGGTGGCGTTGGGCCTCTTCACGAATACGCTATCCGTGTCCGCATACACAACCTCATAGCCCCTCCGCTGGGCATACTCCCTAGTCTTGAGCAGGGCTTCTCTGGAAAGCCTGTTGATCTCCTCGAAGCACAACACATTCCCATATCGATTCCAGCAACAACCCGAGGTGCCATAGAGGCAGCAGAGGATGAGTTTCAGGGCCTCCTGCCTCTGCTCACACCACAGCCACTCCCTTGTACCCTCGGGGAACACCTCTCTGGCCAACCTCTTGAAGTGGAGCCTCCGCTTGAGAAATTGCTCCGTCACATAGGGGAGCAGGGCATCCTCCCTCCTCTCCACCCCCTCAGGCGTAACGGTCTCATAGCTCAACCCATCCCTGACGATGAGGTGGGGATACTGGGACTCAAAGTCCAGCTCAGCTACGTTCTCGTGAACGACGCCGATCCTGGGGGCGAAGATCAGCCCACCCCTATCCCTCGAGAAGACGTGGTCTATGGTTCTAGCGTACTGATAGTTCCCGGCATCCGACTTGATCACATAGCCCCTCCGCGTGAGCTCGAAGCAGTTCCGACTATCTATGATCCGGTTGGCGGTCCACCGATTCGCTATGCCCGGGGGCAGGAAGCCGAAGCGAGCCCTCTCCACCAGCCCCGCGATGCCCCAAGCCTCGAAGGTGTTGCCCCAGTGATGGCTGCTCACGGCGACCCTTCCCCTAACCCAGTATGGCAGAGGTTTCCTCAGCTTTGAAGTGTTTATGGGCTCCCTGCCGAGCCGCAGGTCGAGGCCCAGGAGTTTCACCCTTCTGAATAGATAGGGAAAGGTTACCTCGTCGCATTCTGGGCAGATCAGGAAGTCAGGGTCCCTCTCTTGGATGAACACGGCCAGTTTCTCTAAGACATCGGTTTCCTCGCCCCCCACGCTGAGTCTTTCTCCACCGTACATCGCCTCTACGCCGGTTATAGGGTCCCTATCAGCCTTGGGTGTAAGTGTTTCGCTGCTGATGTGGATGTCGAAGGAGAGGGTGGTGAAGGGTGGAGGCGCGATCTCCAATTCATCATCTAAGCGCTTGATGGAGGTAAGTCTGTTTCCATCATTGTATTCAACCTCAACCTCGCTCGTCGGCTCTATCCCCAGAGCGTAGAGGTATCTCTGGACGTGTAGTAGGTCAACGTTGAAGAGGGCTTTAACCTGGGGGAGAATCTGGATCATCCTCAGAATCTCCCTATAGTGGGTTGCGCCGTCGATGACTACGCACAGGAGTTGATCTTTCACGTCGCTCCCTAGCTCTGTGTATCTCTCCTCCAAGGCGGCCGAAACGACGCTGGGGTGGTCACCCAAAACCCTATAAAGCGTATTCAGGTCTTCCCTCGTCCTCGGCAGGATGTAGAGGTCCGGGGCGTAGCCGTCGGTTAATCTGAGGATGTGACCATCTTCAGTCCTTATCCAGAGTACGGCCTCACCGCCTTGGACGTAGACATCCAAGATCCACCCCGTGTCACTTCCCATCTTCCCCGTCCCCAGATCCACCCGACTCTAGCTCTCTGACCCTCTCCTCCAGCTCCTCAACCCTCCTCCTCAAAGCTTCAACCACCCTCTTGTTGTGGACGTTGGCCATGAGGTTGAGGGAGTCCAGAACCGTTGGCGCACCCACGTTGCCCAAGGCGTGATCCTCGGGTGTCCAGGCGTCCCTGATGAGGAGGTTGAAGGCCTCCCTATCCTCGGGGTTCAAGAGGGCCCTCTGAAAGCGCTTCTTCAACTTCTCCATCTGAGCCAGATATTGCCGGCGGAACGAGGGAGTCACCCTTCCCATTACATCCATCCCTCCCTGAGAAAAGTGTAGCGTGATCGACCGGGGCGTCTCCCTGCGGGGATGCTTAACAAGGTATAGCTTCACCGAGGGGACCGCGCCCCCACCCAGCCTCTTGACGAAGACCATCACACTTGCAACGCGGCGTAGGAGGGGCCACCCCAAGGGCTTGAGGACCACCCTTCTACCCCTTGACGCGCCGCCGCTCGCCACCAAGGTTACGTCATATTCAGCGGCAACTTGCCTTACGCTGTTTATCATCTCTCTGAGGGCTTCTCGAGCCTCCTCAGGCTTCTTTGAGGTCTCTAGAAATCTGGTGAGGTTGTGGATGACGAGTAGTCGAATCTCTCTGTCACGATTCAAGAGGTTTATGGCCTCCTTGGCGGCGGAACCCTGTTGCTTCTCGTTGAAGGCGAAGAGGGAGTACACCCTCCTGAAGACCCTCTCGGGATCTGCCCCCACGCCTTTGGCCAAGGCCCCCAGCACGGTGGGGCTCAGCAGGGTCTTCTCGGCATAGTAGTTACACAGGTTGAGGTATAGGGCCTTGGCGTTCAGCCCTCCCCCTCCGATCGGCAGGGTGCAGTTGACTAGGATTCTGTGGATGAGGAGGTCTAGGAGGTCTCCATCGGCGCCATAGAAGAGGTAGAACTGGCCCTGCTCTAGGCCTCCTATGAGTTCGTCTAGGTCTCTGAAGCCGGTGGTCAGCCTCGGCCTCTTCCTCTCCTCCTCTAGGGCCTCGGCGGCCGTCTTCATCTCGATGCCCATCGTTACCCTCCTCGGTGATTGGGGAGAGGTTGATTTCCCGGCTATGTTGTTCGCCCCTCGACGTTCTCAGCGGGTCTACGAGGATTCGGGGTCTTCTATCCCCCTCTCGGTGATCTGGAACTGGGTCTCGCCGTAGGGGTGGTAGGGGCTGTCCACCATGACGGCCGTCCTCAGATTCTTCGCCTTCTTGAGGTAGATGCGGTAGGTGCAGGCGTGGGCGATGACGTGTCCCCCAGCGGGCCTGGTGGGGTCCCCGAAGAAGGTGTCCGGCTTCGCCTGAACCTGGTTCGTCACGACCACCGCCACGTTGTATATCTCGGCTATGCGTAGGAGCCTGTGGATCAAGGCGTTGAGCCTCTGCTGCCTCTCCGCCAGCGTTCCCCTGCCCGTGAACTCAGCCCTGTGGAGGCTGATGACGCTGTCCACGATGACCATCTTGGCCTTGAACCTCTCGATGTACCGGCCCAGGGTTTTGGCCACCAGCTCCAAGTGGCTGCTGTTGTAGACCTTGCAGATGATCACGTTCCTCAGGATCTCCTCGGTGTCTAGCTCTTTCGCCTTGGCGATCTCATAGACCCTCTCGGGCCTGAAGGTGGCCTCCGTATCTATGAATATGACTCCGCCGCCCAGGCCTCCCTGATCTACTGGGAGCTGGGATGTGCAGCATAGGACGTGGCATATCTGGGTTTTCCCCGATCCGTAGTCTCCATAGAGCTCGGTGATGGCTTGGGTCTCTATTCCGCCCTTCAGCAGCGCGTCGAGGTTCTTGGAGCCGGTGGTGCACTGCTTTATCCCCCTCCTCCTCTCCATGATCTCTAGGGCTGGAGTGAAGGCTTTCTCAAGTAGGCCGCTCTTCTCCAGCAGTATTTTGGCTGCGAGGATGAGGGAGGCGGCCTTCTCCTCGGTTCCCCCGAGGATGTCCTCTACGTCGCTTGGTATGGATGCGGCTAGGTCGAGGACGCTCTCCATGCCCGCCTTGACGAGTTTCTCCTTGACTTTGGGTCCGATGCCCTCCACGTTCTCCAGGTCTAGGTCTAGGATGGTTTCAGCCATCCGATCCACCAAGAAGTCGAGCCTATGCAGCGTATTTATGGAGACACGTACCGTGAGGGGGGGAGGGGTCTCTCCCCGGAGACTAGATGTACCTAATCTCTCGTAGAAACCTGACGATGTGGGCCACCTCTTCGTCTTCGAGGTTGAGCCTATACTTCCTAGGCCTGTAGGGATACTCCTTGACCCACCCCAACTCGACCAAGACCTTGAGATCCGCCCTCACGTGAACAGGTTTCAGGCCGGTGAGCCTCTCCAGGGAGTACCTCGTGAAGTATTTCTCCGTGTCCTTGGCTAATTCCCCCAGGATCCTCAGGCGTCCCCTACTACCCATTCCCCTCTCGATCCTCTCCCTTAACGCCCCTCGGCTCTTAGGACTCACTCAGACCACTCTTCACCCGCTCAATCAGGCCCTCCAAGAACCTATCCAAGGTCTCCGTGGGCACGCCGCTTATCCCGATCTGCACCAACGACTTGATATCGATGATGTCCCTGTCAGCGAGATCCTGCACGAAGCTCTCCAAATCCTCAACGGGCTTCAAACCATACTCCTCGAAGACCACACCACACATCGATCGGATGCTCCTAAGCGGGACATAGGCCGACTTCTCAGTCTGCAAGGCCCTCACCACACCCAGGAGGATCACCTTCTCTTGATCCGGAAGATCCAATATGTCCTCGGAGGAGATGAAGGGGTGCATCTCCCCATGAACCCTCCTCACGTGCTCGGGGGTGATGGTCCTGCTGCCCTCCATGTCAGCTAGGTCGCCGGAATAGTGGAGGAGGTCCAAGGCATATCTCACATCGCCGTCGATGGGCGTAGAAGCCGTCACATCGGCCACATACTCCAATATCTCCTCTGAGACGGCGCCGAGCTGAAAGGCCTCCTCAACCCTCTGCTCCAAGATGTCCCTAATCTGGGGCGATGTGTAGGGCCCAAAGTCGATGTGATGTCTTCCGAGGGTGCTCAACTCGGCTCTATCGAGGAGGTCGTGAAAGTCCTTGCTCCTAGCGGTGAAGATGAGGCCCACGACCCCACAGGTCTCACCCGGATACAGTTCGTTTACGCGGGTTAAGTCGTAGACGACGCTCTCCTTCGAGTGTTTGACAAAGTAGTCGATTTCATCGAGGGATATGAGAAGGTACTTCCCCTCGGATCGGAGATGCCTCACCAACTGGCTCAACATCTCACCCGCGCTCAGATGTGGAGAGTAGATTTCAGGGGTGGCCCGCTCAACGATATACCTATATAGGGTGACCCGGCTCCACCCGTGAAGCTTAAGATTAACATAGACGTGTTTGAGATCGATACCCCTATCCCTAGCCTCATCCTCAAAATTCTGACCAAACCTGATCGTACACGCGGTTTTACCCGTCCCCACCCCCCCAATTATCTGGGTAACTCTCAGATACGCCCTCGACGGATGATCTAAAATATCTCCGAAGAAGTTCTTCAACATATCCATCTGCCCATCGCGGTGGGGCAGCCTCTGGGGGATGTACCGCGATGAAAGCTTATCCTTATCCTTAAATATCGTCGACAAGTCTCAACCCCTCTCTAAGACTGAGTACATCAAGGGTTTACTGTTCAACGATGGGTCTAAACTCCCAACCTTCCTTCTCAGAGCGGATCCTCTCCAAAATCGACGTAGCGGATTCTCTCGGTAAAACTAAAAAAACTTTCCCCATGTGCTTACAAAATCTTTTTCTGGGGATACATCTATCCCAATCGGCGCAGTCGTGGAGAATCGTCCTCGCCTCTAAGTCTATAACTACACGATAATCTCGAATCCTCGCGGATATAAGGTTCCCCTCGGATTTCTCCACCATTATCTCATCATCCCTTATGCGTCTAGCTCTGACCAGCCTCTTCTCGTCTATAAACTCTCTTAAAAGATCATCGAAAACCTCAGCCCCTGCCCCAATAAATTCAACCAACCCTCGCTTCTTTTCCTTAGCCCTTTTCACCATCCTTTCCTCCAGATGTTCCTCGGCTTTCTCCTTAGCCTGGGCCTGCTCGTGCGACAGGAGGCCCAGCATCTCCAAGACCTGGAGGCAGTTCTCCACGGCGTAGCCGTGGAAGTGGTTGTTGAAGTATCCCAGAGTCACCTCCACCCTCTCAGAGACCTCCCTGATCCTAGGTATCCATGGCTCCAACTCCTCGACGTCGTAGAGGTAGTTGAACCATGGCCTATGGCCTCTCCCGTGCCACCGAAAGTATGCGAGGTCCGCCGTGACGTGCACCTCGGGGGGTAGGAGTGGTTCGTCGACGATGGTATAGGCAACATTATACTTCTCGAGGAGCCTCCAAGCTTCATCGATCATCCACGATCGATGTCTGAACTCCACCGCAAACCTGAAGCGGTCTGGGAGGATCTTTAAGAAACCCTCCAACCTCTCATAGTCTCTCTCAAATCGAGGAGGCAGCTGTATGAGGAGGCATCCCAGCTTCCCCCGCAGCCTCAGAGGATCCATCAAGTCGCAGAAGCGGTTCAGGTCGCCTTCAACATCCTTCTCCAAGGCAAGTTTCTTCTCGTGGGTTATGAGTCTGGGAATCTTGGCTGTGAAGATAAACCCCTTCTTGGAGTGCTTAGCCCACCCATAGACGATGCCCTTCGAGGGATAGGCGTAGAAGGTGGAGTTGATCTCAGCCGTGTCAAAAACCTTCGCATAGCTGGATAACCCAACTTCATCCTCCGAGTCATAGAGGGGGCCAACCCACTCCTTATAGCTCCACCCAGAGGTCCCCAGGAATATCCTACTCATAAATTCCACAGTAAATTAAAACATGGTTCAAATTATTTATTATTGTTGTTGACGCGCCTTGACCCTGTTCAGATTGGGAGCTAGAGGATGGAAAAACTTCTCTCATATCTTGACCAAAAAAGGAAAGACCATAGGGAGTTAGAAACTAGAGGCGATGAATTTTTCTTAATAAACTGGAAACGATCGCTCCGCTGTGCCGAGATAGAGATATCGAAATAAGTCCCTCCTCCCGATCTTTTCGAGGTAGGCGACCACAATCCCAACAATGAGGGCTGCCTCCAGCGCCTCTCTGAACACGATCAAAAACTGGCCATTCATCACTGTTTTAATCCACTTCTATCATGTGGATGAATCAGGAGATTCTTGTGTTCTATCCTACCCTTAATCTTCGTGATGTTCTTGCAACTCCATGATCTGGATAAATTCGCCATGCCAGCTGTGGTACCAGACGTCTCCATTATAGCCGTTCACGCTGAGCATACCGATAATGTTACCATCCCTATCGACGTGAAGCGTATAATATCCATAGAATCTGTGAGGCTCCACGGCTGTTGCTCCAGGCATAAATTTATCAAGGTACCTCTGCGCGTAGTCTATGGACCCATCCTCACCTATCGGCATCTCCGCCGATTCGGAGTAGATGCCCATCATTCCTCT
>JBHHXX010000019.1:0-30686 GCA_046757245.1 Candidatus Geothermarchaeales archaeon
CCATGATTTTTCATTATGGTAAGTGCATTAAGATTCGATGAAAGGGTGTGGAGAAGATTAGGACTCAATAGACCGCTCATCATTACGAGTTTATTAGTAAGTATGTTTACTTATTGTACTTAGGTGATTAACGTGGTTAATGTTACTCTCGCTGTGCCCGAAGAGCTACATAGGATTATGAGGCAACACCCCGAGATAAAATGGAGCGAAATAGCCAGAAGAGCCATGTGGGAGTACGCAAAGAAACTGGAGCTGATGAACAGAATAACCAGTGAAAGTAAGTTAACCGAGAAAGACGTGTTCGAGTTAGACTCAAAGATGAAAGAGAAGCTTTTAAGGCGGTACGAGAAGCTTGCCGAAGGCCAATAACTGATGAAGCTTATTCTGGATACGAACATCTTGATAAGCGCCTTAATAAAGGACTCCGCTGTGAGAAAAGCGTTGCTCAATCCCGTTTTCGAGTTCTACCTCCCAGAATTCAGCCTTGAAGAGATAGAAGAACATATGGATCTAATCGCGGCGAGAAGCCGTCTCAGCAAGGAAGAGATATACTTAGTATTAAACATGCTCCTAGTCAACATCCACATAGTTCCCTCAGAACAAATTCTAAGGAAGTATGAGGAAGCGGATAGACTAATGGGAAAAATCGATAAGAAAGACGTGCCATTCATCGCCTCAGCCCTATCAATTCCAAACGAGGGCATATGGACAGAGGACAAACATTTCCTGAAACAGAAGAGGGTTAAGATCTGGTGCACCAAGAATATCATCTCAATATCTAGAAAAAAAGGCAGATAAAACGCTTATTTAACGCTCCTTTGCATCTTTCAATCCTCATTTTATGGATTTTATCGTTGAAACTTTCATCCATAACTGAAATTATAGGCTGAAAAAAGTTTATTAATCATTTTGAGACTAATGAAATCGGATTTCAGTTTGAAAATATACTCTGCACACAAACCTTCTGTATCATTTCGTACCAGTTGAGTCATGGCATCGTGATACGGAATGGTATGAATAATCGCTGATTCATGATACAGAACAGTATTGAAAGATATAGAAAATACTGTTTCCCTATCGCCGCACACACATACAAGCTCTCTAAGGCCGGCTTTAAGATCAAGGAGACGACCTTCACCCTCAGGGACAGGGCCAAGGGGAAGTCGAAGTTTAGTTGGGGGACATCCTCTCCTTTGCCTGGAGCATCTTATCCATCAAAATGGGGGTTGAGGGGTAAAGATCAGTAGTGGGATGGAGTGCCGACAGCCTATGCTAAATCAGGTGTATATCCGATTTATCTAACTTCATCGGGGCTTATTGGAATCTTCCTCTCCCCATTATCTCCCAGACGGCCTCCACCTTGCCCCTCCTAACCGCGTAGAACTTGTCGTGTTGGTTGATCGTCGTGCATCCGTGGCTCGGTATGAGCTCGATCTTGTCGCCGACCCTCAACTCCCTACTCGGGTTCTTAAGTCGCAGGTGGCCGTGCTCCTCGTTCAGAGCGATCAGCTCGACGCCCTCTAAATCCTTGAACCCGGGCCAGCCCATGTCTCTGGTGATGGATTTCAACCCACAGTCCAGCAACGCCTTCTCGGGGTATGGCCTACTGATAACCGTGGTCAACAGGGTGAGGGCATAGTCGAAGTCGACGCCCTCCATGCCCCCCTCTTGGGTGTCCATCGTGGCATAGGCACCCGCCTGTACCTCGGTTACCCCTGGGTAGTCGCCCGTGATGCGATAGGTGCTCGTACCCCCGGAGCTCACGATTTCGACGTCTATACCGGCGTCCTCGAGCATGCCCCGGGTCTCTATCAAGGACTTGAGAGCCCTGTGGCACGCCTCCTTCCTCTTCTCGAACTCGATGAACCGACCCATGCCCCCCTCGTAGCCCATGAGCCCCCTGAGCCTCAGCCCCTTGGATCCCCTCACTTTTTTTGCGAGGGAGAGCGCCGGCTTGCCCGGCAGCACCCCACACCGATCGAGAATACCCTCGAGTCTCCCGAACTGACTGAGGTTGACGTCCACCAAAACGTTCAGCTCTGCGTCGTTCTCTTGGGCTATATTTGAGAGCTCCTCCACGTTCCCCGGGTCGTCCACCGCCACTATCATTTCGCTATGTCTGGTTAGGTTGATCAGCCGCTCGATCTTCTGCCTACCCACGATCTCGTTTGCGATCAAGATGCTCCTGATGCCGGCGGCGACCATCACCTCGGCTTCGCCGACCTTGGCGCAGGTTATACCCTCCGCCCCGGCCTCAATCTGTTTGTGGGCGATGATCGGGGTCTTGTGTGTCTTTATGTGGGGCCTTACGTTGGCGGGTCTGCCCTCGAAGTACCTAGCCATCTTGGCGATGTTCTTCTCTAGGAGGTCGAGGTCTATGACCAAAGCGGGCGTGTCGATCTCCTCTTTATCCAACGCGTCTCATCTCCCATACGAATACACGCATAACAGAACCTTGTCTGGGAATCCTTTTAAGCGTAGATGGAACGAAGAACCTCAGAACTCCTTGAGTCAGGTGAAGCCCACTTCACGAGTAACGATCTCACCCGATAAATCTCTAGGGAACCTAGTGGGGTCAACACCATAATAATATTAACAGTGGATTTCCTCTACCTCAAAATCTTTGGAGCCGATCCCGTAGTCGATGGCATATTTGATGTAAAGTATGTCTTCGGGTTTTCTCCCCGCCAGCCCGGGCTCGATGGATCGGAGGAGGCTCAGGGCCAAGCAGTCGACACTAACAGGATCAGCCCCAGCGATCATGTATCCCAAGGGCTTTTCCCTGCCCCTGTGTCGTAGCTCTTGGCCGTTCACGAGGGTTTGAACAGCGTCCATGATGGAGAGGTTCGGCTTCGCTATCGCGTTGAGTTCGGCGATGCTCCTATGAATATCTTTTAGACCCGTGTGCATCCGCCTTCTCTCCCGCCCGTCGAGGTATCCAAACTGATTCTTGAGGGCGCCGGTCATGTCGCAGACCCTATGGGCCTTCAACACCGGGAGAGAAATAACGAAGTCGCATTGAGAGGGGATCTTGGAGAGGGTGAGCTTAAAACCCCTCTCGGTTTTCACCGTCACCATACCCTTTTCATAAAGATCTATAAATAACACCCCGTGTTTATCGCAGACTTTTTTCAAGGGATGGGCCTCTATGACTCTTCTTGAGTCCCCAGCGTCTATGGCTGGGGCATCCCCGACGAGGACGTCTCGGCCAGACAGGCTCTCCAGGAGAACGTCTAGGACGTCGGGGTGGGTTGTCGTCGGGTAGGGCTCGTAGGATACGAGGTTTGGCTTCACGAAGATTTTTTCGGCTTTCCTAATCGCGTCGCCGAAGAGCTCCAGAACCCTTGCGACGAAAACCCCTCTGTTTTTGGTTTTGCTACGATAGACGATCGGTTTGACGTCTAGATCGCTCATATTATGATCAGCCTTCCCTCTCACCGGCAAACCCCATCTCATGCGACCTTGTGGGCCTACAAATCAACGAGTGTTTCCCACTAGCGTCATCAGGCCGAGGCAAGGCGGACGCCTGTGTCATGTCTCCGCCGAAAATAAATCTATGATCGTTGGGATTTAAGGGATTCATCTAAAATTAAACCCTTGAGTCTTCCAGAAGTCAGATCCAAATTTTTTGAAGACGAGTAATTTAAAACGGGTTGACAGACCCTCATAGACCTTGCATGTTCGCTAAAGATCTAATAAAAATGGGGGGTGGGGGTTATTCGAGGAGCTTTAGTGCCTCTTCTCTTGGGATAGCGACGAGGGTTTCGGTTGAGGCTATGTCTCCCCATCTCAGGAGGGCTTTCATGGCGGCCTTCTCATCTTTTCCCTCGACTATGACTACGGCGTCATACCTGCCCAGCGTCCAGTATGCAGCTAGGACCTTACCGCCCTCCTCGGCCATCTTGGCGAAGAGCTTGTCCGACTTAGCCATCGACTCCCTTGAAGGCGTTCCCCTGAACCTAGCGAGAGTGATGAAGATCAACCTACATCACCATAAATTTGTGCGCACCGCAAGCATATAAGGGTTGAAGTGCATTTTTCACACTTTCTCCTAGGTATTCCAAGCAATCGTATCCTAAGGAAAATTCACCACCCACTGCTTAGACTATTTGTATCTAGGGCTTATTGAGAAACGTTCTTTCAACAGTTCCGGGGGTGAACTCTTACCCATCTTAGGGAATAAAGACTTCCATCTCAGCATCTCACTCATCTCTCCCCAGCCCCGGGGCTGGTGGAGGCCTAGACATGAGGATACCTTTATTTCTCATGTGTTAACTAATTTTTGGGATGAATGAACATAGAAGGCTGAGGGAACTTCTCAAAAGATGCGTCAACATCGAAGAGCTGTCAAAGGTCGAAGAGGAAGTCAGGGAATACCATAGAGACAACCCGGGTGTCGATGTCGAGGAACTCCTCCTCGAGATCGCTTACAAGAAGCAATTTCTTCTCGAGCATCGATGCGATCCTTACAAACTCAGAAAGATCCGTTAGAGAGGGGTGATGCTAGGTCTTGAATAAAAAGGTTGCTTTGGGTGTGGTGCTCGCTCTTGTGATTGGCGTCCTCGCTGGCTACTGGATCGCCTCCATTCAAATAGCGGGCCTCCAAGCCCAGATGTCATCCAACGAATTAGAGATCTCAAGGCTTCGGGCACAGTTATCTGACGTGCAGGATACCATCTCGGACATAAGTGAAGAAATCACGTCGATAAACCGAATGTTAAGGGTGGGCAATCAAACCCCCCACATGGTGGAGCCTGTTTCGACGGTGGATCTATATAGGAAGGTCAAGGACTCCGTGGTCTTGATTAGAGCCGTGGCTAGGGGTGGAGAAAACCAGGGATCAGGCTTCGTCTATGACAAGACGGGGCACATAGTGACCAATTACCACGTGGTGGAGGACGCGGAGAGTATCGACGTCGTATTTCTTGATGGCTCCACGTTCAGGGCCAGCGGCGACGTGAGGCAAGACCCCTATAGCGATCTGGCGATACTCCTCATCGACGCACCCCCGATGATACTGAAGCCCCTCCCCTTGGGAGACTCGTCGAGATTAGAGGTGGGCACCCCTGTAGTAGCGGTCGGAAACCCCTTCGGCTTGAGCGGCACGCTGACCACTGGGGTCGTAAGCCAAGTTGGCCGGTCTCTGAGAGAGGCCGTAACGGGCCGATACATGATACCAAACGTGATCCAGATCGACGCCGCCATAAATCCCGGCAGCTCTGGGGGTCCTCTTTTGAACTACGATGGTGAGGTAATAGGTATTACAACCGCCATTTTTTCTGAGACGGGTGCCTTCGTGGGGGTTGGCTTCGCTATTCCATCGAACACCGTGAGGCGAGAGGCACCACTCCTCATCGCGGAGGGGAGATATGAACACCCCTTTGTCGGCATCGAGGGAGTAGGTCTCACAAGCGATCTCGCTCAAGCCATGAACATCGAGACAACCAAGGGTTTATTGATCATCCGAGTCTCCCCCGGTGGACCCGCTGAGAAAGCTGGACTGAGGGGCGGCACTAGAGAAATCGAGGTTATGGGTAGGGTCTTCTTGGTGGGGGGAGACATAATCGTTAAGGTGGACGACGTGGAAGTTAGGGACATCGACGACCTGTCCGCATACCTTGAGGAGAACACGACACCCGGCCAAAAAATCAGTGTAACCATTCTCAGACAGGGCCAGGAAAAGACCCTTCAGCTCACCCTAGGGGTAAGGCCTCCCCCTCTTGACTAATTATCCTCCACGGCTCCACGCGTGACCCCTATCCGCTCATCCAATGCTTTTAGAGAGATCACATCGCCTGAGATTAAGGCCCTATCGACTCTCTCAGAGGCATCCCTAACGGGTTCTCCATCCTCACCGAAGGCGATCTGAATCGTGCAGCCTGCTTCTGAAGAAGCGTCTTGAAGGTCCCCCAAGGTCAACTCTTTCCCGATATAAAAAATCTTGTAGAATAAAGGTTTATCCAACGTAATTCTGGGGGGTAAATACTCGATTTCACCCCTTAAAATGTGATCTGAGATTCTCTCTGAGGCTTCGCCCCTCCCAAAGGCAAATCTGACGCGCCTAAATACGCTCCTTAAGTCGGCGTCTAGGAGTCTTTTTACGCCACCTATGATTGAGGCGCGATCTAGGGGGCTCAAGAGTGCCGCACCCGCCTCGAGGGGCTCGGGTCTCTCAACGGTTTTCCCCAAGATCAACAGCGGCTTTTCGAGGAATGTTGCTTCTTCGCACACCTCTCCCGAGTCTGTTAAGACTAATCGAGCGTTCTCTTCGAGTTTCAAGAAGTCTAAATAATCGAGGGGCTCAAGAATCAAGAGATTCTCAAGATCGGAAAAATCTTTGTATAGAGAAAACCTCTTCATCGCCCCTCTAGTCTCCGGGTGCATCGGAAAGACGACCACGTGATCCAATGCCCTGAGCGCTCTAAGGAGTTGAGTCAGCAAGCTCGGCGCGATGTTCTCCTCCTTATGAAGAGTCAAGAGAAGATACTCATTTTTAGAGACGTCTAACTCATCGAGTATCTCAGAGCGCCTCCTCGAAAAGGGGAGAAACCGCGTTAATGAGTCTATCACAGTGCTCCCAACTTCCACGGCCCTATCACTGGAAACATTTTCCAACATCAGGTTATCATATGCCCTTCTCGTTGGGGCGTAGTGAAAAGTGGAAACCCCATCCACGAACTGTCGATTAATCTCCTCGTGGCACTCCAAGTCATATGAGCGATACCCGGATTCGACGTGTAGAAAGGGTTTCTCCAGCGTGACCGAGGCTCTAGCAGCTGCCAAAACGGTATCCGATGCTCCGGCAGCGACCACGTAATCGGGTTTATCCTCTGAGATTATTTTTGAGAGTTCGTCGCAAATGTGAAAGACATCGCCACCGCGAACACCGGCTCCATATTCTAATGTATAGTTGGGTTTTGGATATCCTAATTCCAGGTAGAAAGAGCCCTTCATGAGCCAGCCTCTATGCTGGCTTACATCGATGGTGATGGGATTTATTTTCTTCCTCCTTAACGCCCTGAGAATGGGAGCAATCTTGATGATCTCCGATCGTTTACCCGTGATCAGCATTACGTTCAAGGAGTCACCCCAACCGACAATATCTAAAGAGAATTCCGATAAACTTATTTCCTTTTATTTTCACTTCTTTCGATGTCCTTTGACTGAAGCCTAGGATAATCCTTGCGAGGGTTTAAAATCGGCCGACGCGGTCTAAACACTAGATAGAAGATGATTAACCCCCTCAAAGATCTCACCCTCAAGGGGCATAGGGGGAGAAGTAACGACGGCTGAAGACATAGAGTAACACATTCAACCCTAAATTATAGCCTAGAAGAGATCAGAAGAACAGTTCTACGAGGAGGGCGAGGTTAAGCTATACCTCAAGTAACCCTAGAAGCCAAACCATAAAAATATCACTACCCATACACCATATAGGAGCAAAAAATGACTCACGAACTCACTCAAACACCACCCACAGAAGGAGAACTCAAAAAACACTGCATTCAGCTCGGTGAACACCTTTACGTTAAGCCGGGCCAAGAATTGGAGTTGGAACCGATCGTTGATCGAGAGAAAAGAGACGTTCAGATCGTTTTCTTGATGGGTGGGGGTGGAACGAGGCTCCTACACATCACCAAAGATCGGTTTTCAAAGCATATGATACGCGTTAACGGCCAGCCTTTGAGCAGATACACCTACGATCTATGGAGAAACCAGGGATTCGACAGGTTTTGTTTCTTGATAGATGACAGCCACAGGGGTAAATCCATTTCAGACTACTATGGCGATGGCAAAAAATTCGGAGCACAAATCGAGTATTCCGTGGAACATGGTAAGCTCGGATCCGGTGGAGCGATGAGACAGGCAATCGTGGACGGAAAGATCAGGAGCTCCTTCGTTAACCATCAGCCCGATGACGTGATCGTTGGATATGAGAATTTTCCATCAGATTTCTTCAGCGTGTTTAAGGCCGCGGAGAAGCAGGGGTATCAGATCGTCACGCTATGCGTCCCTGGCACCCTCTATTCCTACGGCGAGGTCTATGATGAGGGGGGTAAGGTCAAGGATTTTATAGAAAAGCCCTTTATCAGAAAGGATACCAACACGGGGATAACGGGAATCAGTAGAGAAGCTTTCCACATGATCGAGGAGATCGAAGAAGGCAAAGAGGTGAAAATCGAGAGGACCGTATACAAGACTGTGGCAAGAAGCGGGAGAATGTTCAAGGTCTTAATCCCCTGCGAATACTGGATACCTGTAAACGACGATCTCACCCTGAAGAAACTTAGAGAGTCGATCAGAAAGGTATAGTCAAGATCGGTTGAAGGTGCAATTTTGGAGTCCTCCCTTAATGCTATATTAGTTTGAATCCTCAACTTTGCGCTCTAACAAACAAAAAAAGATTTTTCATAGATCACTGACGGCTTAAAACCGCGGAATGCCATTAAATGCGTGGTGGGGATGCAAGCCGCAACCTTTGGGGTAATACTCGATATCCTTAGTAAAGACTACCCTGTGAGACCTTGGGAGAGCCCTTACACACCCTTTGAAACGTTGATTCGGGTGGTCCTCTCTCAGGCCACGAGCAGGGAGGGCGTAAAAAGGGGCTTCGAGAGGCTGCGGAGAAGGTTCAAACTCACGCCAGAGGCCATGGCTAGAGCGGATGTGGGAAAAATCAAGGAGTGCATAAGGATCTGTGGACTATACAACGCAAAGGCGGAGAGGATAAGGAAGATCGCCGAAATCATTCTAAGGGAGTTCAACGGCGATCTGAACGATGTTTTAAACCTACCCCTGATCGAGGCGAGGGAGAAGTTGATGGAGCTCCCAGGCGTGGGAAACAAAACCGCCGATGTGCTCTTGTGTTCAATCGCAGGTAAAGGCGCTTTCCCGGTGGACACCCACATAACGCGCATCGCCAAGAGGCTTAAACTGGTGGAGAAGGGCGCTAGATATAGGGAGATCAGGAGTAGACTTGAGGATTTAACACCAGAGGGTTTGAGGTGGAAAGCACACCTATTGCTCATAGAATTTGGGAGAACCATCTGTACGGCGAGGAATCCCCGTTGTAACATCTGCCCCATTTCCCAGTATTGCCCAAGAGTATAGAACCCTTAGCAGCCTATCCAAAGCAATTATAAAGGAGTCAACGGGATTGAATTTAATGGATGAGAATGAGCTTCGAGAAGGCCAAGGACATAATCTACATCTGCGTTAGGTGCGGGGCGAAGATGAGGGGTGAGGACCTATCCTACATTGGGATTCTCGAATGCCTCGAATGTGGCTATGAAGTCCTAGAGAAATCTAGGTCCGAAACCGTGAAGGTGGTAAAAGCTCGATAACACGAATCGTTGGCACGCGCCCATGCTCAGTTCGATTTCACTAGGACCCCAAGCCCCTTAATCCCAGCTCTACATAATAATTAATGAAAGCCATCAAAATCGACCTTCAACGACACAAAAAATATTATGTAGAATAAATTAATTGGGGAAAAATGATTATTTGTAATAGTCTGGGTGCAGGGGTTTTTAGATTTAGTGTTGAAGACGTTTAGAAGGCCATCACCATTTTATTTTAATCATTATCCAGTCTATCTTATGATTATGGGTCCTACAGTTCTGTTAATCGTTGCTGTTTCTTTCCTCTATGATTGTTTATATGTCAGCAGACGTGCAAAACTTGGAGATTCGTCCACAAGGGCAACCGGAGGAGATCCTCATCCGGATAAACTATAAAAGAATCATCCCAACCTCCAAGGGTGTAGAGGATGCAATACACTCGATCAAGAAGATATACCCTGTGGAAAGGGAGTTTCTAGCCTTTGAATTGGAATAACAAAGGTTCTTTTCGTGTATGGATTCGAACCTTACCCCCTAAAAAAGTTAATTCTGAAAAACTAATTAAATATGTCTAGGTTTTCCCTATCAAAATTATAGAAAAATCTTCTTCTTAGTAAAGCACATAAAAAGTGAGATCTTCTCCATAGCCACACGTTCCCATCATCCATAGAATCCGTGAAATATCTGACTTGTTTCGAGACACCCCAAGATTAATCATACAAAAATTTTAACAGCCCCCTTCTTACCAAACAATAAAATCGATGGATGTGTCGTAGAATTTGCATAATTCCCACTGAAAGAACGACTTCTATATTGGCCACCAAGACTTCCCAAATCGCTTTTCAAATCCCTTACTCATTCATGTCAACTTTTTGCTTTACTAAAAGCTACATACCTAAACATCTACAGTAGGCTTTTCCGGGTCATTTAGAATGGAGAATTCTGATTCCGGAGTTTATGCCGGTTCGGGCACCACCCTACTAACAATTTTATTATAAAATTTATTCAACGTGAAATATTTCGTGTATGAAACCTGGGAACTCCAATAGGAAGTTGTTCAGTTGGTTGATGGGGACGATGGGTACGCCCTTGAAAAGGGGCTTCCCCAAGGACTGTAGGGTGATGACTATCGGGTAGGCCTTGTCTCCTGACCCGCCTCTCTTCTCCAACAGATGGAAGGATCGGTCTATCTGGGCCTCGACGATCTTCTTCAGGGTTGAATCGTGGAGGGGCTTAGACCAGTGTTTGCAATCGGCCAGTATCATTGTTTTGTCCTTCCTAGCCTCTATGTCGACCTCCATCCTAGGCCTCCTCAAAACGACATGTGTCTCTACATCGTAACCGTGATACGTGAATATCTCCGCTGCAAACTCCTCGAAATCCCTCCAGCTCAGGGATTCGGATATCTTTCTTAGGGAGGCGCCGCGTCTCAAGGCGAGGTAGACTATGCCAAACTTCTGTTTCAGCGATGCCTCCAGCATCTCCCCTACCACTTTGAGGAGGGATCGACTCGACAACTCTTCGGCGACCGCTAAGATTTCTACTGATCTGATGTGATGCCTCGCTGATGCTTCCTCAAGTGTTAAATTCCTTAGCATGTCGAGTATGGCGAGGATTTCGCTGGCGTTCATTTGTCCAGATTAGTAGAAAATACTTGGGCTAAATTAAAGCCGTTATTCCTCCTTCCATACCCCTAAAACGATGGAGCTTTCGGTGAGCTTGACCCCTGCGATCTTCAAGATCTTTTCCTTCAACAATCTGCGGAAGTCTTCAACCGACTCTACTTCGACCTCGGTGAAGACGTCATACTCCCCTGTGATTTCGTAGACCCTCTTTATCTCCTCCAGCTTGGAAAGGTTCTGGCATACCTCTTCGAGGGATTTTGGGTCAACAACGATGTGAACAACCAATTTCATTCGGTTCTCATCTGCTTGAGGCTAAACCAAAAATATAAGCCTAATTTCCCTCCTTAAATATTCGTCTTCGTCAAAATTGAGCCTTTAAATAGGGTAAAAAATAATAAAATAGTAAGGTGCGACCCCATGCCCATTCTCCCCGAACTGAGTCTCGAGGCGGCGATTAACGTCCTATACGCCATCTACTATTTCCTAAGGCAAGCCATCACATCGATACTCGAAGCAACCCTCTTCCAAGCCGAACCAGAGATCGCCACGCTCTACGGCGACGCCACAACCATGCTCGTAGGTTTGACGGCGATATATCTCGTGCTAGAGTTCTTCACCGCCGCCAAGAGAATCGTAAAAATGATTTTGGTTCTAGGTTGGATCCTCCTCATCATATCCATTCTCGTCGGAAAAGTATAAGTCAACAATCAAATGCGGCTCGATAAGTCCGTGCGAACGATTGAGATAAACTCCGTGACAAAGCCAAAACTACCTTAACTTATAGCTCGATCGCTTTTTCTTCGAGCTCTCTTCGACCAGTTCCGCTTTAAGTTCACGCTTTTTATATCCCGGGTGGATCATTGTGGGTGGTGGTTGAACGCGTTGCACAAACCAAAAGGTTTTTTCATAACGGGCGGTGTGGGGATCAGCTCAACCTCCTCGCTGAACGCCTTCGATAACGCCTTGAAGGACGCCGGTTTGTCCGACTACAATTTAATACCCGTTTCATCGATCATCCCGGGGAACGCTGAAGAAATTGAACCCTTAGGGTTCGAGAAAGGGAGCATCGTCTTCGTGGTTATGGGGAGGTGCCATGGTAATCAAGGGGACGACCTTACCGCTGGGATCGCTTGGGCGAAGGCCAAAGATGGCTCCGTGGGGATGGTAATGGAGTATGATGGAAGAGGTGTTAACGCGGAAGCCGCCAGGGTTGAGTTGGAGCGCAGGGTTAAGGAGGCCTTCGCGGTTAGGGGTCTTGAGGCGGGGGAGGTAAGCCACCACCTAGAGATGTTGAGGGTTCCTGAGGGTTCGCATGGATGCGCCGTGGCGTGCCTCGTCTTCACCCTCTGAGTCGCCCATGGCTAGGTTCGACGCTGGACGGATATCGATGTAGGGTCTTAACGGTTATATACTCATCACAGGGTATTAATCGTGTTGTTTATTTGAGACTTAGTTATATGGGGCCTCCAAAGATGTCGGCGTATAGGTTAGATCCCGATGTAAAGATCGAAAACGTGGTTGCCTCCGTTATCATCGATCAAAGCATTAGTTTGAAGAAGATCTTAGAGAGATTCCCTCACACCGAGTATGATCCGAAGCGTTTTCCAGGCCTTATCTACAAGTTAAAGCAGCCGAAGACCGCCATCCTGATCTTCAGCTCGGGGAAAATGGTCATCACGGGAGCTAAAGCCGAGAAGGAGGCACATCAAGCGGTAAAAACGATAGTAAAGAACTTGGAATCCAAAAGAATCTTGAAAAACCCCGAGGTTACCGTGAAAATACAGAATGTGGTGGCTTCAGGCAATCTTAACGGCGCGATCGACTTGGAGAAAGCGGCTGAAGAACTTGAATTCTCTATGTATGAACCCGAGGAGTTTCCAGGCTTGATATATCAAATGGCGAAGCCAAAAGTGGTTATCCTCCTATTCGCGAGTGGCAAAATCGTTTGCACAGGAGCGAGGAAGGAAAAGGAGGTTTATGAGGCGGTCAAAAATCTGAAGAAGGACCTCGAGGAGAAAGAATTAATAGTATACCACTAGAATACACGTCGAGAGAAATTTAAAAAGTCAATCCGCGAATCAATAGGCCATATGAAACCTCCTTCTGAGGAGCGTGGCACCCACTGTTAAAATCACATTTGTGATGAGTACGATGCCTGAAACAGACTCTAAGAAAAACTCCGGTTTGGGTATTGAGCCGTTCAACGTGTCGATGGCTATGAACACCAAGACAGCTGCCGCCAGGCCTCTACCGTAAAAAACCGTCATGATGGGTGCCATTTTCCCCAGGCGGGCTAATTTGGTTATGACGTATGTGGCCGGGAATCGAACCAATAAGAAGAGAATTGATAGGATAGCGGCCAACAAGAGGTTGAAGGGATTTTCAACGTTTATCATGAGGCCCACCACAACGAAGAAAAACACCTTTATTAGGAGGGTCAGTTCGGAGTGAAAACTCTCGAGAAAAACCCTTTGAAACCTCAGGGTTTCAGTTTTCTCCTCCGAGGATAGAAACGAAGGCATGTGTTCCAAATTGGCCAGTATTATGCCCGCAGTCAAAACAGCTATCGCGCCACTCCCAGCGAGAAACTCCGTGATGGCGTAAAGAAAGATGAGCGTTGCAAATACAGCGGTGTAGATATGCTTATACTTTCTCACTTTGTAGAGTATGCTGGATAGCACAAGGCCGCACACAAAGCCCAAAATGATGCTCACGGAGAACTTTGAAGCGACGAATCCCCCTATTTGCTCTGGGGTAGCCGCTATACCAGTCAATGGACTTACAAGGATCATTAGGACAACCAAACTTGACACGATGCAGAACACGTCCGTCAGAATGGACTCCAAGCTCAAAATCAGCCCAATCGACCCGCTCAAACCGATTTTAGTAGCCATCGCAGCGACAACGGCTCCGCTACTTCCCCCCACTATGCTCCCATAGAGGATGCTGTAGATCCACGGGATGTCTAGGATGAAGTGAACGAAGGCGGCGGAGACGCTCATGGAGAGGAAGAAGCTTAAGAGGGCAAGCATAACGGCTGGTCTCGCGGTTTCAATCAATTCGTGGAGGTTTATCCCCAAGCTGCTTTCAAACATTATCGCGACAAGGGCCAAGGCGCCAATGTATGGGGCGAGTGTCACGAATTCGGAGGTGTCGAGCAGCTTGAAGACGGGGCCGATCAGGATGCCTAGGCCGATGAGGAACATGGAGTCGGGGATGCCATATTTGATGAGTAGGACGGAAGCTATAAAGCCCGCTATCAGGACAGCCGAGACGACGAAGAAGGCATAGACCACCGGATCCAATCGGGTTATCCCCCTCTTATCCACCCCTAAACATAGTTCCGCGCCGTCTTCATATATATCTCCGCGCTCCTTTTGATTTGTTGGAGAGACACCCTTTCATTGACTGAGTGGGAGGCGCCCAGTTCTCCCGGGCCGAAGGAAATAACCTCCATACCCAGTCTCATACGCATCTCCACCGCGTCTGTGGTGGCTGGCATGCAGATGATTGAGAAGTCCTCTCCCTCCTCCATCAGGGATCTGCTCACCGCCTCCACGAGTTTTTTATCAGGCGATGTATAGGAGGGACTAATTATGGAGTACTCTAATTCACCTTCCCCCCAGATTTTCTTGACGTCTTTCAGGAGGCTATCGGCCGATCCCCCAATCGGTATTCTTATGTCGATTTCCGCTCGGCATTCATCGGGGACGACGTTAACCTTGACACCTCCAGAGATGGTGCCCACGTTAACGGTGTAGTGATCCATATACTTCTTGAGTTCCCCATATTTGGGGTCGAGGGAGGTTAGCCTCTCGAAGGCTTTCTTGGAGGACTCAATTATTGTTTTGGCGTCATTCGGAGTGCGAACTCTCTTATTTTCGAGTTTCAAGGTTTCTTCTATGCGCTCCATGGCCCTAAGAATCGCGTTCACGCCGAAGACCGGTCTACTCCCATGAGCAGCCAAGCCGTAAACCTTGGTTTTTAGGCGTAGGATCCCGCGATCGCCGCAGACAACGCTCCAGAAGAGCTTGTAGTGGGAGGGCTCAGCTATGACGCAGGCCTCACCCTCTAGGAGAGAGTTTTCGATTAGGTACTTTGTGCCATCCTTCCCCCCCGTCTCCTCGTCGCAGACAAAGGAGAAGAGGAAACTGTGGTTGAGTTGGTCCTCAATCCTCTTGAGAGCCGCCGCTGTGTAGAGTAGGGCTGTTACGCCTCCCTTCATGTCGGCGGATCCCCTTCCGTGAACGTAACCATCCCTTATGAGGCCGGAGAAGGGTGAATAGTCCCACTTCTCCTCATCTCCGGGTGGAACCGTGTCTATGTGACCGTTGAAGGTTAATTTTACGTCGCCGCTTCCTACGCGGGCTAGGACGTTGACTTTGCCTTTTACTGCCTCCACTACCTCATGTCTTATTTCATGGTTAACGAGAAACTTCACGATCCTATTCGCCACAGCCGACGTGTCGCCTGGCGGGTTTATGCTGATTGATCGCACCAGCTCTGAGCATAACCCTCCGAATGCCTCCTCTGATAGGCTCTTCAGATATTTTTCGGCTGACTGAAACATGCTCATTTGGTGCCAACCAAAAAGTGCTGAGTTGGATAAAAAAGGTTTACGTAACGGAGTATCTTCCGATTACATAATCACCCATATGTGATCAGTGGATGAAAGTCGCGGAGAAACAAAGGTTGCTGAAATGCGCCTCTATTGAAGCTCAGGGTAGGGGCGGGGAACAAAGCTTCTGAAAGATTTAAAAGCTTTCTCCAAGGGTAGTTATTTGGTGATGCATATGGGGGGTCAGAAAAGACCCACGCTTAGTACACTCAAGAAAAAGGCTATGAAGGAACGCCAAAAAGAAGGCGAAAAGAAGGCTGAGAAGAAGAAAAAGACGACTTTATCCTATCAGAGCAGCAAGGAGCTCGAAGAAAGAGCCCTTAAGATCATTGAGAACATGAGATACGTCACCCCCTACCTGCTCTCTCTTAAGGTGGAGACGAAGCTAAGCAAGAGCAGGAAGATCCTTCGAAGGCTTTCCTCACGAGGCAAGATCGAATTAGCGGAAAAAAACGGAGACGTTGAGATTTATAACTTAATTGAAGCTCGTCAGTAACCGCTGAGACCCTGGATGAATACTTATATTCACTGATTTTTAATCCTCATTCGATGAGGGATTGTCCATTCTATCCATCGATAAGTTAAGGGATTATCTCGCCTCCCTCCATGGATCCGACGTCCAGATAGGGTATGTGGGCGAACTGGGTAAGAGAAGGGTAAGAATAGAAAAAGAGCTGAAGGGTTTTGGCTACGGTAAGCCCTACCTCATCGAGTACAGGGTGGGCGATGAACCCATGGAGGTGGTCCTCGAGACGATGCGCCCGGAGGGCTTCGGCCATGACCACTGCTCAGATCGAGCCAAAATCCTCCTCTGGCAGCACTCCTGCTATAACAGGCTACCGAGGCACGCCCGCTCGATAGATGTAGGGGCTTTCACCAGAGAGGGTAGCCTTAAATCCCTGGGGGACTGCAGCGAATTCTTCATACTGGTGGAGAAGGTGGAGGGTGAGCTCTACCACCGAGACCTCGATGGCATAAGGGATAGGGGGAAGTTGACTGAGCTCGATCGGGATAGATGTCTAATTCTTTCGGACTACTTAGTTGAGATCCACTCGACGAAGAAAGATGATCCACAACTCTACGTGAGACGAATCCGGGAACTCGTTGGACACGGCGAGTGCATCATGGGCATCATCGACAGCTACCCCAGCGGCCTCAGCTATGTCAGCGATGAAACCCTACTCGATGTGGAGAAGAGATGTGTGGAGTGGAGGTACAAGCTCAAGGGGAAGGCCCATAGGCTCTGCCAGGTGCACGGCGACTACCACCCCTGGAACATCTTGTTCAGGGAGGGGGTGGACTTCACGGCTTTGGATAGGAGTCGAGGTGAGTGGGGCGAAGCCGCTGATGATGTAGTCGCCATGAGCATCAACTACATCTTCTATTCTCTCCAAAGTCATGGGAAACTCGTGGGACCCTTTGAGGAGCTCTTCCAAGCTTTCTGGGAAAACTACATGGATAAAACGGGGGATGAGGAGATGTTGAGCGTCGTTCAACCCTTCTTTGCGTGGAGGGCATTGGTCATAGCCTCCCCCGTGTGGTATCCCAGCCTCGACCTCGATGTCCGCCTGAAACTCCTCAACTTCATGCGGAACGTCCTCGAAGCGGAGCGCTTCGACCTGAAGGATGTGAACTCCTATATGAAATAGGGATATAAGCCGCGTTTAGTTGGAGTCTCAAATGAGCGAAGGACTCGGATGGTGCATCTGGATCACCGGGCTCCCAGGGAGCGGAAAGTCGACCATCGCGCGAGCCTTAAACAAAAAGTTGCTGGAGAAGGGCGTAAGGGCTCAGATCCTTTCAACGGACAGCCTCAGGGAGGTGATTACACCCGCTCCCAAATACACCGAGGAGGAGAGGGATGTGGTCTACGGAGCCATCGTCTACGTCGCCAAGCTCCTAACCCAGAACGGCGTCAACGTGATCATAGACGCCACCGCGAATAGGAGGCGGTATAGGGATCGCGCTAGAGCCGTGTTGGGGAGGTATGCCGAAGTCTACCTCAGCTGCCCCTTGGAAATCTGCATGGAGAGGGAGGGCGGGAGAATAGATACGCTGAAGGCCCCGAGGAATATCTATGAGAAGGCCTTCAGGGGTGAGAGCCAAACGGTTCCCGGCATAGGTGTCCCCTACGAAGAGCCCATAAACCCCGAGTTGGTCGTTGTTACCGATAGGCTTAAACCCGACGAATGTGTTGATGAAATCTTAACGATGATCATTGGGAGGTTTGAAGCACAGGCGTGTTAAATCAGTCGTCTTGAAGTCTATGCGCTCTCAAAGGCTGCGATGCAGTCCCTCATCATGGCTACGGTTTCTATGTCTGGGTTCACGGATGTCCCAGAGATGCCAAACCCCAGGAGGGTGCGCATCAGGTCTGGGTTCGATCCCCCCTGACCCCCTATGCAAGACTCTATGTTGTTCTCTCGACAGTGATTTATAACCATCTCCATGAGTTTTAACACGGCCTTCCGCCTCTCATCGAAGAGGTCTTGGAGGCGGACGTTGCTCCTATCTATCGCCAGGGTGAACTGTATGAGGTCGTTGCTCCCAAAGATCATGAAGTCCACGTGCCCCACAAAGTCCTCGAAGGTTAGAGCCGAGGATGGAGTCTCAACCATTAAGCCATAATCCACGTCCCTGAGCCCCAAATCCTCTGCGATTCCCCTCCAAGCCAGATATTCATCGATGACCCGTGTCATGGGGGGAAAAACACCCATGTTATGATGGCCCTCATCCACGAGGAACCTCAGGGCTTGGAATTGGGGATGGATGAATCTCGGTTCATCTATCGACCTCCTTATCCCCCGCCACCCCAGCATGGGGTTTTGCTCCTCAACCTCAAACGCTTCTCCACCGCGCATCTGCATTAACTGCGAGGTTGAGAAGTCGTCTGTTCTAATCCAAACCGTCTTGCCGCGCTCGCCGAACTCACGAACCACGGGTTTGATCCTCCGTGAGAGATGCTCTGCCAAGGCTTCCTGCCCCATGCGATCTACGTATTGGAGAGGATGCTCATTGTCCAATATATCCAGCATCACGAACTCCAGCCTCATAAAACCCACGCCATCGGCCAGGTCCAAGAGTTTTGGATGCATATCGATGACCTCGGGAAAACCGAGGTTGATTCTGACCTTGGCCCTAGTTTCAGGGGTTTTCCCCATTTTTCTCTCTGGTGTTTCAAGGCTTAAGTCCTCGACTCCACGGTACATCTCCCCGCCTCGTATCACCACATCTTCACCTTCCAACGAGCTTAGGTCAACGGATGCGTCGAAGTTCACGATGCATGGGATTCCCAGCTCCTTGGCGGCTACGGCTCCATGGTCGGCTTTCCCTCCCCTCTCCGTCAATATTCCCACCGCTCCGCCTTTGATGCACCTATAGAATGGTAGTAAATTGTCGCCCTCGTAGGCGTCCCTTGGAATTAAAACGATGTCTCCCCCTCTAACTTCTTCTATATCCTCGAGGCTATTCACGCATTTAAGTCTCCCCCCCGCTGGGCCGGGGTTGCCGACGTTGAGGCCCCTGGCGATCAGCCGTCCACTACCTCTCTTCGTCATTTCGATTGATCGCTTCCAGTTTTTCAACTTAATGAGCTTTATTGTGGTAATTAATTCTTCTCTATGTCCCGATTGATCAAAATCAGTTAGAATTTAATAAAGTCAAACGTTGATAAAGTTTAACGCGTTGCTCCTATTTGATCACCACGTATCCCCTCTCGCGCCTCTCCTCCATGAGGCGTTGAACCTCCCCCTCGGGCAGCGTTATCGGCTCTGAGTCGAGGCTTCTAGCGAGGATCGTGTTTGGCGTTATCTCTCTCCCGTAAAGCTGGGGTTTAACCTCCAGACCATAGGCCAACCTCACGTAAACGTAGGGTAGGTTGAGGTTCATTGCGTAGAAGAAGTGGAGGCTAGAGGTGAGGAACCTACCAGCGTTGATCTCCGTCACATGGGGTATGCCCTCACCACTCTCCTTCAGGTCTACGCTGAAGACGCCGTGAGGATTGTCGTCAACGCCGTGGACAGCGTTCAAGGCGGTCTCATTTACGTCTTCCCTCTTGATGGACTTCGCGACGCCCGCCGTGCCCGTGATGCCGCTGGGGCTGGCTCCCGCCAAGGCGTATCGCAGCCTCTCTTTGGCGTGGCTTTTCACTAGGTCCCCATCCTTGAATATTGCGTCCCACCCGAAGTTGGCGCCTGGGAGATACTCGCTCGCCACGAAGTTTCCCCACCCCCTCCAATAGTCGACCCACGACTCTGCGAGCTTAATGTCCTCCTGGGAAACCTTGAGGCTCCCCTTGCCCCCGGCCCCCCTCTTCATCCGAATCCAGAGGGTTGGGTGGATCTCGTTGAAGGCCTCTTCTAGGTCCCTTCTGTTCCTCAATAGCTTCGTCCTTGGCACGGGAACGTCTTTCCTGGCGAGGACCTCGTTGGTCTTGAACTTGTCAGCGCAGATTTCGATGGTCCTCTCCCTGGGGAGGAGTATGTTGACGTTTAGCCTCCCCCTGTTTTTTGAGATCACCCTTATCTCGGGGTCTGGCTGTGCGTGTAGAAACTCTAGGTTAAACCTTTGAGCGATCTCGTTTAGGGTATCTATGTAGTTGGGGGCATCCGACCTCGGAATCAGGGTCTTCACGTCGGTCTCGGCGAAGTGTATGTATGTAGGATCGCAATCCGAGCCCACCATGAAGAACTCCTCTGGAGCCGACTTAAGGCAACGCGTAAACCCAATGCCCGCGCTCCCACCGCTCCCGGTTATGAGTATCCTCTTCATCGAAGAAACCCGCCTAACAGACATATACAGAAGAGCATTAAAAGATTATTTGCTTAACTTCTTACTTAATTAAACTTGGAGAACTTTCAAAAGGAACAACTCGATTAAGTGCGTGATTGATTTAAAAATAAAGGGAATAAAGATTTTTGGAAATACGTAGAAAATCCAAGGATTCGATTAACTGATAAATAAGGGTGCACGACTAATTCCTTATAATCTGGTGTTGAGATGCATAATGGTTGAGATAGTTATTGAGCCCTGGAAGAAGATCATTATTCATGAAGTTATAGAGTATAGACTTGAAGATTTTCTAAGGGTTCACACGGTTGAAGTTCCACCAGGGGGAAAAGCACCTCCAGTACCATGGACTAATGGCATTGTGTTTGATCGGACGACGTTACCTGATGTGGGGGCTGCTTTAGAAGAGAAGATTAAAGGAATTCTTCATTATTCCTCTGTTACCTATGCTCTAAAACCAAATTTTGAACAGGAAATAGTTGATAAAGATAGGAATATTACAATTCCACTTATTGATGTTAGCAACAATGAAATTTTCATCCAACTCACCGATCTATTGAAAAAACAATCTAAGGTACGCTGAGAAGACGTAACGATTGTCGAAATGCCTCACTTAAACCATAGAAACCCACGGTACGTGACTGTTTATTAAGAGGAGGATAAAAAGTATAGAATCCATATCCAACAAATGAACGCTAGAAGCTTTGTTATGTCTCCGTAGACATGTTATGCCTCCAAAGAGTGAATCCAATACCTCTGAAATCTAAAGCGTTAAAGGCGATCTATAGCCCTCTTTAAATTCCTAAGCTTCTGTATCGTTATGCGGTAGACCTCTTCGTGGGATAAGCCTGGGTCAAATAAGCCCCTGAAGCCACAGTCTGGCTTGAAAAACAATATGTTCTCCGACCCAAAGGTTTCAATCCCCTCTTGTAGGAAGGCCTTTATCTCGTCCTCAGGCTCCACCCTCGTATTTTTTGAAGAAACTGATCCGAAGGAAATCCTTTTATCGCTTCGATCCAGCTCACGCCTTGTATACACGTCTAGGTTCTCGCGGATGTCATAGAATTCATGGTCGAGGACGTTGAACTCCGTTTGAAGCAGTATTTCTCGAAGCCTCGGCGAAAGCCTCCCGCACACATGGATACCCTTCAGGGTCCCAACCCTCCCGATCGTCTCGTTGAGTATCTCGATCACATTGCTCTCGGTGTACCCCTTGAAGAAGAAGTGCTTCCCAATGATCACCGAAAGGATGGGTTCATCGATGTTTATGAGGGTGGCTCCTCTCTCCTGATAAAAATAGGCTATTTTCGCCACGAGTCTAGCTGTTTGACTCACCAACTCGATGTCTGATAGGATGGCCCTCCCGAAAATCTTCCCGCCCAGACCCTCCTTTTCGATCCGAGAGGAGAGGGTGAAGGGCCCGGTGACACAGGCTCTGACGCCCCCAACCTTGTCCCCTAAATTTCTCTCCTCGATGAACTCGATAAGCTGGCTTAGGGGCTCAACCGCGATCGGTGACTCGGGCTCCCTAAGATCGTCGATGTGGATGTATCGATCGCCATCCCTCGCCAGTCCGATGTCGAGATTCGAGAGGGGGTCAAGGAACTGTCTGTTCATGTCTTCAAGCTGAACGTAGTTTGGGTAGTTGATAGGGATGGAGAAGATGTCCTCTAGGCACCTCAACATGTTTTCCCGCGTGTTCTCTAGGGGGAAGCTGCCGGCGAACGTGAGAAAGTGTTCTCCACTCATCTTGTGGTTGAACCGCCTCCATCGAATTAGGGGTGTGGGGACGTAAAATCGATATTTTGTTATTTGGCTAAGTTGAAGGGTTTACCCGATTCCAAAACGGATGTCGGTACTTTTTCACGGTTCCTCTCGAGGAAGGCTTTGTCTTCTTTCTGATCCCTAAGTTCATCGGGTAGCATGTGAGGGATCTCTTCGATAATTGGATACCACCTACCGCACTCACCGCATATCAGGATTCCGCTTTCGATTTCCCTCGTCATACAGGCGTCGCAATCGGGTTTATCCTTCATCTCTGAGACTTTCTCGTAGGATAGGCCGCAGAACTCCTCACAGGTTGAGAGACGAGTTTTACCCTTTCCCCCCACGATGTTTTCTTTGAATACGTGTAGTTCAAGGGGGAATCGCTTACATATCGGACACGCCAGAATGTCCATCAAACGATACTTCATGGATATCACGTCTAATAAGAGGAAATATGATAGACCGACATATATTTTAAATCAAAGGCCACGAAGAATCTAAACATCCGCACTTTCCGGGGAAAATCATTCTAACAGATTCAATTAAGTTTTGGGTCGAACGAGGAGGTTTGCTAAAGAGAAGCTAAGAATCGAATCAGAGCAGATAGGGAGGCGTCGATCTTCTCTCCACCGAGCCTAGCCCTATATAGAAACAGGGCATCGATAACCGCTGAGGTTGCAAAGATGTATCGAGCGGCCTTCAAAGGACCGAAAATTATAAAGTCAGCCCCGAAGACCTGGAGAAAGGTTGTAAAAGCCACGTTTAAAGACCTCACACCCTCGAGTTTAAGCCCGCCCCTAGCTCGCTCAGCATAAGCAGCATTGGAGGGAGCACAGCCCGCGGGTAAGCCAAAGGAATCCTTGATCTGCCTTATGGACTCGGCCGCGATGACGATGCTTGAGGCGTCCAGAACGCCCACGTCGACGAGGATCTTGGAGATCATCGCCCTCTCAGCCATGGGTATGAGGCTTGACCTCAAAACCTTGATTTTTGCGTCGGGAGTGACGCAATCGGAGCCCATGGCTTGGAGGAGAGCGGCCTCTATCCCAGCGTTCTTGATCTCTTCGAGCTCCCCTTCGCTTGTGTGGAGCGTCAACGTATTCACGGCGCATTTGGAGGCGATGCCGGTCTGCGATGAGTACCTATATCCCTCAACCCTCGCGTCTTCGCTCAGCCCATCGATGAATAAAGGGGCATCTGTCTTCTCGCAGAGGAATGACAGATAACTTCTCATGGCCTTCGCGCTTTGGGCGATGACGTCGAGGCCATAGGGAACCCCGGTCTTTTCTGAAAGCTCCTCAACTTCCTCGAGAATCTGGGTGACCTCGCCTTTGTCAAAGACACCATCCCCGTGGCTTTCGACGGATTTGTCTCCTTTGTAAAACAGGCTTCCTATCAACACGGTTGCCCTCTTACCCACCTCCCCCCCAAAATAGGTGTCTCCGATCTTGAACCTCTTCTGCTCAACCCTTTTTTCACACAATGTGTTATTCCCCTAAGCGACGGCTTCATCCCCTAAGGATGCCTTTTTTGATCTCTTGGGACCTGGCTATCCAGCCTACACCAGTACCGACAAATGATTTTGGGCTGGCTGTCATATTTAACCCAAGATCAAGGGATTCAAGGAGTTTACGCATGTAGTTCCCCCCTCAGATAGGTTGTCTCCGCATCTGTGACCCTCACGCGAACAAATTTTCCCAAGATGTTGCGATCTGATTTGACTACAATGGGCTTATAGGCGAAGTTTCTCCCGATGTATCCGCCTCTAGCGCCCCGCTCATCGATTAAGACCACACCTTCCCACCCCAACCAGCTCACGTTCCTTTCCCCCCCGACCTCCCCCGCGACCTCCGTTAACCTTCTGCTCCGCTGCTTAACCCTCTTCGTGTCTATGCGCTTCATCCCGGCTGCCTCGGTCCCTGGTCTAGGGGCATACTTTGAGATGTTTATTATGTCCGGCCTCACCTCGCTCATGAGGTTGAGGGTCCTCTCGAAGTCTTCCTCCGTCTCCCCCGGAAAACCAACGATGACGTCTGTGGCGAGGGTCAGGCGGGGGTGTGCAGCCCTGAATTCCCCCACAATGCGGAGGAAGTCCTCGACGCGATATCTACGCCTCATGGCTTTCAGAATAGGGTCTGAGCCCGACTGCACGGGCAGATGGAGGAATTTATAAATTTTCCTCGAACGGTAGGCCTCTATCAATTTATCTAGGGTTCGTAGGCTCCAAGTGGGGTTCATCATGCCCACCCTAACCCTAAATCTCCCGGGCACCATCGAAACCCGGTTGAGTAGTTGGGCAAGATTACATCCCAAGTCCATCCCGTAGGCCCCTGTATCTTGAGCCGTCAACCAAACCTCCTTAGCGCCCTCCAAAACCGCTTTTCTCACCGCGTTTACCACGTCTTTAATGGAGTAGCTCCTCAGGTTTCCCCTGGCCAACTTCACAGAGCAGTAGCTACACTTGTCTAGGCATCCATAGCTTATGGGTAGAATCTCCACAACCCTGTTTCTCTTCAACTTCGGAAGATCACAAGGGGGTAAGTTCCCCATTTGAAGCATCTCAACCCTCTCTCCCCTCGACACCCTCGCCACGACTTCAACAATGCCTTTTCCAGGCGCAGGCCCGATTAGGGCGTCATAGGCTATTTCTCTTCTCACCCTCCCCTCGTTTATCAGGGGGAGACAGCCGGCCACGACAAGTTTCTTTTCCTTTGAGGCATGACGAAGGAGGTTGATGACCCTATTTTCCGTGGGCTCCTTCACGGCGCAGGTCATGTATATCAGTATGTCGGCTTCCCTTGGGCTGTCCACTATCCCATATCCCGCTTGGGAGAGGCATCCCCCCACCACCTGTCCGTCAGCCCTGCTTTGGGGACAGCCAAAAGATTGAACATAGATCGTTGGATGGTGGTTTCCTCTCGTCACTAAAGCGTGTCTTTTCTTCATTTGCCCGATTCTTTCCCGTCCCTAGAGAATAGTCCACCGATCAATTTAAACTTCTAACCGATCAGCCGTGGAAATATATTTGTGATCCCCCTAATAAGCCGTCCGATTAAATCCGCTATATGTGAAAAAGTTCTCGTAAGGCGGCTTCAGATGAGACGTCATTAGGGTTCACTCGATGCGTATGCCTATGGCGTTTTGAGTTGTGGGGGCCGGGTAAGGAAGCCGAGTACGACGGCTAAGATGCATGAGACCACACCAATTGAGAAGGCTAAAAAATAGCTACCCGACACATCAAAGCTATATCCACCTATAGTCGGTCCGATTATTCCGCCCACTCCATACCCAGTCAAAATTAACGCCAGAATCGTGCTTAAAGACCTTGCTCCGAAGAACTCTTCGATGATGGCGGGAAACTGGGGCACCCAGCCCCCATATGAAATCCCAAAGAGAACTGCGAAGGCGTAAACCATCCAAGTGTTTCTTACCCCCATGAGGCAGAGGATAACGACTGCTTGAATAACAAAGCAGATGATCAATGTATATTTTCTCCCAATCCTATCTGAAACGCTTCCCATCCCCACTCTACCGATGATGCTACAGCCACCCACGAGTCCAAAAGCACTTGCCGCTATCGTCATAGAAAACCCTATATCCGTCAAGAGGGGAACAAAATGCACAAAGATCAACGTAAGAACAACACATGCGCAAATATGTATTAAGTATAGTATCCAAAATTGGCTTGTTTTAAGCGCCCCAGCCACGGTCCACCCATTTTGACTGGGTTTTGACATCGTTGCGCTTCGCTCGCCATACGCTCTTAACCCCATCTCCTTAGGATTGTGCTTCATCATAAACCCGGTGGGAACCGTTAAAACCAAAATTATCAATCCAAAAACGGCGAATGCCATTCGCCATCCATAAATGGATATAATATACCCGATAAGAGGGGGAAACATCGATCCCCCGACCCCGACCCCCGATGCGACGATTCCAAGCGCTAGTCCCCTTTTTCCCTCAAACCACCTTGTAGTCGTGGAGACCGATGCAATGTAAAATGAACTAATGCCAAACCCCACAACAAAGCCGAAGACGAGGTACAAATGCCAAAGAGAGTTGACCCAATAAGACAGCACCATCCCAAGTCCACACAGTAAGGATCCAGACACAATCGTTAACCTCGGACCATACTTATCGGTCATCCCACCCATGAAAACAGTTGATACAGAGCTAACGACCGTGAAAATCGAATATGCAAATGACGTGGCTGTACGCGACCAGCCGAACTCATATGCCATCGGTTTGAAAAAAACCCCATAAGTATACTCAATACCCCAAGCCATGTTGATTAAGAAACCCGCTATGACGATGATCCAACCATAGAAGAGAGTCTTTGTTATATCCACAAGATTCACCTACCAATTAAATAATCCCACATTTCTTGTCTGCCAATAGATGAAAAAAGAGAGATGGCTCATATCCCAGACTAAGACTCTTGGAACTTCGGTGGAGAAGCAACTTCGTTATGGATATGCGCGGGAAGGGGGTTATACTGAGGGTCAAGTTCGCGAAGGATCTTAACACGAAGAGGCTGACCGTAAAAGAAGGGGACGGAATCTGTCTTGAGGCCTTTAAGAAAGGGTTGATAGCCATCATCAAACTAATGCCCGGTCCCCTTTTTTCATCCATCTGTAGGAGGGTATCATCGTTGTGGGTCTCGAGGCTCTCGCCTCATCTATCCTGCCCACAGCAGTCCCGTGGGGTGCGTTGAGGACCCTGTCGGGCTCCTCGTAGGCCTCTTGGATGATTTTTTTTATGGTTTCATAGTAGTAGTCGAGTTCCTCTCTGCTCTCCGTCTCCGTGGGCTCCACCATGAAGGCCTCCCTCACTATGAGGGGGAAGTAGACCGTCGGCGCGTGAACCCCGTAATCCATTAAGCGCTTGGCGATGTTCAGTGTTTTCACCTCGCTCTGCGCCTTCAAACCCGTGAAGTTGACCACGAACTCATGCTTCCTCGGCGTGTCGGGGGAATAGGGCAGTTTCACCTCGGGTAGCCCTCTGAGCTTACTTAGGAGATAGTTTGAGTTCAAAACCGAAATCTGAGAGGCTTTTTTTAGGCCTTTGGAGCCCGTCAGCCTCACATAGGCATAGGCCTTGAGCAAAACGGACACGTTGCCGAAGAAGGGGTGCACCCTCCCGACGCTGTGCTTCAAATCATAGTTGAGGAGATACTTCTCTCCATCGAAATCGATGGTGGGCACGGGCAAAAATTCCTTTAAAAACGCCTTAACGCCCACTGGACCAGAGCCTGGTCCGCCACCGCCGTGGGGCGTGGAAAAGGTCTTGTGGAGGTTTAGATGCGCTATGTCAAAGCCCATGTCCCCCGGTCTCGCTATGCCAACTATAGCGTTGAGGTTCGCCCCGTCGTAGTAGAGCAAGGCCCCCGCCTCGTGCACCATCTCGGCGACCTCCAATATCCTCTTCTCAAAGAGACCCAGGGTGTTCGGATTCGTGAGCATCAGACCAGCGGTCCTCTCCGAGATCGTCGACTTGAGGGCCTCCACGTCTATGCAGCCCTCTCGGTCGCTGGGCACAACAACCACGTTGAAGCCCGCCATCTTGGCGCTGGCCGGGTTGGTACCATGGGCTGAATCTGGCACGATGATCTCCCTTCGTCGGTCCAATTCACCACCCACCTCGTGATATTTTCTTATGATCAAAACCCCCGTGAGCTCCCCCTGGGCCCCGGCCGCTGGCTGAAGCGAGACCTTATCCATCCCCGTTATCTCCGCCATATGGTTGGCCAGCTCGTAGAGTATCTCCAAGATCCCCTGAACGGTTTCGAGAGGCTGGAGTGGGTGGAGATCCGCGACCTTGGGGTTCGAGGCAACATCCTCAAGGATTTTTGGTGTGTACTTCATCGTGCAGCTTCCCAAGGGGTAGGTTCCCTCGTCCACCCCGAAGTTCATCTGGGAGAGCCTAGTGAAGTGCCTAACGACTTGGGGCTGCGACACCTCGGGGAGGTTGATCTCCCCCCTGAGGAGGTGCCTCGGAAAATACCGGGTGATCTCCCCCACGGCTTCAGCCAATTCTGGTTCGGGGTCGACGGGTGTATAACCGATCCTTCCTTCCCTCGATAGCTCAAAGATTAATTTTTCCTCCCATCTCGCTTGGCTGAATCCCCTCATGGCTAAGCCTCCTCAACGATTTCCCTCACGAGGCCAACAAACTCCTCGATGTCATCTCTTGAGTGGATTTCGGAGAAGGACGTCAGGAAGGAGTTTTCATATTGTGGGAAATATGGGTCTACGGGATAACCCAGTATGAAGCCCCTCTCCAAACCCTTCCTCAGCAGGTCCCCCACGGGTAGCTTTCTTGGAACCCTCACTATGAAGTCTCTGAAGTGAGAATATTCGTAGGGTGGAGCCATTACACCGGCTTCGGAGCTAAGCCTGTGGGCCGCATAAACGGACCTGTAGGCGAGAGCCTCAGCCAACCTCCTGAACCCCCGCTTACCCATAAGCGAGAGGTATAGGGCGGCCGCCACCGCTGTCAGGGCCTCGTTTGTGCAGATGTTGGAGGTGGCTCTCTCCCTTCGGATGTGTTGCTCCCTCGTCTGTAGGATCATTGAGAAGGCCCTCCTACTACCGTCTTGAGTCTGAGTCATACCTATAATTCTCCCG
The DNA here is from genome assembly GCA_046757245.1 of Candidatus Geothermarchaeales archaeon. Taxonomy (GTDB): domain Archaea; phylum Thermoproteota; class Nitrososphaeria; order Geothermarchaeales; family JAUWBL01; genus JBHHXX01. Next base: position 28,766 of record JBHHXX010000019.1, read on the forward strand.
GGCATCTGCCTCACGATCCCCATGTCCCCCATCGCGGCAAAGATGCCCAAGAGGGGCCCCCCGAAGTATACTCCGCTTCCCAAGGGCTGTCCCTCCCCCACAACGACGTCGGCTCCATACTCGCCCGGTGGCTTGAGGATGCCGAGGGATAGGGGGTCCACACCCACGATGAAGAGGGCGTCGACCTCATGTACCACATCGCTGATTTCCTCTACTTTCTCTTCTATGCTCCCGATGTAGGAGGGGTTTTCGATGTAAACGGAGCAAACCTCTTCGTCCAAAGCCTCTTGGAGTTTTTCGATGTTTATTCCACCCGTCTCCGCCTCTATGGGCACCCTTTCGATCTTTATTTCCGCTGGTTCGATGTAGGTCTTCATCACCTCCATTCTTTGGGGTGAGATGTTTCCAGCCACCAGCGCCTTAAACCGCCTCTTGACCCGAGAGCTCATCAATATGGCCTCGGCCGCGCCGCTACCCCAGTCGTACATGGAGCAGTTCGCCACCTCCATGCCCGTCAACTCGCAGATCATGCTCTGATACTCGAAGAGGACCTGTAGGAGGCCTTGACTCATCTCCGGCTGATAGGGTGTGTAGCTGGTGAGGAACTCTCCGCGACTGATGAGATGGTGCACCACGGAGGGAACGTGGTGTATCCAGACGCCGCCGCCGAGGAAGACCTTTATATCCCTATGGGTTAGGTTTTTCTCGAGCTTCTCCTCGATCAATCTCTTGACAGCGTCCTCGGTTTCTCCGGGTGGCAGTTTTAGGTCTTCTCTGAGGATTATCTCTCTCGGTATGTCGGTGTAGAGGTCCTCTATCCCCTCAACCCCTATCTCCTTGAGCATGTCCGAGATGATCTCGGGGTTGTCGTTGGGTATGTATGGCGATGACATGAGAAGTCTTTGCATCCGCGTTTAGATAAGCGTTGTGGCTTCGTTACACCGCAGCCTCCCCTTACGATTGCCCTAAGCGCGGGCAGATCGGCTATCTCAGAGAGCAATCTTGGTGCAACAAGAACACTGGGAGAGACGGCGTGAAGAACTATTCTTTTAATGTTGTAATTTCCGGTTCTGTTAAATAATCGGGTGAAGGATCATAAGAAGGTTGTTAACCTGCGGGTGATGGCTTTATAACTATGCGATAATTAATCTAATGAACTGTTCATTGAATTAATTCGAATTCTTCTCGTCTTAAAATGCTCAATGATATCAAAATCAACGTCAGGATCGTAAGAATTGCGAACATTATGATCATAGATGTATCACCTAAATCTGCATAATGACCTGGGCTGACGATCACGGTGTAGAGAAGCATCCCCATGGATACGAGATAAACATGAAAACCCCAGTTTCTCTCGGTATAAAGGCCTATTCCCCCGATCAGAAGTGCGAACGCTGTAAGAAACTCTGCTACTAGGTGAGTTGTAATATACCAAGGCTCGGTTTCAAATTCAGGTACCTGACCTGTGTACACATACATGATCCAAAAACCCATCATCATTAACCCAACAATAATGCCATAAACCGCAGCTATTTTTCTTATTTTCATTTTGTTAAACCGATTATCAGTTGGAAGATTAATGGTATCCCTCAATAACCCATATAAGGCAAGCACTGCAAAAATAAATTAATAACTAGGTAAATCCGCTAATGGATGGATGGTTCCAAATGCGGGGTAGACTAAAAACAGCGAGCGCTATACTCCTCATCACGTTGACTCTAATATCTCTAACGGCGCTTTCGGAGGTGGTGACAGCCCAACCGTTGCCTCAGGTGACGGTGGAGCATAGAACAACGCTGGAGAAAGAGGGAAGCGGATCCATCCTCCTAAACTCAAGCATAACGGTTTCAAACCCCTCAACATCATCGCCTCTAAACCTACCGGAATTTATCGTTGGATACCCCCTCGAAACAGCGAATAG
>JBHHXX010000020.1:0-30188 GCA_046757245.1 Candidatus Geothermarchaeales archaeon
CATTTCCATAGCCTCGCATAAAATGATGGTGGACAAACTCAACTTTAAGTCGATGGAGCCAGCGAAACGCTGAAGTACATCGGCGCACCCTAGGTAGTTGTCATGAGCGTCTACAAAAACACCAACCTACGGGTGATCTTCGGGTTGACACTGACCAGCGCCATGAGCATAAACCTCATCGCCCCAGCCCTACCGAAAATGGCCACGGCTCTAGATATACCTGAGGTGCACGTAGGGCTCATGATATCGTTCTTCACGTTGCCAGGCGTTTTCCTCGTCCCCCTCATCGGCATACTCGCGGACAGGTACGGGAGGAAGAAGGTTTTGATGCCCTGCCTGATCGCACACGGCGTCTTTGGGAGCGCCGTCGCCTTCACAAACAACTTCCAACACGCATTGGTCCTAAGGGTCCTGCAGGGAATCGGGTGGGCTGGGCTGTTCTCCCTCATAACGACCCTCATCGGAGACCTCTTCGAAGATTTGCAGCGATCGGAGGCCATAGGAGCCAACGCGAGCATCCTGGGTATAGGCCTCGCCTCCTTCCCCCTCATAGGAGGTGCCATAGCGATTTCATCTTGGAGCAACCCCTTCCTCCTCTTCAGCGTGGCCTTCCCCATGGCGGCACTAGCCCACCTCTTCCTAGATGAACCCACGGTAGAGAAGAGGTCTGAAACCGGGGGAGACTTCCGCTCAGCCTTCAAATACGTGAAATCCCTGAGGGCTACCGCGGTGTTAGCGGCTGCGATACTCGCCTACATTCTCCTCTTTGGGACATTCGTTACCTACTTCACTCTCCTACTGGAGGAGAAATTCCAGGCATCCCCATTAACTACGGGAGTCCTTATAGCCGTGATGTTCTTGGTTTCGTCTGGCGTTTCCACCCAGGCTGGAAGAGTCGTCAAGAGACTCGCTAAGTCCAACGCCGTTATCGTGGGATTTTTCGTCTACGGTCTAAGCCTCCTAATCATCCCCTTCATCTCACAGCCCCAGTTATTTTTATTGCCCGTGGCCGCCTTAGGAGTTGGGCATGGTTTAAACATCCCGGCTCTACACACGCTGGCCACGGAACTTGCCCCTATCGAACACCGTGCGGTGGTGGTCTCCCTTTTCATCACCATGATTAGGGTGGGTCAAACCCTGGGTCCCCCCCTCCTAGCGACCATTCTCTTATATTCGGATTTAAACATGATCTTCGTCGTCTCTGGGTTAGCCGCGATATCATCGGTGGCCATCGGCTCTGGATTGAAATCATGGGGTAAATTCATCGGATGATCTCTTGAATAACCCCGCGGTGGATGTGCAATAGACTCTAAATTTTAATAATCATAAACCAATAGATTACGCGGCCAAAACATAGCCACCCAATTGATTTATTTTGCCTCAGCCACCAAAGTTTTGTAGAGAGGGTGATGGTAACCAATCTGCCGGAGAAGGCGAAGGCCCAGTGGACCCGGGTGGTCATGGCTAAAGAACCCAAGGATAAGCTCCGAGAGCTCCAGACATTCTACTCCTTGGTACCCAAGCACAAGGGGACGGAGAAGCTCTTGAAACAGGTGAAGAGGAAGATGGCCACCATCAGGGAGGAGATAAGGGAGCGGAAGACCAGGCCAAGAGTCGCACGCTACGTCTCCCGTTGGGACCTCCCCAGCCACGGCGTCGGTCGAGTCTCCCTCGTCGGCTTTAATCGCGAATCCCTCTTCGAGACGTTTCACCTCCTCACGGGGAGGGAGGCTAGGTCCACTACAATTTATGAGCCCGTCTTCGGTGTCCTAGACGGGGGGTATGTGCAGTTTCAGGTGGTTCTACTGCCTCCCATAGGCGATAACCCCAACCTCAACGAGAGGGTCTTCACATTTTGTAAGAGCAGTCACCTAGTACTCTTCGTCTCGAGCGGAGTGGACTTTGAGACCTTCGTCGAGGCCTCGAGGTCCCACGGCTTCCTCCCCCTTCAACCCGAGGGCCGCGTAGAAGTTAGGAGATCCCACGCTGGGGGGATAAGGGTGGTGGGTGGGGCTGAGGATGCCACGCCTCGAGAAATCATCAACCTCCTCAGGGAGTATAAGATTCGAGACGCGGTTGTGAGGCTCGACGGTAGGGTGTCCCTCGAGGACGTGGAGAACGAGATTTTAGGTGTTTGGAAGCATGTTCCAACCCTGGAGGTAAAGCTGAGGGGGAGAAACGTGATGGTCGAGGAACACTTTAGGGAAACCTCTGAGAGGTGCTCCCTCTCCTCGAGGGACGACATCGCGGCCTTCTTTCTGAGGAGGCTCTCCCTGATCAGGGTCTTCACGAAGCCTCCTGGAGGCCCCATCGCCGAGAAACCCATCGTCTTAAGGGAGGGCTCCACAGCTGGAGATCTCGCCCGGGACGTTCACTCAGACCTAGCGAGGCGCTTCAAGTACGCCCTCCTCTGGCGGGGGAACGTTGAGGCTCCGCTCCGTGTATCCCAGAACTATGGTCTTGAGGACATGGATGTGGTGGAGATCAGGGCCCTCTAGACTTCTCAGCCCTTATCAAGATAATCTCCTCGAAGAAGCTCCTAGTGGAGTCGATAAACTCCACCTTGAACCCTCTCTCCTCCAGCTCCCTCGAGGTCCTCTCGGCCTCAGAGAGCGTTGATTGGACCAGAAGGAGTTCGTGGGCATTTACGTCAAGGTCTTTAAGCTCTTCGAGGAATCTGTCGATGGTGGACCTCCCCGTTGGTCCCCCATACCAAGAGAGATCCTCAACGCCCCCCATCTGGTTGGACTCTGGCACATAGGGTGGGTTGAAAACCAAGAGGTCGAACTCCACGCCCCTCCTCAGGAATCCAAAGAGGTCGGCGGCTATGAGTTGTATCCTCTCCTTGAGGTCGAGGTGCCTCGCGTTGTCCAATGCGTTCCTCAAGGCCTTCATGTTTATGTCCGTGGCTATGACCCACCAACCCTTCCCCGCCAGCTCTATGGCTATGATTCCGCTTCCTGTCCCGATCTCTAGGGCTATGCCAGCCCCCTCTCTGAGGTTTCTCAGCAATAGGTGGGTGTCTTCCGAGGGTGGATAAACGCCGTCTCTAACTCTTATCCCCCCTTTCTTCGCCTCCATCACCCTTAGCCCCATCTCATGAAGACTTAATCTTGGGGGCGCACTTAAGAATGTGTCAGAGGCCGAGGGAGTAGGCGTCGATGAACCGAGGGTTGGTCGTGAGCTATCTCGAGAAGAGGAAGGGTGGGAGGAGGCTGGGTCAACACTTCCTGATCGACGAGGAAGTTGTTGGTAAGCTCGTCAACCATGTGGCAAGGCTTAAACCCGAGTTAGTCGTCGAGGTGGGTGCGGGCTTCGGCTTCATAACCGAGAGGCTCTCGAAGGTGGCTGGAAGGGTCTTAGCGGTGGAGAAGGACCGGGAGATCTTTGAGATGGCCTCTAAGAGGCTAGATCACCTTTCAAACGTCGACATCATATGCGAGGACGTCCTGCACGTGACGATTCCAGTTGAATCGGTCGTGACGGGAGCCCCGCCCTACTCCATCTCAACATCCCTGATCAAGAAGATCCTGGATTCAAAGGTGGGAGATAGCGTTCTGATACTCCAGAGGGAGTTCGCCCAAAGGATAGCCGCCCGGGAGGGAGAGTCCGAATACTCCTATCTCTCGGCCCTCATCGGCGTCTTTGGCTCCGTGGAGCTCCTAGAGGCGATCGGGAGAGAAAGCTTCTATCCACCGCCGATGGTTGACTCCAGGATCGTTGGGATACGCTTATACAGAAACTTAGATGTGCCGTCCGAGGAGATCGAGGGGTTGACTCGCTTCATCGCCGAGCTCTTTAAGAGACATAGGAGGAGGAAGGTTAAGAACGCTCTTGCGGCGTTGGGGAGGGGTGAGGCTCAGGCGTGGGTAAGAGGGGTTCTGGAGAAGAGGGTTTTTGAGCTCAAGCCTTCGGAGCTTTTACAATTTTACGAGGGTTTGGCCAAATCGAGTTGAGCATCGCTCAATTTGTCAATCGTCCATCGATGAAACAACCGAGAAAACAGTTCTAAACCTTATCAAGGATTTAGAAGGAGAAAACGCAAAGAGGCTACTAAATAGACCCTCCAAGAACATTAAGAGCTATGAAGATGTTCCTCAAAACATCTGTTAGGTTTTGTACACTGATGATTGTTAGGTGAAATTCTATTTATATTTCTAGTTATATTCCATTAGTATGAATTATGCACTTCCTGTTTTAGTGGTAAATGAAAGGACCGTACCCGAAGCTTGGGAAAAATCTATTAAAAAGCTCTGGGAGAACGGCATAGAAATAAAAACAGAGTATGACAAAGCGGAAGACCCACCGAGTAAAGATTGCACGATGGTTATGGCTGTTAGAGAGCCCATGGCAGAACCAAGGATCCACCTCTTTTCGATGGGCATCGACTTAAAGGGCTTGGCTGAATACAGAGAAGAAATTCTATCAGGATCTTTGGATCACTGGGTTGAAGAGGGGAAGTTATCTTATACCTATCACGAAAGACTTTTTGATTACACATTCGAGCCCAAGACTTCAAAAAGGAGTAGAGGAATCGATCAAATAAATCGGATGATAAAAAAACTGTCAGAAGTGCCATACTCTCGACGAGCGCAGGCAATCACCTGGAATCCGAGCCTAGATACTGAGACAGATTCGCCTCCGTGCCTTCAGAGACTGTGGGGAAGATGCTTCAGAGCTGAGGATGGTAGGCTATACTTCAACATGAACACGCATTGGCGCTCTAGAGACGCGTATAAAGCTGCCTTCGCGAATATGTTTGGGATTACCGAACTGCAAAAAATGATCGCTGATGGAATCGCCGAGACGAGGGGTGAGGAAGTGCTTGTCGGTCAATATACCGATATTTCAGATTCTTATCACATCTATGGTCGTGACCGAGAAGACGTTGAAAACAGATTTTTGAAAAATTTATCGAGAAGATCATATTATGATGATAGTATCGTCAAATCTAGAACGTTAAGAAGTGACAGTAAAATCTTCCAAAACATTGTTGAAGAAATCAAAAAAAGAAATATTTGAATTCTAGATAATCTCGGTTTGGGACATAAGATTTTGGCTATTTGAGACTTATTTGAGCGATTTTTTCTCTTATAGCCTCTCTTTGACCTTTATACTCAACCTGAATGAGAACGTGTATAGGATCTCTTCTCTAATCTCTTTTCAACAACTTTTATCTAAACAGAACCCTCCTCAAAAACATTTTTAGGTGTGTTGAATCGTTAGCCTTTAGACTCATCATGGAATTAACGGTCCTATTAAAGGTCCCTTGGATGTATCCTTCTCAACCCGGGAACCCCATCGAAGACCTCATCGCTGCTGATGATGGTTTTGTCCGGGCGTGATATCGCTGTGGCCGCGTGGAACGAGTCGAAGTAACTCAACCCGTGTTCCTCAGTTAGAATTAAGGCTGTGATAGCGATCTCGGGGGTTAAGGGAACATAATCTATCGGAATGGCACTTATCAGGCTCAAAACGGTCTTTATGTGATCAGCAACGTATCCACGACTCTTATGCCAGATGACCACCTCGTCGACAACCTCGGATGAAGCTTCCACCCTCAAATCCCGATCTAATATTCTCCTTAACACTTTTTCGGCGGCCTCCTTAAGGGGGTCGCTCTTTTTTATGTGGGCGAAGAGGATGTCCGCCTCGATTAACAACTCTTTATCACCTCCCCAGCGCGAGTCGTCCTGCCTCTTCCTTCATCTCCCTAACCGATTGGCTTATGTCCCCTGATATCCCATTTAGGCTCGCCACCGGGTCCTCAGGTAGGACAATCAGAACTATGTGGCTACCAACATCCACAAATAGAACCCTATTTGGTCTATATTTTTCCCGGATCATTTTAGGTATCGCGACTCTCCCCCTCTCATCGACCACGGCTATGCTCATTTCATATCCCATTTTATTAAAAAATATGGGTAAATATATATTTTTACCCATAATAACATTTGTCTCCCCATTGTCCTAAGGTTAATGATTGAGCCTTTTGCTAATTCGGGCGCTAAAAACTCTGATCGCTACTTCTTTAGCGCTTTTAAAGACCCAAGATTTTTGAGGGGTTTCTGCTGACCATCGTCTCTATTTCCCTCTCGCTGAACCCCTTCTCCAGCAGCATCCTGATGTAGATCCTAATCCCCTCTGGGTGCGATGGGTTGTGGATTTGCCCACAGTCGCTCGCGATGATGCAGTGTTCTGACCCCACCCTCTTTATATAATCCGCGACGTTCTCGATGGTGTTGGCGTGCCACGCGGGTGAGAGTGTCGCGTAGACAAACTCCATGTAGGCGCCCATCCCCGCCAACTCCTCCATCTCCTCTACGGAGAGGTTCGGTATGGAAAAGGCTGGGTGAGTGACGATGATCTTCTTCACGCCCATCTTCCTCGCTCTGCCCACGAGGTTTTTGATCTCTGGGGGCGATAGGTGACCCGTTCCAAGAGCGATGTCGGCGTCGGCGATCTGATGCAATATGTTTTCTAGGTCGGTGGGGAGATCCCCTTCCGTGGGCAAAGAGATTCCCGCCGCGGCCTCATAGCCCCCTGGTTTCCCAGCCACTAACTTAAATTTGTCCCCGTATTGCCCCAGCTCATCGTAATATCGGAGGTGGTTGAGGGCGTCGACCGTGGGCATCCAGACGATCTTAGCGCCCCAACCGATGGCGGCGCTGACGGCGAAGGGGTTTAACCCACCCACCGATCGGTTGAGAACGATGCCGCCAAACACTTCAACGCCGCTCACCATCCTCCTCACCAGATAGGCCCTACCCGCCGTGCCCTCGTGGTGACACTTGAGAACCACCGCCTTCAACCCGGCGTCTCGGGCATTTTTCGCCACCTCGATGTGGTCGAAGGGCCTCGGGAACAGGGCTGGGAGGGAGTGGGCGTGCGTGTCGCAGGCACCCTGCAGGAGCTCTATATCTAGGCGCATTTCAGCATCTCCTCAAGCTATGATAAATATAGAGGAGATGTGGTCCGCTTAAAAGCGTGTTCGAATTTGAGTGCGAAAAAGCCTGTGTGCGTATCAGATCGGCATCCGAGTTTGACGCGGTCAAGCCTTACCTCATCGATGGAGGCGATGAGTCATTCTACCATTTCTTTGCGCATGACGTCGGCGAAGAGGGGGTACTTCTCCCCTCCCTCTAGCTCCTCGAGGACCCTCTTTACGATCGCTTTCACGGGGTCCATGCCGACTCTCTCCTGGATGTCTCTAAAACTCGTAAAGAGAGCCCTCTCCCTCTTCTGAATGACTTCCCACATCGTCTTCTTCCCGACGCCGGGGAGTAGCTCCAGCGAGTGGAGCCTCTTCGTTATGGGACCCGCCCTGTTGAAGAATTCGACCCACCTCTCCTGGTTCAGCTCCACGGACTTCTTGATGGCGTTCTCTATCTCTGCCTTGGCGATGGGGGTTAGGTCTCTCAAGCCGATCCTCCTCAGTATGGTGGATATCTTATCCCTCGGCCCGGTGCCCACGTAAACCCTCTCCAGGCTTCCAACCTCAGCCTCCTCCTTCATCAATCCCTCGAGTAAGATGAAGTATCTCTCCCCGAGGAGCTGGGTTATCTTCCCCTTTAGCTTTCTGTGGATAAAGCTCTTCTCGGCGTCGTAGGCGTCGAGGACATAGGCGAATTCCTCCCTCCTCCTCGGAGTGGGCTCTCTAAAGGGTTTGTTACGACTCAAGAAGCCTTTTCCTCACCCAAATTCTTACATGGGTTCATGGATTACTCTGTTTTTTGTGGTCTAACCTCGCGGAGAACCTGAAGAACTCTGTCGAGGAAGTCGGTCATTATGATCGTTTTTCTATGATAGAAGATGGTTTTCAACTCCTCCCTAGACTTCGGCATCAAGTTCACTATCTGAACGGCCTCTTCCTCGGTGATATCCCCCAAATCGAGGAGTTTCCTCATGATCTTCCTACTCTCCTCGCCCTTGATCTTGGAAAACTTTCTGATGTACTCAAGCGTCCTCTTTTGGAAGAGGCTCAACTCTCTCTTCTTTTCCTCCTCCTCTAGGCTCTCTAGGACCTCGCTCAGCGTAATACTTCTCTCACTTAAAGTCTTTTTGGGCATCCCTACAAACCTCGAAACCTAGAGCCTTCTCAGATGTTCGGCCCTTATCGTAAGGGTCACCCTCTTTTTCCCCTTGGTTGTTTCCACTTCGAAGGCTCTCCCCCTCCTATCCAAAACGGTGGCGATCTTTCCATGATATCTCCTATGGGGCATGCCCTTGTGGAAAGATGGGTCTATGTGTATCGCGACTTTGTCTCCCTCCTGGAGCCCCTGTAGCAACAATAATCTGCTGGTGAAACCCCTCTTCCCCTCCCTCTTCCTCATCAATTTCCTAGATTTAACCCTGAAGCCGTGAGATCTCGGCATCACGAATCACCAATACTCCTTCAAATATCCCTAATCCAGCGATTTTATAAAATATTCTTTTTTCGGTGTTTAAAAAACATTACCTAATTGTCAAAATTTTTGGGTTAAAACCTATTATCGGTCGATGAATTATTTAAATGCGACGTGGAACTCGGTAGTAGGTTTCAAGGACTAACGGTTATCTTTTCAAGGTCGAAGAGACCCCGGCTCTTCATCTTTACCTGCTTCTTTAGCTCTTCCGTTTCCAGCTTCCTCCTCTTTGGGTGGAGTACTGACATGGTGAAGGCCACCTTATTGTTTCCCAGCTTCTTTACGCCGAACCTCCACTTCCTCGCACCAGCCTCCCTCAAGACCTCTTTACCAAGGATGTATTCAACGGACTCCCCCGCCATCCTCCCAGTGTCGCCGCATTGGGAGCATCCCTTACCATTGCATTGATCGCACAGTTGGGCGAAGACCTTGCCTTCAGGGTCTGAAAGCGTCACTTGTCCCACCACCTTGATTTTTCTTGGTAGAACCCTCAACTTCTGGGTAAAGGGGTTGAAGTGAATCGTTAGCTCGGGCTCTAGGGAGAAGGTTTTCCCCCTCAGCCTCTCCTTCACGAGCTTCCCGATCTCCCTTGAGAGGTGGCTTCTGATGCTCTCCGCATACTTCAGCTGATGCTTCATCCTTATCTCATCCTCCCTCTCCTCCACCCTAGTGGGGACGCTTATGCCGATCAGGAAGGTTTTAAACTCATAGTCATCCACTTCCCCCACCACCCTTTCAACGTGTCTCCCCATTTCTCCGAAGACGCCGCCGCAGACCTCACACCGTGCGCCCTCGCCGCTCCGAACCTCCACCTCGCGTCCCCTCTCCAGCAGTATCCCCCTCAGCTCTTCAACCCCATAGCATTTCACCAGCCTCCCCAGAAGCCTCTCGTCGTAGGGCTTTCCGTCAAGGATGTCCATGGACAAGCCCATGGATAGCGTGGTGAGCAACGCCCTACCTCTCTCCCGGTTTGTCAGCTTCGCGGAGAGGCCTGCGAACATCCTGCCCAGGCAGTCTACACAGAGCACGTGTTCGCCGACCACCGCCGTCACTTTCTCCAATAGATCCCTCATCGCAAAAACATCATACTATGGAGGAAACTTAAATTCATATTCGAAGTCCTCTACTCACCGATGCATCTCATTGGAGCCCTTGATGAGCTCTCCCCATTGTTAATGAAGATGAAGCAGTTAACCTCTACGATGGGAATTTGTCAACCGTTCTGAAGTTAACTATGTACAAATATGTACAATAAAATTTATATATGTCCATTAATGCTTTTTAAAAAACATATATGTTAAAAATACGTGTTAAAGCCCCGTACGAGCGTAGACCGAGAGTCGAGCACGGGAGCGATTTAGTTGGACATAAAGAAATTGATTAACCACGTCATCAGTGGAGGCAACCTCTCCGAGGAAGAGGCAGAATATGCGATGCGCCGCGTCATGTCGGGTGAAGCGACACAGGCTCAGATAGGGGCCCTCTTGACGGGGCTGAGGATGAAAGGTGAGACCGTGGATGAGATCGCCGCCTGCGCAAACATCATGCGCCGCTTCAGCAGAACCATTAAGCCCAAAGTCAAGGGCAGACTCGTGGACACGTGTGGCACGGGCGGAGACAAAATAAAAACCTTCAACGTCTCCACGGTCTCAGCCCTCGTCGTTGCCGGCGCGGGCGTGCCCATTGCCAAGCACGGAAACCGCTCGGTGACGAGCATGTGTGGCAGCGCCGACCTCTTGGAGGGATTCGGCGTTAATATCGCCGCTGAGCCAGAAACCGTTAAGAAGTGCATCGAGGAGGTTGGCATAGGCTTCATGTTTGCCCCTACATTCCATCCGGCGATGAGACGCGTTCTCGGGCCGAGAAGGGAGATAGGGATTCGAACGATATTCAATGTCCTCGGCCCGTTAACAAACCCCGCTGGAGCAGACGCCCAGGTAGTGGGGGTTTTTTCACCAGACCTCACCGAGAAACTGGCGAGGGTGTTGAGAAAGTTGGGAGTCGAGAGGGCATACGTCGTGAATGGACTAGACGGTATCGATGAGATATCTATCACAGGCAAGACGTTGGTTTCGGAGCTCGTAAATGGGGTCATTAAAAATTACATGGTGAAACCGGAGGAATTTGGCATGGAGACCGCCGAGGTGAAAGAAATCCTCGGGGGAAACCTAGGAGAGAATATGCTGACGACCCTGAGGGTTCTCCAAGGCTTTGACGGCGCCAAAAAGGATATGGTGGTGATGAACTCCGCGGCAGCGATTGCCGCAGGCGGCAGGGTGAGAAGTATGGGCGAAGGGATAGAGGTAGCCGAGGAATCCATAGAAAACGGAAAGGCCATGGGAAAACTGCGGGAATTGATTGAGGTTTCGGGTGGTGACCCGGGTGAGATGAATGCGTTGCTTGAGGTCTTGTAAATGAGCTACATCCAGCAAATCGTTGGTGATGTTAGACAGAGGATTCTCCGAGAATACATGAATTATGTCCCAAAGGAAACAAAGAGAGAGCACCACAGCTTGATCAGGGCCGTAAGGGAGCGGGAGCGGGCAGCCGTCATCTCCGAGATCAAACCAGCATCGCCCTCTGAGGGTGACCTCAGGTTCCCCCTCGACCCCGCGGCGTTGGCAATCGAAATGGAGGAGGGTGGAGCCGCTGGGATCAGCGTGCTCACCGAGCCTAAACACTTCAAGGGCAGCGTCGATAACCTCATCGCGGTGCGCAGAGCCGTCGATCTACCCGTTTTGATGAAAGACTTCTTCGTGGATGAAAGACAGATCTATAGGGCGGCGGAAGTGGGAGCGGATGCCATTCTTCTCATACCTTCCATCTGCGATTTACCGGAATTCCACCGGCTGGCCGCCCAGTTGGGTCTAGAGTCTTTGATTGAGGTTCACAGCGAGGGCGACGTGGATGCGGCGGCCGACGTGGGGGCTAAACTCGTTGGGATCAACAACCGAGATCTTAAAACACTTGAGGTCGATATTGGAAGGACCGTGGAGTTGGTCACCCCGATCCGGGATAGGTGTGGGGATGTCGTCGTCGTCAGTGAAAGCGGAATCTCGTCCCCGAGACACGTTCGCTACGTCTTGAGCAGGGGTGCCGACGCCGTCTTGGTTGGCACGTCCATCATGAGAGCTGGTGACGTAGCGGGTAAGGTTCGGAGCTTAGTGGAGAGCGTCTGAGATGGTAAGAGTGAAAATCTGTGGGTTGAGGACATCCGAGGAGGTCAAGCTCACAGCTAAAGCAGGCGGTGACGCGGTGGGCGCAGTTGTTAACGTCCCAGACTCACCGCGGAACACAGATCCCCTACACGCGAGAAAATTGTTTGCGGCGGCACCACCCTTCGTCTACACGGTGGCGGTGACCATGCCGAAGACTGTTGAGGAAGTCGTCGCGGTCTATGAAACAGCTATGCCCGACGCCCTCCAAATCCACGGGGTTCATTCACCCCCCATGTTGGGGCACATCCGTGACAGCGTTCCTTGCAAAATCATCGTTACATTTTCCCTGGGTGCTGAGGGCACAAGGTCGGAGGATTCCTTCAGGGTCCCTGAGGGGATGGTCAAAGCCGCGATGGAACACGCAGACGCCATCCTGGCCGATACCTATCTTTTCGGGGGCTCGGGCATAAAGTCCGATTGGTCTGTCGTGAGGAAAATCCGTGAACTTCTCTCCCCAAAGCCGTTGATTCTTGCGGGTGGCTTGACCCCAGACAATGTGGCTGAGGCCGTGAGAAGCGTTAAGCCCTTTGCGGTGGACGTTTCCAGCGGGGTGGAGTTGAAGCCTGGAGTTAAGGATCCGGATTTGATCCGTCTCTTCATTTCTAGAGCCAAGGGAGCTGATGGGATTTGAAGGGATACCTGGGTACAAAGCCCGATGAGTGTGGAAGATTCGGTGAGTTCGGGGGAAGATTCGTACCCGAAATATTGATGCCGGCCCTAGAGGAGTTGGAAGAAGCCGCCCACACGTATCTCGAGGACCAGGCGTTCCGGAGGGAGCTTAACGATTTTCTAAGGGAGTTCGGGGGTAGGCCGACACCGCTCTATCACGCGAGGAACTTGAGCCAGAAGCTTGGCTGCAGGGTGTATCTCAAGAGGGAGGACCTCCTCCACGGCGGAGCACACAAGCTCAACAACACGCTCGGTCAAGGGCTCCTAGCCAAAACCATGGGCAAGAAGCGCCTCATCGCAGAGACCGGTGCCGGACAGCACGGGTTTGCCACCGCCATCGCTGGAGCAGCTCTGAATATGGGAACAGAGGTCTACATGGGCAAGGAGGACGTGACGCGGCAACGATTCAACGTTTATAGAATGCTCCTATTAGGTGCACAGGTTCACCCAGTTTATTCCGGTAGTCGAACGCTCAAGGACGCGATCAACGAGGCGTTGAGGGACTGGATTACCAACGTTGAGACTACCCACTACCTCATAGGTTCCGTCGTGGGCCCACATCCCTACCCCATGCTCGTGAGGGAGTTTCAGAGGGTGATAGGAAGAGAGACAAGACAGCAGATCCTGAAGCGTGAGGGGCGTCTACCGGATGTAATTCTGGCGTGTGTTGGGGGCGGAAGCAACGCCATGGGCATTTTCTATGACTTTTTAGATGAGGATGTTCGGTTGATAGGCGTTGAGGCTGCTGGAAGCCAAAAGGAACCGGACAAACACGCGTTGAGTTTGGTCAGGGGAACAAAGGGAGTTCTACATGGAGCATATACCTATATCCTCCAAGACATATGGGGTCAAATACAAACAAGCCACTCGATTTCCCCGGGATTAGACTATCCAGGGGTCGGCCCTGAACACGCCTTACTCAAGGAGACAGGGATGGCGGAATATGTGGGCGTAACCGATGAGGAGGCCTTGAAAGCCTTCAGATTGCTATGCGTCACAGAGGGTATCATCCCCGCATTGGAGCCATCGCACGCACTGGCACACGCCTTAAAGATAGCGAATGACTACGGTCGAGATGACATCATGGTCATATGCCTCTCGGGGCATGGGGGCAAAGACTTGGACATTGTTCGTAGGCATATCAACCTAGGAGTGGGGGAATGACGGTGAAGCTCGAGGACAGATTTAGGGGATTAAGACAGCTAGGTGAAGGGGCTTTCATACCCTTCATCACCCTTGGAGACCCGGACCCAGATTTCACCCCTAAACTAGCGGACACCATTCTGAAAAACGGAGGCGACATCTTGGAACTTGGGATACCGTTCAGCGATCCCATCGCCGATGGCCCAACCATCCAAGCAGCCACTGATAGGGCTTTGAAGAGGGACATGAACACGGAGATGGCTTTCCATCTAGCCGAAGAAATCCGACGTATCACGGATAATCCGCTGGTCTTCCTGAGTTATTACAACATAGTCTTACGATACGGATTGAATGGTTTTTTCAAAGACATGGAGGACGTGGATGTCGAGGGGTTAATCATACCCGATCTTCCGGTTGAGGAGGCGGGACCCGCGCTTAAGGCGGCTAAGGCCCATGGAAGGGATCTGATTTTCCTCGTCGCCCCGACAACGACGGAGATCCGATTGAGAAAAATTTTGTCAAAGGCCAGTGGATTCATCTATCTTGTTTCGCTGCTAGGCGTGACGGGGGCTAGGGGCGTGTTACGCGACATCACGAAGAGGGCGCTTAGACGCGTCAGATCACCCCTGAGGGGTAGGGCTCCAGTCGCCGTGGGCTTCGGGATCTCTAAGCCAGAGCACGTCAGAGAAATAATAGGTGCTGGCGCGGACGGTGCCATCGTTGGGTCCGCCATCATTGACCTTCTCGCCGCCAACCTTGACGATGAAAAGAAGGCGCTTCGAGAGATAGGGGAGTATGTTTCAAGGATGAAGTCAGCCACGGTTATGGGTGATCGATGACGATGCTTGATCTAAGTCAGAGGGTTTTGGAAATCAAGGGTAGATTTGAGGTATATTCGCTTTATACCCACCTCCGTGAAAGGTTTGATCCACCCTATTCCTTCCTCTTGGAGTCTATAGACGTGAGTGGTGAGGGGAGGCTTTACTCCTACATCTGCCTCGAACCAGACTTCCTGCTGCAAATCGATAAGGAACGACTATCCTTTCCAGAGATACTTAGCGAGGGGGGAGATAGAATAGTTGATCATATCCGGACCCAGGGAGAAGAAAAAAAGCAAAGGGACGCGGCGTTTGATGACCGCGTGGAATATGACATTGGGGCCCTTGAAGTCCTCTCCAAAGCCTTCCCTTACAACAACACCCGAAGACCCGAGATCTTCTCGAGGCAGGTCTTCTATGGAGGGTTCATAGGCTACCTGGGCTGGGACATACTGGCGCCCTGGGCTGGCTTCAAAAGAAGGGCTGAGACCCCCGACATCTTGCTCGGCTTTAACACCAAGGTTCTGATCTACGACCACGGGAGTAATAAGCTTTACCTCGTCGATAATTCACTCAACGGAGAGGGTTCCAACGTCGACAATTACAGGTCCGCTCTGGAGAACTATAGTTCGGTGAAGCCCCTGGACTTTGATAAATTGAGGATGTCCGGGGAGGATGGTATCTCAAACATGAGCAGGGAGGAATTTATGCGGATGGTCACCAACACCAAGGAATACATCTATTCAGGGGACATCTTCCAGGCGGTTGTATCCCGTAGGATAGATATACCAAACGTGGAGGTTGGAGACCTGGAGATCTATAGGGTGCTCCGAGAGCTCAACCCAAGCCCTTACATGTACTACTTGGACTTCGGAGACCCACGGTTTATAGGCTGCTCACCAGAGGCGTTACTGACCATAAACGGAAGAAAAATGGTCACCGTGCCCATAGCGGGCACGAGAAAGCGGGGTGAGACCCCGGAGGAGGATCGAGAAATGGAGAGGGAGCTCATGAACGACCCCAAGGAGAGAGCGGAACACGTCATGCTGGTCGACTTGGCAAGAAACGATCTGGCAAAGGTGTCAAATCCCGGGACGGTCAAGCCCTCCATATTCATGGTTCCCCGTAGATACAAGAACGTGATGCACATCGTCACCGTCGTGGAGGGTATACGGCGCAAGAAGCTAAACTCCTTTGACGTTCTAAAAAGCGTCTTTCCGGCGGGCACGGTATCCGGCGCCCCCAAGCTCCGCGCCATAGAGATCATCGAGGAACAGGAGAAGGACCCGAGGGGCCCCTACGCAGGCGTCATCGGATACGTGTCACTCAACCAAGACTGCGACTGGGCCATAACGATAAGAACAATACAGCTCATGCACGACAGGGCGATGGTCCAGGTTGGAAGCGGGATTGTGGCGGACTCCCGTCCGGAACTTGAGTGGAAGGAGACCAAGAACAAGGCGCGAAGCTTGTTGATGGCCGTGGGGATGGCGAGGCAGTTGGGAGCATGAGGGTTATGTTCATCAACAACAAGGACAGCTTCGTCTACAACCTCGTCGACTACGTGCTACGCGTGAGCGACTCGAAGGTCACCATCGTGGATAACTCTGTCACGCTGGCAGAGGTCGAGGAGATTGCCCCCGACCGTATCATCATCTCTCCCGGACCGGGTCACCCGAGAGACACCGGAAACGTGATCTCATTGATCCAGCGCTTCTACGAGGAGATTCCCATCCTCGGCGTCTGCCTCGGACATCAGGCGATCTATGAAGCGTTTGGCGGAAGGGTGGGCAGGGCGAAGGTCGGACCCGTACACGGTAAGGCGAGCAGAATCTACCATGATGGACAAAGAATCTATAGAGATGTCGTTAACCCGTTTGAAGCCACGCGCTACCACAGCCTCGAGGGAAAAGCCGAATCCATGCCCCGATGCCTGAAGATGACGGCCAAGACCATAGACGGAGTCATCATGGGGATCCGGCACCGCTCCGCTCCGGTTGAGGGGGTGCAGTTCCACCCAGAGAGCATAATCACCAAACAGGGACTACGGATCCTGAGCAACTTCATCCGACAGGAAGGGTGAGGGAGGAGGGGTTTTTGGAGGTCCAGAAGGAATCGACTCCAATACGCTAATCTTCTCCAGGAATCTCCCCAAGTTTCGGCGGCTGATAAAGGGCGGTGGATTGGGGTTCTCGACGAGAAGCCTATAAGCTGAGTCTGGGCTTCGACGGATGAGCTTTCTGAAGGCTGGCCACTCGATGACGGTGTCCGAGGAGAAGTGGTCGCCCCGATCAACAGCTACCAGGATTCGTCCCCGTCTGGCGAATCGTGCGGCGCGGCGGCTCAAGATCACGGTCTTCGAGGCCGTGGTCTTTGCCTTGAAGCCGTCTCTGTGGGGAATCTTTGCCCGGGTTAGGGCGACCACGTATAGCGCGTTCCTCCTCTCCGTGTGAACCCTCCAGTACTTGTTTGATTTGACGGCGGAGAGCAGGTCGCTGACCTCGCGGGGTGAGCAACTTGGATACGTCTTCTGAAAGTGCTTCATCTCGTCCTGTGGGCGCATCGAGTTCCTTCGCTCCCAGAGAAACTATCTATGCGGAGGGATTTAACGCTTAATCCGCGAAGACTTTTTCAAAGTGTTTCCATTAGGCTCCTGCACGTCCTCAGGCTCCGCTCGAGCTCTCTCTCGGTTATGGGGAACCCCTTCCCATCCGCATAATAGGTCTCTATCAGAACGTGGCCACAGCTGGTTTCACCGATCATTTCGGCTATCCTCTCAAAGTCAAGGTTTCCCCTTCCGAAGGCCAGGTGGTCCCTGGGCCCGGAGACGCCGCCAACTCGGCAGTCGTGGAGGTGCACGGTTAGGATCCTGTCCTTGAATTGGTTGAACCAGTCCTCCAGCCCAAGTCTCTGGTCAAACAGCTTCGCCGCTCTTAACCGCTTGATACTCCGCCTAGACAGAAACACGTGGCCCACGTCGAGGCACATCTTCAGGCCCTCGACCTGCAGGGCGAATTCGAGTTGATCCGGGCTTCCGAAGAATGGGGTCGGGTTGTTTTCGATGGTGACCGGGAAACCATGCCTCCGGCCCATGTCCACGATCAGCGTAGTCGAGGCCAAGGCCTTTTCGAAGATCTTCACCCTGACCTCCTCGAAGTAGAAGGTCGAGGCCTCCATGCTCTGGTGGAAGTTGAAGTAGAGTGGGTTAAATCCACCGGCAAAGTCTAGACACCTTTCAAAAACCTTTAGGCACGCGGCCGAGATCTCGTCCCTTGGGTGGGAGATGTGCTGCCCGGCCCAGGGGGCGTGGAAGGCCAGCTCTAGGCCGTATTCGTCGCCAAGGCTCTCCAGCAGATTCCTCTCCTCCTCTGATAACCCCTCGGGCCAGGGGTAATCTAGGGAGAACTCCACGTAGTCGAACCCCAGCCTGTGAGTGGTTTCGAGGGCTGATCTTAGGGGCCTTCGGCCGTACCAGATCATGGATCCGAACTTCATACACAGAATTATGGTGGAGGCTTAATAACCGTCGAGCCTGGTCACTCTCTATCTATATTGCTTCCTAGGGTTTTGGGTGTGTCTGCTCGTATGAGGGTTGGCTCCAAGCTTGCTTAGGGGAGGAGGTCCTCCGGTTTGAAGCCCTTTGCCTTCATCATCTTCAAGAGCTTTCTCCCCTGTTTGCTCTTCATCATCCGCCTCGCTTGGAAATACTGCTTCACCATGTCCTTGACCTCTTTCTCACCTACCCCGGCCCCCCTGCTGATCCTCCTCACCCTCTTGGACTTGATCATCTCTGGGTGCAGCTTCTCCTCGTCCGTCATCGACTTTATCAGGTGCCTCCAGACCTTGATCTTCTCCTCGGCCTCTTCGACGGCCTCCTTGGGCACCCTCGGACCGAGGCCCGGAATCAGGTCCAGGAGTCTGCTCAGGCTCCCCATCTTTCCCACGGCCTCGACTTGCTCCATGAGGTCTAGGAGGGTGAACTTTCCCCGGGCCACCTTCTCCATCCGCTCCCTCATCCGCTGTAGGTCCTCTATTTCCCTAACTTTTTCGAGGAGCGCCTGGAGGTCTCCGAGGCCCAAGAGCCTCCCCACAAACCTGGGGGGGTCATAGGTCTCCAGATCCCCTATGTCTTCACCCGCCCCCACGAAGTATATCTTGGCCCCCGTGGCCGAGGCGGCTGAGAGAGCCCCTCCTCCCTTAGCGGATCCGTCCAGCTTGGTCACGATGACGCCGCCTATGGGCGCGACCTCGTGGAAGGCCTTGGCCTGAGCGTGGGCCAGCTGCCCTATGGTGCCATCGACGACGAGGAAGAGTTGATCGGGCTTCACCTTCTTGGCCATCTCCCCCATCTCCTTGAGCAGGGCCTTCTCCTCCTTGTGTCTGCCAGCGGTGTCGATGATGACTACGTCAAAGCCCTTCTTCCTGAACTCCTCGATGCCCCTCCTCGCTATCTCCTCGGCCTTCCTCGACCCGTCTCCGTAGAAGGGTACGCTGGTCCTTGAGGCGTATAGCCTCAGCTGTTCTCGTGCCGCCGGCCTATAGGTGTCGGCGCTGATTAACCCCACCCTGTAGCCCCTCTGCTTGAGGTGGTGGGCGACCTTGGCGCAGGTGAGGGTCTTCCCAGAGCCTTCTATGCCCACGAGCATGAACACGTTTGTCTTGCCCTTCTTGACCATGAGCTTGGGGGCGCTCCCGCCGAGGAGGCTCGTCAGCTCATCGTAGATCACCTTGGTGACGTGTTCCTTTCGGGTTAGCCCTGGGGGTATCTCCTCGCTCAAGGCCTTCTTCTCAATGGCCTTCGAGATCTCGAGGACCTTCTCCACGTTCACGTCGGCCATGAGGAGGGCGCGCTGGATCTCCTTGACGAAGGCCTTGACGGCCTCCCTGTCGACGACGGCCCTACCCCTGATCCTCTCGATGGCGCTCTGTAGTCGATCTTTCAAAGCGTCGAGCATAGCTTCTTAGCCTCTCTGGCTGGGGTTTTTCCTCACTAATTCGGTTGTTATACCTTACAAACCTTCATCCAATTAAGATTTTAAGCCTCTCCCCTACTTATGGATGCTGGTCGAGGGCCTGAACGTCGGCGATAGGCTTAACCATGAAGTTCTATGCATCTCCAAATCTATACTTTGAACAGCGGGTCAACCCTCCGCCCGCCAACGGAGACCTGTCGGATCTACCCTTCACTCCCTAGACCCAACTTATATTCATCGACGAGACGCCTTCTCTGAATCGCCTCCAGTCCCACAAGGGTTTTGTGCACAAGGATTTTGAAGCTCGTTCTTTTTCTGGCCCCCACAGGGCAGCTTTTATAGCAGCATCCGCAGAGGAATTGGTTGTCTCCCATCTTTTCCTTTAGCCAGTCGGTGAAGGTTATGCAGGCCTCCCTGTCGTAGCCCCTCGGGGGTTCGGCGTCGAGGCTGATGGCGTTGATGGGACACGTCTTTATGCACGCTTGGCAGTTCTCACAGGGATGGAAGTCCGTTAGCTTCCCGTCAGGCTCGATGGCGGCGTCTGTTAGGATGGCTCCTATGAGGACCTTGGTGCCGAGCTCGGGCGTGACGATGATACTACTCCTTCCGTATACGCCCAAACCAGCTTCATAAGCAGCGAGTTTGTAGGAGAATATCGGGATCCTCCTCTTTTCGTCTATGTATCCCTCTGGGTACGTCGCTTGATAGCCCCTTCTTCTCAAGAACTCGACGAGCTTGTAGCCAGCCCAATCGCGATGGATATATCCGATTCGTCTTGTCAAACCCTCATATAGCAGGTAATGATAGTAGTACATGCCGATATGGCAGTAAAAGGCAATCACCGATTTACAGTCTCGTAAAATATCTCTCGGATGACATCCCCTGATGGCCTTCTCAAAGCCTCGGGTTGCATCGGCCACACAAACCTTTGAGACACCAATATTCTTAAGGAAGGCCTCTATTTCACCTCTCAGTCTGTCCGACATACCATCGACACCTAAATATTCATCAATATTTTCGATCCTATTTAGATATAGGTTGTTGAATCTGATCGTTGGTTGCGGTTGATATTAAAGTAGGCCCATGTTTTTCTAGTTTCAAGGGATGGTCATGGATCTATTGTGGAGAACCGTGCCGTTTCATTCGTGGATCTCTAGGATCTCCAAGCTTATATCTAGCGCCTTGACGCTATGTGTCAACGCTCCGACCGAAATGTAGTCAACGTTAAGCTTTGCGACTTCCGGGATTCTCTCTAGGCTCATGCCTCCGGAGGCCTCAACCTCGATCTCATTTTTTATGATTTTCATGGCGTCCTTCATCGTCTCTAAGGGCATGTTGTCCAGCATTATCCTATCGGGTTTGGCTTCTACAGCCTCTCTAACCTCCTCAAGCGTTTTCGTCTCAACCTCGATTTTTCTGTCGGAGGTTTTCCTGGCAAGCGCCACGGCCTTTTTTATGTTGCCAACGATCGCGATGTGGTTGTCTTTTATTAAGATCATCTCTCTCAGATCCATTCTGTGATTGTGGCCGCCGCCTACTCTCACAGCGTATTTTTCTAGCCTCCGCAGCCCGGGCGTGGTCTTACGCGTGTCGAGAATCTTGGTTTTTCCAGCGGCTCTTACGTATTTGTTTACCGTTGTTGCTATCCCCGAGAGATGTTGCAAAAAGTTTAACGCGACCCTTTCACGCGTCAAAATGATTCTAGCGCTACCGTCGATCTCCGCTACGCCTTGGCCCTTGGAGACGCGATCACCATCTCTAGCTAGATACTCGAAGTTGATATCGGGAGCCTCATAGCCAAAAACAGCTTTTGCAACGTCCAAACCGGCTATAATCCCATCTTCCTTTGCGTAGATCACTCCTCTTGCTTTATATGAGGCCGGTACAATCGCGTTGGTGGTTATGTCTTCGTCGCAGCGATCCTCTATCAGAGCCCTTTCTATTATATCCCCGTATTCATCCACGCTCTTCACTTAATTACCCCCCTTTCTCCAATCCTCATCGTGCTGCTCTGAATCTTCTTCGATAATAATATTCATCAGCTCATACTTCCAACATTCTATCCAAAGCCCTTTCCGCTTTCTTCCTGATGCTCTCGGGAAAGATGATTTTATGTCGTTCGTCCTCCAGGGATTCCAATACCAACCGCAGATTATTCTTCTTCATCTGTATACACGTGGCGCCGGGGGGTGCTTGATAGAATGTTTTCTCAGGCAGTTCAAGTTTCAATCTCTCTATCAAGCCTATCTCGGTTCCGACGATGTATTTCTTTGCGTCATCATTTTTTGCGTATTCAATCATCCCACTGGTGCTGCTAACATAATCGGCTAGCTCAATGACATCTGGCGTGCATTCGGGGTGAACCACAACTTTTGCGTCTGGGTGCAGCCTTTTGGCTTCCTTTAAGCCCTTAGCTGAGAACCTCATGTGTACATAACACCATCCATTCCAAGGGATGATCTTCTTTGTGGTGTGCCTGGCGACATACATCGCTAAGTTTTGATCCGGAACAAAGATTATTTCGTCCTCCTCAAGCGAATTGACGACCTTAACCGCGTTGGAGCTTGTACAGCAGATATCAGACTCGGCCTTTATCTCCGCGGTGGTGTTGATGTAGCACACGACGGCGGCGTCTGGGTGCCGCTCTTTCATCTTTCTCAAATTCCCAACTCTAGCCATGGCGGCCATGGGGCAACGCGCCTCCCTCGTCGGTAGGAGAACGGTTTTGTCTGGGTTCAAGATGTAGGCGGACTCCGCCATAAAGTCGACTCCACAGAAAACTATGAGGTCGGCATCTGTTTGTGTGGCTTTTTTGCTGAGGCCGTAGGAGTCCCCTATGTAGTCCGCAACCCGGTATATTTCAGGTCTCTGGTAGTTGTGCACCAGGATGACGGCGTTCTTCCTTTCCTTTAGGTCATTGATTCTTTCGATCAACTTAAGTTGGGTTTGTAACATCCCATCTTCTCATCTTCTCTAGAGCTTCATCTATCAGATAGTAGCTTAAAGAGTCATATAAGAGATTCCCATGAGAGGCCTTAACCCTTCAACACCGTTCGAACAGAAGTCTCCCCCTATTTTTGGCTAGTTTGTTCCCTGACGCGTCCTGTGGTCTTGGGATGATTCTCGTTGATCTACAAGGCCCTCTTGTATATTTCAACTATCTGCTCCCTTGTTGGTTTTCTAGGGTTATTCGCCGGGCTTCCACTCGCTATGGCATCATCCGCCATCTTTGGGGCCAACTCCAGCACCTTGGCTTCCTCGCAACCGGCTCCCACCAGCGTGGGGACGCCCACGTCCTCGCACAGCCTCCCCACCGTCTCCACCGCCACTATCGCGGCGTCTAAGACGGAGAGGTCCTCCACGCTCTCACCCATGGCAACGGCTATGTCGGCGAATTTCTCCGGGTTGCCTATGTAGCTGAACTCCATGACGTGGGGCAGCAGTATGGCGTTCGATAGGCCGTGGGGGAGGTGGAAGTGAGCCCCGATGGGGCGAGACATGCCGTGCACGAGGGCGACGGATGAGTTGCTGAAGGCGATCCCGGCTTCAGTCGCCGCGCGCATCATGTTGCTCCTCGCCGCTAAGTTTGATCCGTCAGCCCAAGCCTGTCTCAGACTCCTGGATATCAGCTCGATGGCGTTGAGGGCGAACATGTCTGATAGGGGCTGAGCCTTCACGGAGACATAGGCCTCGATGGCGTGTGTCAGCGCGTCCACCCCGATGCCCATCGTGTAGTCGGGGGGTAGTTTAAGGGTGAAGAGGGGGTCACAGATGGCCGCGGTGGGTATAATGTTTGGGCTCCCGATGAGCATCTTCCTCTTCCTCTCAACGTCGGTGATCACGGTGAACTGGGTGACTTCGCTCCCGGTTCCCGCGGTTGTGGGCATCGCGATCAGGGGTGCAGCGGGGACGGGGATTTTCCCTATGCCCTCATAGTCCCTCATGGAGCCCTTGTTCGTGGCCAGTAGGGCTATGCCCTTCGCCGTGTCTATGGGACTCCCTCCCCCCACCGCGACCGTCAGGTCGCATCCAGCCTCCTCGTATATCTTGAGGCCCTTCTCGACGTAGCCCATCTCTGGCTCGGTGGGGACGCCGTCGAAGACCTCAACCCGTAGCCCGGCCTCCTCGAGGTAGCCCTGCACCTCTTTTGGATACCCCATCTTCCTCAAGACGGGGTCTGTGACGATGAGCGCCTTGGTTCCACCCAGCGCCTTGGCCACCGATCCAGCCTCCTTGGCGCATCCAACGCCGTAGAGGATCCGGGATGGAACCCTGAACTCGAAGGACTTATAAGCCAACTCCATGACAAACACTTCCCATTTTTTATCCATACAAAATCTCAATAAAGAATTGGTTTTTAATATAAAACTTTGGTGGGAAGACGCGATTCCTGAGCCGCTAGTAAATGAAAGGATAGGGGGATCAAATGATCCAAAATAGTGGATGGAATCGCTTTTCTTGAACCCTTTTCCCCTTCACTTGTCTTCCCTTGCGATTGATATTAGAGAAAGTCTTAATTAATCGTAAATTTTATATGCGTTGATGGTGAGCTTCTCACAATTAATCCGAGGGCGATTGGATGAAGATTGAGGTTGACCCCGATAAGTGCATCGGCTGTTACATCTGTGAGACCGTGTGCATGATGAAGTACGAGGGCGTCTTCAACCCGAGAAAGGGGAGGATCCGACTGAAAGCCGGGGAGAAATCGGGGGGCATCCCAGCGAAATACGTTCCCACCGTCTGTCTACAGTGTGAGGAGCCCGACTGCGTCCCATCTTGCCCCACCGAGGCCTTAGTGAGGAACGAGGACACGGGCATCATCGAGGTCGAGGAGGAATTGTGCACCGGCTGTGAGGCCTGTATCCAGGCCTGCCCCTATGATGCCATCTTCATACACCCCGAGAAAACCGTGGCCATCAAGTGTGAGGTTTGCTCCGGCGAGCCCCTCTGCACACCCCTATGTCCATCAGGAGCCCTCCGACTCATAAAATACGATCCGATGAGGTGATTTACATGGAAGAGTCATTCGGCTACGCCGGAAAAATATTGCACGTGGACTTGACCATCGGTAAATCAAAGGCGGAGCCCCTAGACCCGAGCGTGGCGAGGATGTACCTCGGCGGAAACGGCTTCGCAGCGAAGACCCTGTTCGAGGAGGTTCCCCCGCGCATAGACCCCTTCGACCCAAAGAACGTTGTGGTGGTGGCCTCGGGCCCAGCTCAGGGGGCCCCCGTCTTGGGCAGCGGGCGAAACATCACAGTGACGAAGTCACCTCTCACGGGCACCTTCTTCGACTCAACGGCGGGCGGATACTTCGGAATCGAGTTGAAGTCCGCCGGATACGACGCGATCATCATCCGGGGAAGATCCGATAGACCCGTCTACCTCAGGGTAGAGGACGAGGAGGTAAGGATCGTTGACGCCTCAAACCTGTGGGGCAGATCCACCGCTGAGACCTATGAGGCCATCCTCGAGGAGACCGGCAACGAGATGGTACAGGTGGCGTGTATTGGACCCGGGGGTGAAAACCTGGTGCGATACGCCTGCACAATCTTCATGTCCCCCTGCCATCACGCGGCGGGTAGGGGCGGCGACGGCGCCGTACTCGGCTCGAAAAACCTGAAGGCCATAGCTGTGAGCGGCTCCAAGGACATCAGGGTAGCCGATGTCGACGGTCTCATGGAATTCTTTAGGACGACCTACCGAGAGGTGGAGGAAAACAAAACCCTGGGTGAGACGCTTCCGAGGTATGGGACTCCCATATTGACGGACAGCATAAACGCTATAGGCGCGCTGGGGACGAGGAACTGGCAGACCGAGGTCTTCGAGGGCGCCGGAAATCTGAGCGGGGCCACCGTTATACCTCGATACAAGGCCTTGGACCTCTCATGCCCCCTCTGCAGCGTGGGCTGCATCAAGCTCAGCGAGGTTAAGAGCGGGGCTTACACGTGTGCTCCGTCGAAGGGCCCAGAATACGAAAGCATCTTCGCCCTAGGACCCATGTGCGGCGTCGACGACGCCGAGGCGGTCACGAGGGCCAACGCCCTGTGCAACGACCTCGGGATCGACACCATAAGCATGGGCAACGCGGTCGCCTTCGCCATGGAGTGCTATGAGCGAGGCCTCCTCACAAAGACCGACGTCGATGGTCTTGACGTGAGATTTGGGAACCCTGAGGCGCTCGTGACGGCCGTGGAGAAGACCGGGCATCGTGAGGGCCTCGGCGACATCCTAGCCGAGGGGGTCAAGCGCATGGCGGATAAGATAGGCCACGGCTCCGCGTATTTCGCCTCCCACGTGAAGGGCATGGCGTTTCCAGGCCACTCGCCTCGTGGGTTGAAGGCCATGGCCTTGAGCTACGCCGTATCAAATAGGGGTGCGAGCCACCACGATGGGCGGCCCACGGCAGAGTACTCGGCGGATCGCTTCAAGGCGGAGAATAAGGCTAGGTACGTCTTCGAGAACAACCACATGACAGCCGTTGGGGACAGCTTAGTCTTGTGCCGCTTCTACGAGCGCGTATATGGTCTCAACCTCACAGAAAAATATGTCACCATCGTGCGCCTGGTCACCAGGTGGGACATCGACCTCGCGGAGCTAACGAGGATAGGTGAGCGCATATACAACGTGGAGAGGGCCTTCAACGTGAGGGA
The DNA here is from genome assembly GCA_046757245.1 of Candidatus Geothermarchaeales archaeon. Taxonomy (GTDB): domain Archaea; phylum Thermoproteota; class Nitrososphaeria; order Geothermarchaeales; family JAUWBL01; genus JBHHXX01. The sequence continues at coordinate 25,880 of JBHHXX010000020.1, forward strand.
GGGCTTCACGAGGAGAGACGACGTCCTACCCCCGCGTGTCATGTTTGAGCCCATCCCCAAGGGCCCCTCCAAGGGTTGCGTCGCGAGACCGGGTGAGCTCAAATCCTTACTAGACGAGTACTATCAGCTGCGTGGGTGGGATGACCAAGGCGTGCCCACTAGGGATAAGCTCATCGAACTTGGTCTGGAGAACATCGCTCGCGAGCTTCATCGAATCCATTAACACCGTGGTTTGTGTAACAGCTAAATTATGCCTCTGTTAACCCAAGACCTGTTATCCTCGTTACACTACTCTATTAAGTCTAAGGAGCACTATGTTTCACAGTTATATGGTTGGGCGATGAGCCAATGGTAGAATTCGAGAAAATGTGGACAGGGAAGGATGAAGGTCTCCCGAGCAAGCTGAAGGAAAGCCTCAAGCCGAAGACGGAGATAAGGAAGAAGATAGGCTTGGCCGTCAGGGAACTAGACCGCCAGAGCAGGAAACTCGACTCGGCGTGGACATCTCTAGGCCAGAAGGACCACCGATTCTACGAAAGAGTCGTCAAGGCGCTGAGGAACCACGACAGAAAGAGGGCGATCCTTTATGCGAACGAACTCGCCGAAATCAGGAAGACCATGAGGTCCATAAGCCAAGCTAGACTCGCCCTAGAGCAAATCTCCCTACGTCTCAACACAGTCCAAGACATCGGCGACATCGTGGCCACCCTCGCGCCGGCCATGTCCGTCATCAGATCTGTGCGGGGAAATCTATCGACGATAATCCCCAAGGCCGACAAGGAGTTCGACGGGCTATCGGACATGTTGGGCAGCATACTCATCGACGCGAGTCAGACCTCCGGCCTCACGCTAAACTTCTCAGCGGCCAACGTGGAGGCAGAGAAAATACTGAAGGACGCAGAGACGCAGGTTGAGGTAGAGATGCGGGAGAAGCTTCCATCGGTGCCGAGCGCGGAGCGGGAAGGGCTAAGGCTATAGTAGGTTGGAGCACTATTTGAACATACCTCCCTCTACCTTTTCCAGCCTCGTCGGAAAACCAGTCAGGGAAAGATACGGTAGATTCAAGGGTACAGTAGTGGCAGTCGAGACGACATCTACCGGCGAGGGAAAGGCCATAGTCTATGAGAACGGCGGCTTCCTGGTGAGGAGCGATGTCTCATCATTCAGCTTCGACGGCTCAGCGGTGGAGATCGCACCCCCCATAATCTTCGCAGCCGAGAAACTACAAAGGGACCTATCGATCTTCCTCGTCCAGCAGAGGGCGGCGGTGAACCTATCGAAGAGGGGCATGGCCTCACAAGGGATCTTTGGGGAGGTGCAGGTCGAACTCGACCTGAAGTATAGGTCCCTGATGGAGACGGCGGACGCAACGGTCAAAAGGCTCGGCGAAAGGCTTAAGCGGGTTGAGAAGAGGAGAGACTGGATCTATAGGCTTTTCATGGACGTCGAGGTCGCCAAGGGACTGGGACTCCTGAAGGAGGACGACTACGAAAGCGCCCACGAAAAATTGGAGGGAGAACTCTCCAAGGTGATCAACGAGACCGTTGAGCTCAAGGGGTATCAAACAGACATATCCTCACTGGCGAAGGCCGTGGACGAGGTCAGAGAGGCGAAGGTGGAGGTAGAGCCTAGGCCCCGCTAAATAAATTAAAAATGGTGTACGTCCCCAATCGGTTTCCAGCGTTTATGGGCCCTCCCACCCTATGCTAGCCAACCACATGGAGCACACTAAGAGCGGTAGATCCTTAAGGGAGCTCAACGGATCTTTAGGTGATACTCCGCAGGGCCCTCAGGCGCTTGACGATGTTGGGGTGGGTGGAGAGCAACTCAAGCAACCTATCCGCGGTGGTCAGCCTTCTGGAGAGGACCTCCTGCACCAGCTGCTGATCAGTCTTAAAAACCCCGGTCTGAGCTATCTCGGCTTGGCTCTTCACAGCCCTGTCGGGGTCCTCGATGAAGAGGGCCTTAAAGCTGCTTAAGTTTTCCACATCCCTTTGGGTGATCTTCCTACGGGAGCTTGAGCTCACTATCTTGGCCAACGCCTCTGAGAGCTTTCGGGCCCCATCCTCCACCGTCGTCGCGCTTCTATAGTCAGCATAGTATTCACGGAGCCGGCTTAGGCCGAGGACGAATAGGGTGAGGATCCAGTATAACACCATGGAGGCGAGGCCTATAAGGACAGCTCCGCCCGCACCCCCCTCCCTTCTCCCTCCCCCGAACATGCCGGAGAGCATGAAGGAGTAGCCGATGTAGTAGAAGATGGCGGGTAGCACGGAGGCGAACATCATCACCTGAACATCCCTGTGCTTCAGGTGGCCCAACTCGTGTCCTACCACCGCCTCGACCTCCTCCTCCTCGAGCTCCTTGAGGAGACCCGTTGTCACCGCCACCCGGCTCCCGGCTATCGGTGAGCCATAGGCGAAAGCGTTGGGTATGGCGATGTTCGCTATCATGACCCTGGGCGTCTTCAGCTGCATCTTGTGGCTGAGCCTCTCAACCATATCGCGTAGCGTGGAGTGCTCTGGTCCAGCCTCCTTCACCTTGTATATGGCGTCGATGATTTTGGGAGCTAACAACCATTGGATTAGGTTGAAGACGATCACGAAGCTGGCGATGAGGAAGATGTTGGGTAGGCCCAAGAGGGTCAGGATCACCGTGAAGAAGAGGGTTGATACGCCTATGATGAGGGCTAGGGTGCCGAATATGGAGAGTTGTAACTTTATGCGACGCATATCCACATCAAAATGATGTATGGATGTAGGAATTTATATTCTTTACATTCGGGAATGACTGAGTTGAAGATTCCATAAAGAAGTAAACGCTTCGATACGGTTTCTCCTCCACCCTCCAGGGGCATGAAAGGCTGAGTTATAGGAAGAGACCCTTCTCCTCCAGCTCATCCCTAAGGATGCGAACAGCCTCGAAGACCTCGCTCTCCCTCGTGGCGCCAGTGCACACGATTTTCCCGCTGGCAAATAGGAGGAAAGCTATGTTGGACCCATCCATCTTATACATCAAACCCGGAAACTCATCGGGTTCATACATGGAGAAGTCGAGCATCAAAGCCGCCTTCTCCAAGTCTATCCTCCTGAAGAGGTTCCCAGAGGCCACCACGTTCTGTATCTTCACCTCAACCTTGGGCCTCTTCAGGATCTTCCCCCTCCTCAAATCCTTGATCACTTTCTCCACGACCACGTAGACCTCCCTCTCAGCCCTCGCTCCCGTCACGACCATCTTCCCCGAGGCGAAGATCAACACCGCGGCTTTGGGTGTCTTCAGCTTGTAGATCAACCCCGGGAAGCGTTTTGGATCGTACTCGGTGTGGGGGAATCTCTCGAGAATATCTTTGAGGTCTATCTCCTGGTCGATCGTAACCGAGGCGACGACGTTTTGAATTATAACTTCAGGCTTCAGCCCCTCTGTGGGCATGCTTAGACACCGTCATCCCTCCTGGTTCCCCTCGTACCGCGTCTTGATCGAACACATTGGGGATTAAGGGCTCACAGACCCATTCGAAGTTCTCCGAGCGATTTAATGCCTCTTAGGATGAATTAAAAGGGATGATATCAATGATACCGCCTCATCGATATATATATCTTCGACTAATCAAGCCATATCGACCCATTGACATATTTTTTAAAGGCGAACTTAGCGTATACTTTTGAGGTTCTATGAGGTTGCCCGTGTTGAAGATAATTTTCGTGGAAGAGACTCAAGGAGGCATCAACGATGGCTCAAAAGAAGATTAGGGTCGCCATCGCGGGGATCGGAAACTGTGCCTCAGCGCTCGTTCAAGGCATAGAACATTATAGAGGCGTCCAAGATGACGACATGGTCCCAGGGCTCATGCACACGAACTTCGGGGGATACCGGGTCGGAGACATAGAGTTCGTGGCCGCCTTCGACGTCAACAAACTTAAAATCGGAAGAGACCTCAGCGAGGCCATATTCGAGGAGCCCAACTGCTGCGCCCGAATCGCGGATGTACCCCCGCTCAACCTTAAGGTTCTGCCCGGGCCCATACTTGACGGCGTCGCCCCACATATGCGCGAGGCGTTTAGAGTCTATGATCGCGAGGTGAAGCCCGTAAGCGTGGCGGAGGTCTTAAGGGCTGTTAAGGCGGACATGTTGATAAACTTTATCCCGGTGGGGAGCCATGAGGCGACTCGACGCTACGCGGAGGCTTGCTTGGAGGCGGGGTGCGCCTTCGTGAACTGCATTCCAGAGTTCATTGCCTCAGACCCGACTTGGGCTGAGAGGTTCAGAGGGGCCGGCCTACCCGTGGCGGGCGACGACATCAAGAGCCAGG
>JBHHXX010000021.1:0-29608 GCA_046757245.1 Candidatus Geothermarchaeales archaeon
TGGGAGAGATGATAGCCGCCATCGCAGGGGGTGTTGGAGCCGCCAAGCTCCTGCAGGGCCTTTTGAGGCTGACCCGTGAGGAGGAGCTGACGATCATCTGCAACACGGGGGACGACTTAGAACTCTATGGACTGCACATCTCGCCGGATCTTGACATCATAATGTACACCTTGGCGGGCGTTGTGGACGAGGGGAGGGGCTGGGGGATAAGAGGAGACACCTTCAACTTCCTGGAAGCCCTGGGAAAGTACGGCTATGAGACGTGGTTCAACCTCGGGGATAGAGACCTAGCCACCCATGTACACAGAACCCTCCTGTTGAGATCGGGCTACACGCTTTCGCAAGCCACGGAGGCCCTTTGCCGATCCCTAGGGCTGAGGGTTCGCCTCATACCTATGACCGACCAACGGGTGGAGACCTACGTGTCAACGGATCGTGGAGATCTACACTTCCAAGAGTATTTCGTTAAGCGGGGTGCGAGGGATAAGGTCCTAGACGTGACCTTTAGGGGCGCTGAGGGAGCCGAGCCTTCTCCAGGCGTCATAGAGGCGATAAGAGAAGCCGACGGGGTCATCGTTTGCCCGAGCAACCCCATAGTGAGCATCGGCCCCATACTATGTGTTAAACCCATCAGGGTGGCTTTGACTGAAACAGAGGCAAAAGTCGTCGGGGTTAGCCCCATCGTCGGGGGGAGGGCGATCAAGGGTCCGGCTGACAAGCTCATGTCGGGTCTCGGGTTGGAGGTCTCAGCCTACGGAGTCGCGAAGCTCTACGAAGACTTCCTCGACGACTTCATCATAGATCGCGTCGATGAGGAATTGAAGGATGAAATAGAGTCTCTTGGGGTGCGCGTAACCGTGACCAACACCATAATGGAAGGTATAGAAGACAAGGTTCACCTGGCTAAAATTGCTCTTGAGTTAATCGAAGCCTAAGGGTCGAACAGTCAGTCCTACTTCTGATTAACCAAAAAATATCATAGATGTTTACGCATTAGAAACGATTTCGCTAGATGCTTGGATTAGGAAATCAGCAGGTCCTCAGTTAAGTCGGGGTGCATCGCGATCCGGTTCAAGTAGGAGAACTCCGTATACTTCGTGCCGACACCGAAACGCCTCGCCCAGCACTTAGACCCCAACTCCTCGGGCCTCGCCGATCTCACCGATCATCAGGTCCTTCCTCAACCTTCGGTATCTACACGCCACACAACCCGCTCAACCCCTAAAGCCCCTTGAATCTGTAAAAGAAGATTTCCTGACCCAAGCAACCAACCTCTTAATTCAGACCGGATCAGGGAAGAACCTACGCCCTAGGTACACCCTCAAGATGCCGTATACGCTTTCAGTATTTCTGCATTAGGCTCAACAGTCTCTCCGAAGCCAGCCTCTCAGTCAAGTCCATAATGGCCCCCTCCTGTTGAAAACGTAGTCTATGTGCGTCCTCTAGAGTCGATTGTATGAAGGAGACCCTGCCCCCTGGCGTCATCTGCGCTATTTTGTCCACGTCGACGTCTATCACCGTCGCTATCTTCGCATAGCCGCCGGTGGTCTGTCGATCGGCCATCATGACGATCGGCTGACCATCCCCCGGGATCTGGACGGCGCCTAGAGGAATGGCGTCGGAGACGATGTCCGAGCCTGAGATGCTCTCCACGGGGGGACCCCTCAGGCGGTAGCCCATCCTATCCGACTCAACCGCCACCTCATACCTCGACGACAAAAAGGTTTGTATACCATCCTCGGTGAAGTAGTCATCTTGGGGCCCCATAATCACCCGAACCGTAACATCCCTACTGAAGCGGGGAATCAGCGTAGGGGGGATCTCAACACCCTCTATGCTCTCTGGGGGATAACGGGGAGCCCCCGCCTTGAGGACGTCACCCTCTTTGAGGACTCGTCCCTCCAAGCCCCCCATGCGCGATCTCACATGGGTCGACCGGCTACCCAACACCCGTGGGACTCGTATCCCACCGGCAACCGCGATGTAAGCCCTCGCACCGCTCCTCATGTTTCCAAAAGAGAGGACGTCGCCCTTGAGGGCCGTGTGACTACGCCACATTCTTATGGGGTCGCCGTTGAGGAGCGGCGATAGATCTCCCCCGGTGACAGCGAACGCCGCCCGCTGAAGGAATTCGATCTCCGGCCCGAGCATCGTCGCCTCCAAGCAGGCCTCCCCCCCATCGTTTCCGACCAAGAGATTCGCCAACCTGGCGGAGTATCTGTCCAAGAACCCTGAGGCTGCGACACCGAATTTCTGATAGAATCTCCTGCCCGAATCCTGGATTGTGGTGAAGAGCCCTGGTTTGATTACTCGTAGAATAGGCGTCCAGGCGGCCTCCTCGGGCTCGATCGCTGATTCTTCTGGGGTTGCCTCCGCTTCTCGGCCGACCTCCTCACTTCCCCTTAGGAACTCTTCCTTCGTAACCCTGACGAACCTCACCTTGTCTCCGGGGGAAAGGAGACTCGGGGGGGATCGATGGGGATCGAACAGTCGCTTGAAGGTCCTACCGATGATCTGCCAGCCCCCGGGGCTCGCCTCGGGATAAATTCCCGTCTGTTCAGCCGCAATACCCACGGATCCGGCGGGGACAAGGGTCCGCGGCGTCTTCAGCCTAGGCGTTGCGATTTCTTTGGGGAGGCCTCCAAGATAGGGGAAGCCCGACATGAAGCCGAGCATGTAGACCCTGTATTCCCCGGACTCGTGGAGCGATACGACCTCCTCTGGGGTCATGCCGTGGTATTGGGCCACAAATTCAAGGTCCGGTCCATACTCCCCCCCATACACCGTGGGGATCTCCACGGTTTCAGTGGGCGGCATACCCCTCAGCTCGGAGCGTTTAACCGTATCCTCCACCCACGCTCTGACTTCGGGAAGGGTGGTCTTCAGGGGATCGTAGTTGATGTATATAGAGCGAAACGTTGGGATCAATTCAACGACGCCGGGGATTCGCTCCGCCTCAAGGGTGAGGAAGACGCTGATCACCCTTCGATTAATCTGCTCGTCGATCACGTTCCCAAACTCGACGACGAGGTTCGTGTCACCCGCCAAGAGGTATCGTATCTCCTGCGGTGATTGATCCCCCTCATTATTCGACGGCGTCATAAAAACTCGCCCATGGCGATTATCCGAATCTCGGCTTCCGCCTCTAAGCGCCGTCTGAAGCTCTTAACGAGCTCCAACGCTCGGGGGGTGTCTCCATGCACGCAAATCGTGTCTATCCTCCCCAAGTCGACCTCCCTACCCTTTATCGACTCCACCTTGCCCTCGGTCACCATTCTCACAACACGCCTCGCCGCAACGGTGGGGTCGCGTATCACGGCGCCGGGTAGCCTCCTTGAAACCAAGTTCCCATCATCCGTCAAGGCGCGGTCGGCGAAGACCTCTCGCGCAACCCTTAACCCAGCCCTCTCACCGATCTCAGCCAGCTTCGACTTGGCTTGCGCAACGAGGATAATATTTGGATCGAAGGCCCTCACCGCCTCAACGACCACCTTAGATACCTCCTCGTTTTTGAAGGCCATGTTGTAGAGGGCGCCGTGGACCTTGCAGTGCTGTAACGTCGTCCCCGCCGCCTCCGCGAAGCCGCGGAGAGCGCCCAGCTGGTAGGTTATGTCGTTTCTGAGTTCTTCAGGGGAGATCTCCATAATCCTCCTTCCAAACCCCATCCGGTCTGGGAAGCTCGGGTGTGCGCCCACGGCGACGCCCGCTTCCACGCACAGATTCACGGTGTGATTCATGACGTTGGGGTCGCCGGCGTGGAAGCCACAGGCGATGTTCGCTGAGGTTATGTGTTTTATGATCTCCTCGTCCATGCCGAGTTTGTATACGCCGAAGGATTCACCCACATCCGAATTGAGATCCAGCCTCCTAATTTCTTCCCTCATAGCGTTCCCACTCCGCTTTCCCAGTATCCACCTATACTCCCCAATAAATGTGTTCAGGTTAAATTTTTATACGTGGCTTCTGATCAACGTTGACCCGACCCTCATCTGGCATCATCTCCGCCAACACTGATAACGTCTGCTCCGTGTAGAGTGGCGGAAACCTCTTTTACCTTTGACGTTTCAGTTAAAAAAACACTAAAATTATTTAGATGCAAGACACACAGGGTTAATGAAAAGTAGGTCAAGGAAAAAACGCCAAAAGTCGATAAAAAAGTATTAATCGAGAAGAGACCTCTAAATGTCACTCAGAGACCTTCAAAATAAGCTGGTGTGCGTCAAAGTTTCCAGGGAAAATCGAGTGAATTTATTCTAGGGTGGGATTCACTTGACTGATGGGAGGATAGAGAGACACCCCGTGTTGGAGTTCAAAAGGGGGAGGAAAATCCACTTCTCCTATGACGGAAAGAAAAGAGTCGCCTATGAGGGTGAAACGATAGCGTCAGCGCTATACGCTGAAGGAGTCAGGATCTTCAGCAGGAGCCTCAAGTATCATAGACCTCGAGGGATGTTCTGCGGCATCGGCAAGTGCTCCAACTGTCTGATGACGGTCAACGGGATCCCCAACGTTCGAACCTGCATCGTGCCCGTAGAGGAGGGGATGGTTGTGGAGTCACAGAACGCCTTCCCCTCAGCCTCCCACGACATTTATTCCATCATAGACAAACTACCCATCGATCTACGACCGGGATTCTTCTATGAGAAGTTCACGCGCCCACGCTTTGTGAGGGACGTGTATCTAAGATTCGTCAGGCGCTTAAGCGGCATCGGAAAGTTCCCGGAGAAAGAAGCGTCGACGAAAAGAAGGACAAAAATAAGGGCGGGGGAGACGGACGTAGGGATTGTGGGGGGCGGACCAGCGGGTTTATCCGCCGCCATATCCGCCGCCAGATACGGCGTGAAGGTGACCTTGATCGATGAGAACCACGCGTTGGGCGGTCAATTGTTAAAGCAGACTCATAGATTCTTCGGTTCGGCTAAGCATGGGGCGGGGGTAAGGGGCATCAGGATCGCGGAGGAGATAATCGATGAACTACAAAAATACGAAAACATCGAGGTCCTGTTGAAGGCCACCGTGTTCGGCGTCTATGAGGAAAAAGTCCTGGGAGTTATGAGGGAAAACGAACTCATCAAGCTCAAAGCCAAAAAAATGATCGTAACGACAGGCGCCTATGAGAGAACCCTGATTTTCGAAAATAACGATCTACCCGGAGTGTACGGCGCCGGAGGGGTTCAAACGCTGATGAACGTCCACGGCGTCAAACCGGGAGACAACGCCCTGATGATCGGAGCGGGTAACGTGGGTTTGATCATATCCTACCAGCTGCTACAAGCGGGGGTGGACGTTAGGGGCGTGGTCGAGGCAATGCCCAGAATAGGGGGATACGCTGTCCACGCGGCGAAGATCAGGAGGATGGGTGTCCCCATACTGACATCCCACACCATAAAGAAGGCTCTAGGGAGGAGAAAAGTTGAGGGCGCGCGAATAATAAGACTGGATGAGGATTTCAACGAGATCCCTGGAACGGAGAGAGACTTAGAGTGCGACCTCATCTGCATCTCAGTGGGATTGAAACCCACATACGAACTCCTATTCCAGGCTGGATGCGAGGTTAGGTTCATCCCGGAGCTGGGCGGATACGCTCCCCTCCGCGACAAATACCTCGAGACGACGGCAGAGGGCGTTTACGTCGCAGGCGACGTCTCTGGGATAGAGGAGGCAAGCACCGCGGTGATGGAGGGGAGGATAACGGGTATCTCGGCGGCCCTGAGCCTTGGGAAGGGAGACGAAGGGGCAGAGCGACTCAGAGAAGAAATCATCAGTGAGCTTAGAGAGATGCGCTCCAGCCCCTTCGGGGAGAAGATAAGGCTGGGCCTAGAGAAGGCGTTGTTTGACAGGTGATTCGACGTGGTTGAAGAATACGAGAGAACGGGCTTCTTTACGCTCGAGGACTTAAGAGACGCCATACCCCCCGAGGAGCTTATGAGGACGAAACAGTTGGCCATGATCGAGTGTCCCCAGGAGATTCCCTGCGATGCTTGCCGCCAGGCCTGCCTCTACGAAGCTGTGATCAAGAGAACGATCATCGAGCCCCCAAAGGTAGACTTTGAGAAATGTACGGGGTGCACCCTATGCGCCCGGGTGTGCCCGGGTCTCGCCATATTTATGGTTCACATAACAAGGGATGGGAGGGGGAGGTTGATCATACCCTTTGAGCTCCTTCCCCTACCCAAGGCTGGGGAAACGGTTCAAGTCTTGGACAGGGAGGGAAAACCCTTGGGAGATGCTAAGGTTCTCCGCGTTCTGGACCCGGAGAAAAACGAGAAGACGGCTATGATAACCCTTGAGGTGGGGAAGGATCTAGTGCTCAAGGCGAGGGGCATAAGAGTGCTTTGAGGCGGATGAAGATGGGCAAGAAAATCGTTTGCTTCTGCGAGGACGTCACTGAGGAAGACATCGTCTACGCCATCAAGAGGGGGTTTGACGACATCGAGGCCCTAAAAAGATTCACGGGTATACAAACCGGACCCTGTCAAGGCAAAACGTGCGTGTTACACGTATTGAGGATATTGGCCAGAGAAACGGGAAAGAGTATAGATGAAGTTGGCATGCCCACGCCTAGGCCGCCGATACAGCCCATACCCCTCGAACTTTTGACGGGTGAAGCGGATGAAGAGTAGGGCAGATGTCGTGATCGTGGGGGCCGGTGTCAACGGCTTAGGGATAGCCTATAGATTGGCTCTGGAGGGCGTCGAGGACGTCGTCGTCCTAGAAAAAAGGTACTTGGGTTATGGTGCCTCAGGGAGGAATGGAGGAGCGATCAGGCAGCAGTGGGGCGTAAAAGAAAAAATAATCCTAGCGAGGGAAAGCCTGAAGATATGGGAGGGGCTATCTGAGGAGTTAAACTATCACACTTTGCTGAGGCGAGGAGGAAGCCTAATGCTGGCTCTCACCGAGGAAGACACCATGGAATTCAAAGAAAACGTGAGGCTACAGAAGTCTTTAGGCGTGGAAACTAAACACCTAGAACCGGAGGAGGCTGGGGAAATACTTCCCCTATTGAGCACAGACAAGGTTTTGGGGGCCACCTTCTGTCCCTCAGATGCCGTAGCCCTTCCCTTCTCAGTTCTATGGGGATATGAAAGGGCGGCTAGAAAGAGAGGCGTCGAGTTAAACACCTTCACGGAGGTAACAGACATCAGAGTGAGTGAAGGCGAAGTTAAATCGGTGTTAACCAACAGGGGAGAGATAAAGACCCCAGTAGTCGTTAACGCCGCCGGGGCCTACTCCAAGGAAGTGGCGAAAATGGCGGGGGTGGATTTACCCAATAAACCCTCGAGACGCGAAGCGCTGGTGTTAGAGCCCCTAAAGCCCTTCCTAAACCCCATGATTCTGGTCCCACACAACGGTTTATGGATGAATCAAACCCTGAGGGGGGAAGTCATAGGAGGGGTCGATACCTCCGGAGAGGTCTCCTACAGCTTAAGGGCGAGCATCGGATTCCTCGAGAAATTCGCGAGGGCTGCAACAGATATAATACCCCAATTCAAACACCTGAAGGTTTTGAGGCAGTGGGCCGGTCTCCAAGACACCACCCCGGATGAAAGGCCGATCCTCGGCGAGGTAGATGAGGTGAGAGGCTTCATTCAGGCAAATGGATTTGGCGATTATGGCCTCACGATTTCCCCCGTTGTGGCGAAATTGATCGCGGAATTAATTGTTGATGGTAAAACTTCCTATCCCCTTGATGCATTAAACTTCCGGAGGTTTAGGAAAGAGGAGTAATCTTCTCATGCACGCCCATACTGATTGATTAACTGTCTTCACGCGACATATCGGTTAAGACAACCTTCTCCAGCGCGTTTAGCTCCTCGATTGTGAGTTGAGCAGATGATAGCGACGTTGGAGGCGTAGAATATTAATCCATTTAATTTTACGATTCACGATCCAAAATCTGAATAATTTTAATTAAGATAGCGGAAAACATCTAATTTAATGAATAACAACGCGAGAAAATTCATCTTGTTCTTTTCATATGCCCTGATCTTATGTACCCTATTGTCGCTCTTCTAACCCACAAGGGTTGAATTGGAGACATTTGAGACTGGATGATGAACCACCTATCCTGCTCAGACTCTAACAGCCGCCTCCCAGAGGAGACGCGGAGAACACCGGCAGCTAGAAAATCCCTGGCATATGAGGTTAGGCAGGTAGAACGTTCTTTACTCATCAACCTATGCGAAGCGGTCACCCTTTAGTAGCCTTGATAGATGGTCGGCGGCCTCCGCCGGAGATATGATGTCCCTCGGAAGCCCAAATTCTCCGATTCTGTGGAGGGTTTCGGTCACTTGGGGAAGGATCAGCCCCGACCTAGAAATCGCCTCTTCGTCTGATAGGATATCTCTGGCTTTTCCCCTAGATATGATCTTCCCGTCGGCCATGAGGAAGATCTCGGGCGAGGTCTCAGCCACAAACTCCACGTCGTGGGAGACGATGATAACGGTCCTACCCTCAGAGATCAATTGATCGATCACGTCCTTCAGGAGCCCCCTTTGATATCGATCCTGACCTGCGGTGGGCTCGTCTAAAACGACATAATCGGGGTTCCAAGCCAGAATGCAACTGAAGGCGAGCCTCCTCTGCTCGCCGCTACTCAGGGTAAAGGGAGACCGATCGACATAGTCCTGGAGGCCGAATAGTTTCAGATACTTCATCACCTGACTGTGTATATCGTCGGCAGAAAAGCCGAGGTTCTTGAGGCCAAAGGAGGCCTCCTTGTAAACCGTTTCGCTGAAGAACATCGATTCGGGGTTTTGGAACACGAGGGCGACCTTTCTGGAGAGGGTTGAGGTTGGGGTTTCGGCGACGTTCAACCCATCGACATAGACTTCACCACGGTTGGGCTTCAGGAGACCATTTAAGTGTTTGATGAGGGTGCTCTTTCCCGCCCCATTTTCACCCATGATCGCCACATATCGCCCCCTTTCAATTTCCAAGGATATGTCTCGAATTACATAGCGTTGTCCGTCGTAGCTGAACCAAACGTTTTTAACCTCTATCATTTCCCCAATGCTTCTCTGATTAATCCTGCCGCTTCTTCGGGGGAGAGGGGGAGGCTCGATAGGGTGAAGCTGTGCCTCCCAAGCATATGATACAGTTTGACGAGGGAGGGTATGTTGATTCCCACGAGCCCAGAGGCGTCTTGATGGAAGAGGTCTCGGGGGTCGCCTTGGAAATGGATGTTCCCCTTGCCCATCACCACCAATTTTGATGCGTATCGAGCAGCTAGGTCGAGCCTATGTTCGACCAAGAAGATGGTTAATCCCAAATCGCGGTTTAATTGACTCAGAAACTCTAGGAATTGGAGGGCCGAGGAGGGAGAGAAATACGCTGTGGGCTCATCTAAAACGAGGATCTTAGGGTTCATGGCTAGGATCCCGGCTATGGCCAACTTCTGCTTTTGACCACCCGATAAGGTGTGTACGGGTTCGTCGGCGAGGGCTGAGAGGCCTAGAAGCGATAGGGCTCGGTCGATCCTCTCCTCGATCTCCTCCCTTGGGAGACCCATGTTTTCCAAGCCGAAGGCCGAATCCCTCCTCACCGTGGTCATGACCAACTGGTTGTCCGGGTTCTGGAAGACATATCCCACCAACTGGGACATCTCATAGATTGTGGAGCTGAGAACGTCTACGCCAAGGATCCTCACCTTCCCCTCATACGTCCCGGAGTAAAAGTGGGGGATGAGGCCCACGAAGGCCTTGCACAGCGTCGTCTTTCCGCAGCCGCTGGGGCCAGCCAGGACGACGAACTCCTTCTCCTCCACGTTTAAATCGATGTTTTTCACAGCAGGCTGGTCTGAACCCCCATACGTGAAGGAGAAATTGTTCACTGATATGGCTGGTTCCATCATACAACGAATATTAAAGTTGCTACTTTAATAACATTGTTACAATATTTTGAGAAGTCTTTCGCCCTAAACTTCCCCATGGTCAATAGAGAATCAAGGGGTGAGGTAATCTAATTACATAAGGGATTATTGATGGTATTGCCATTTGATAACCCTGCCTGAAAGGCCGCCTTGTAACAAGTCTTCAAGGGGATTCAACGCCAATATTCACTCCATTCGTGGACAACTTGTTTGGGTTGATGATCGATGGTATAGATGCCATAAGGTTTAACATTCGCATAGTGATCGAAACATTCCCAAAAGAAAAGTCCATATATGTGGTTTTCTCTTGCTGTTTGAATGATTTTCCGATAGTATTCTGCTTGCTCTCTCTCAGAATATTCATCGGTGGGCAACCCAAACTCAGAGAGAACGATGGGTTTGGATGTTAGACTTTTTATTTTTTTAAGTAGAGAGTTGAGATGGAAAGGGTTGCCGTAGAAAGTTATTTGAACATAATCTATGTAGGGTAGGAAATTGATGAGAGTAGAGATATCTGATGGGTTGGATAATGCGATCTCAACCGTGATGGGGTGCGTCGTGCCTTTAGACCTCATGTATTCAACCATTCTTTTGACCCATAGAGACGCTGACTCAGATGTGAAGTAATCCTCACAGTTGATTTCGTTTCGTAGAATCCAATATAGTATCCTTTCGTCTTCGCCATATCGTTCGACGATGGGTCTAACCCAACGTTGGGATTCCTCAAAATCATCAAACGAGGGAGGCTCAACATCAAAAAGAGAGAAAACAACTTTCAACCCATTTTGGTCCGCAATCTCCAAGAATTCATCAGTCAACTTCAAATACCTTTCATCCTTAAAGACCTCATAGTGCAAATACGTTAAAACCGTGTCCATACCTAAATCTTTAAGAAATGAGAGTTCCTCTCTGACAACGGTTTCATCCCATTTAAGCCACATATCCATCCAAGCAAAGGTAGAGGGATAGTAATTACCGCCTTTGATGGAAATCCCTGGGTATCTTGGAGTGATAGAATACGTTGAAATAATCACGGGAGGAATCGCAATCAATGAGAATATGATTGAAATTTGAACGATCTTTGGACCAATCTTCGATCGCATCTCGATTCATATCGTAACAATTCGAAACATTACGATACATTTTGGTATTGAAATGCGAAATATAAATATTATATCAAAATTTTGATTGACATTTGAACAATCTTCAGAACAATCTTTAGAAAAATCTTCGATCTACCGTCAACACATAGAGGTAAGTAATCGCAGTCTTTTGGGTCGAGATAGAAAAAGGGGGACTATGTGGACTACGACGCCTCCCTGAGCCGAAGTTGAAAAGCACCTCCACCGCTGAATGAGAAGGGGAACACGTCAAACAACTGAGCCACACCTTAAAAGAGACGCTAAGAGAAGGTTCTCAGTCCCCTCTGAATCGGAGGGAGCTGCATAAATTCGCTTCTAGGTCTATGTTACAAGATTTGGTGAAGCTTCTCACCTATCAGGTCGTAGAATTTATCCTCTAAAAAGTTCTTTAGGAGGTTGAATACCTCGTCTAAACCCGACTCAAGGGTTACGGCGCCTATCGTGGAGTGTCCACCCCCAGAGCCCTTGAAGGTCTTCGCTAGGAGATCGACGAAGTCACCTCCAGCCGTCAAGTTAAAGGTCTCCAAAAACCTTGTTGAGAGGCGGATGCTGACCTTACACCCGGAATCCGACTCTCCGCCCACCGCGGCGAAATCAACCCCTATGTTCGAGAGGATGTTCGCCGAGTTCGATTGATAGGCCCCAACCCTACTCAGGGCGATTATCCAGTCTCCACATCGATAAAGCTCCATGCGCTTCAGCGACTTTAGGACGGCGATCTTAGCCGATAGATCGCGTTCCCTGCCGAGGAGGAAGGAGACGTCCTCAAAGCTTACTCCCCGGCGACAGAGATCCTCGACGATGGAGAAGGTCTTGCACCTGGCCACCCTGAGAAATCTCGATTCAACCATGATGGCCGCCAAAAGGGCGATGAGGAATTTCCTGGGTAGCGCCACTTTGGCGGTCTCACAGGCCTCAGAGACGATCTCGCATGTGGAGGATACGTTTGCGCTTTCCAAAAAGACGAAGTTGAAGAGCTTGAGGAAATCTTCTTGGGGGACGTGATGATCTATGAGCCATGTCTCCCTCTCGAGTTTGATGATGTCAGCCGCCTCCTCGAGAACCCCGATCCCGCCTACGTCAATGAAAACGAAGGCATCGTAGACTGAGAAGTCTAGGGGTTCCTCCAAAACCTCCATCCCCAGATATTTTTGGAGGGTGGAGGCTCGAGTAGACGTTTTACCCGGGATGAAGGTGTCAACATATAGCTCCGGATTAACCTTTTTAACCAGAAACTTGAAGAGGGCCATGGATGACAGGGCGTCGATGTCAGCGTTCCTATGGGTTACTAATAGCAATCTTTTACCCGAGAATTTCCTTATTTTCTCCACTAACTCAGCCGTTTTTGAAAGCAACTTCTCATCCGTTAACCCGGCACTATCTTTTCCCTCTGCAGCATCTGGGAAATGATGGAGTTTAGTTTACCTATCTCCTCACTCAGCCTCTTCTCCTGCTTCTCCAAGGTTTTTAGCCTCGCCTCCAACAGGGTTTTCGACTCGTTTAACTCCTTGTTCACGCCCTCCCTATCCACCTTCACCAACAGAGAGCCCGCCATCTTGTAGACCTCGGCGCCCTCCTCTGTTCTTTCGAGCTCGCTCAATGCGTTCTTCACCTCTATGAGCTGAGCTTCGATGCTCTGTTTTTGAGCCATCACCGCGGTGTATGTGTTCTGAAGTCCGTCCAACTGCCTTAGGTGCTGCTGTAGTTGGGGAGAGATTTTATGGGTCATCTTGATTCACAACACCTAATATTTTTGATGAAACAAAAATAAGTCTTAAGAAACTAGTTATGAACCCCCTAAACTTCGCGTATGAGGAAGATGAGATGGCACATAGAATGGAGAATCCCTTGAGGGTTAAAGCTATTTGAAGACCTCTACCACCTTCGTGGGCCACATCTGGGTGAATTGAGCTGTATACAACCTCGGCTATATCTTTGCTGGGGAAGCCCAACTCCAAGGTGAGGGAGTAGGGAGCATTAACCCGCTTCATTTCTCCCACAAGATCCTCTCGATTTTAAGTGTTGGGTACACCCGTTTATTTGTTACGGCGTCCACGAATGAAAGGCTTATTTCTCCATCGATGAGAGACACCCTGAGGTTGCAAGGTCTACCTCTCGGCTCATGGTAGAGATCGCTTTTTAGGAGATCGGCGAGAAATTCATAGACCCTATATACGTTGGAGTGACCCGAAGCCTCTTCATCGAGTTCAACACCGAGGGTAGAAGAATGAAACTTAACCTTGTGATCTAGCTGTAGAGATACGCCCGAGATTTGAAACACCGCCAGCCTCCTCAGGTTGAGGTCATCTAACCTATAAAAAACAAGCCCCCCGGGGTTGCCCTTCCTCGTCTCTATGGTGACAAGTTCATCAAACCCACCGTTAACCATATAATCGACCAAGTTTCTGACGTTTGATTTGCCCCTAAGCACCCTCTTCGAATGGGGGATGACTCTCTCCAGCTCCTTGGCGAGCACGCGAACCCTTCTCGTCGGCCTCCGAGACGTGGTGATTAAGATGACCACCGTACCTCACTATCTTCTGCTGACGAAGGGCTCATAGGCTCCGCCCGTGAAGGTGTATCCACATTTTCTGCAGCGCCATATCCCTGTTGAGACCCTCAACACGCTCCTCTTCTGGCAAGAGGGACAGATGTATCGAGCCGTCCTCTTCAGCATAATCTCGTTCCACCTCCTCCGAACTTTCCCGCCATATCGAGAGCCGAATCGGGCGGCGATGTTGGCAACTTTTTTCCTAGGCAATCTTTCTTTCCCCCACGGCCTTCAAAACCACTTCCCTCAACTCTTTGCTCTTATCCGCCGCGATCTCTATGGCCTCGAAGACCTTCTCCGAGGGTAGGTCCCCAGATCCGCTCTTCTGAATGGAGCATATTTCATCATTCTTTGTGTGGGTAATTGTTAGGCGGGAGCTCATAGATAACTCTTCCTCCGCGGCGGGGTCGACCACTAAGTTACCGAAGATATACGCTAATGTCACGGAGATGGGCAATTCCCTCGTCGGGAGGGGTATTTTGGGGATCTCTTCGATAGGGGCTGATGGATTCTCGGCCAATTTAGAGGGGTCTGGGTAGTCGGCACACAGAAGCGCGGTAACCGCGGCGAGATTTGACACGTCGATGAGATTTCCTGCGTCGTTGAGTATGCT
This sequence comes from Candidatus Geothermarchaeales archaeon, assembly GCA_046757245.1. Classification (GTDB taxonomy): domain Archaea; phylum Thermoproteota; class Nitrososphaeria; order Geothermarchaeales; family JAUWBL01; genus JBHHXX01. The sequence continues at coordinate 14,178 of JBHHXX010000021.1, forward strand.
GAAATCTATGAAGAGTTTAAGGACCCTCTCACCCGGAACGATGACGGTCTTCTCGAGATCGATCATTCCGCTCTCCCTTATCCCCCTATCAACAACTCTGCTCAGCTCGACCTCCGCCTCTGTGGGTGGACCTGGCTCCGCCTCAAAGGAGGCGATGGGGAGCACCTCTCCCTCAACGATCAGGACACCCTCGTTAGGTGTGTCTGAGAAGGGCGTTCCGACCTCGAATTTGACGCCCGCGACTACAACGGTGTTCCCCAACGCAACGTAGGCTGATCCATTAGCCTTTTTAATCACGTTGGGTTGAACGGTGATTTCACGATAGCTGTGGAATCCCCTACCATCAATCCTCTTACCCTTATCAATCAGCTCTTTGATCTGCCTTGAGATCAGCAGCGAAGGTAAAACACTTTTCCTCGGCGGCATCACTCCTCGGCCTCCAGGCTCCTCATCTTCTCAATTTTTTCCTTGAGAGCGGCCACCTGAGCCTCGTACAGCTTCATCACGCCTGAAACCGCCATCTCAAAGGCTTGTTTAAATTCATCGTGGGTGAGTTTACCGTCCATTTGAAGCAATGTTACCCTCCTTAGGTTCGGCATCATGGCCAGCGGCATGTCGGCCTCTCCCGTCTTATCCTCCTCATCGCCAACGTCTAAGACGATGTGGCCATTCACTTTTCCCGCGGAACAAGCAGCCACCATGTCGCGCATAGGAAGCCCCGCGTCCGCGATGGCGAGGGCTCCAGCCGTGATGCTCGCGACTCTCGTGCTGCCATCCGCCTGCAACACCTCGATGAAGAGGTCTATACCCATCTCCGGGAACTCATCGAGGATGATCGCGGGTTCAAGAGCTTCCCCTATGACCTTTGAGATCTCGATTTCACGGCGTGATGGCTTGGGGGACTTCCTCTCACTCACTGAGTAGGGCGCCATGTGATATCTACAGTTGAGGATCGCCTTCTCCTGAGATATCTCAAATCTGGGGTGGTGTTCTTTTGGTCCATACACCCCAACAACTATCCAGTTGCCGCCTAAGCGGATCTCCGCGGATCCGTCGGCGTTTTCGAGAACGCCCAGTTTGATAGATACTGGGCGCATCTCGTCTACCTTTCTTCCATCTACTCTGACATATTCTTTCTTCAAGTGTTCACAACTCCTTTCGCCTTTGAGTCGTCGCTACATTCTATCGATTAACTGCTTAGGGTGGTGGCTATCTCGCTCGTTAAACCCCGGGCGAAGGTTTTCTCATCGATGATATGTATAGCCTCCTTTACTTTATTATATGATTCTAAGGACCCCATAATAGCGATTACGCCATTTTCTCCTACCAAAATTTTGGCTTTCGTCCCTTCTTTGAGGAGCTTCAGCATGGACCCCTTCTTCCCTATTATACGCGGTATCTTGGAGACATTGACCTTTATGAATCTTGCATCCGTGATTTTGTGTAGACCTGAATCCTTCATAGAGAGTATTGGATAGCCCATTCGTCCGGCTTCTTTCACCTTGGCTGATATCACGTCTCCGATCTTTAAGGTTTCGCTCAGTTCGTGGACTCTAGGGTCGAACCTCCGCGTTCTCAAAGCCTCGATTGCTGGCATGAAGGCCCTCGTGATGGCCCCTATGTTCACAAACCAGCCGTTGGGTCCATAGCCGGTTACAAAACCGATGACAAAGTCGTTCTTCTTCGCTCTGTAGGGTCCAGAGTGGGGAATTACAGAGACCTTCCCATTCGTATATGAAACGATGCCTAAGCAAGTCGCTATTACCCCCAAATCCGTTTTAACGGTGTTTTCGCCTCCAACGTGGTTTTTGTCTGCGATGATCATTCCCGGAATGACTATGGACTTATCGGGTAGTTTTTTAACCATGCTTTCTCCACCTAGGCCTTCTTCCCCTCTATAACTTCGATGAGCGCTGTACCCTTTGTCATGTCACCGAGGCGCTCCATAAAATTGGCCATCAATCCAGCTGGTAGCGCTAGCACAGCCCAATAAGATCCGTCGTCGAGCCACTTCTCCTCCGTTATTCCACCAGATTTTTTTAGGAATCCAAAGGCCTTACCGACGTAGATGGCTGGAATCTTCACGTGGACAATGGATGTCTGCTGCCTTATGGGTATAACTTCACTGAGCTTCTTAATTATCTCGGGTGCTTGCTCCTCGACCCCCCCAAAGGGGTTTATTTTAACATCTATTTGACCTAGCGCCTTCTCGATTCTCACCGGTGGGAGAGGCGCGTTGGTTCTCGCGTCGATGCAGTGACGTGATATATAGCTGATGATCTGCTTCCTCTTCTCCTCTATGAGGGCCCTACGCTGTTCCGTCTTAATCAAGACCTCGCCATCTTTAACGATTTTACCAGCGATCTCCCCCACGTCTATTGTCCCAAAGGCTTCTAAGATATCCTCCTTGGACGCCTTCATGCCCTTTTTGGAGTCGCTGTAAATCGTCTCGAACATCAGGACTCCTTCGATGCCCATTCTTCGATCCATCTTGTATTCTAAGGCCTTGTCAGGGTCCACCAATACTTCGAAACGCTTACCCCCTGCATAGTACCTAGCGACCGTGTAGTCCGGAGCCAAACTTTATTCACCGAAAGCCTCTCTAGCCTTCTCCAAGTATTTTGACGATTCGGCTATGCTCTCCAACTTCGCTTTAGCCGTATCCGCCGGAACCTCTAAGAACCTTATCTTCAATTCTTCGGGGGTCAAAGTGGAGCGTTGGATGGCGGCCGCGGTAAGCGTCTTGGCCTCATCGAAGTTGAAATCATCCCTATATTTCTCTGAGATGAAGTTTAGGGCTGCCTCGGAACGATTCCCTATAACGGCCACGAAGTATCTCATGTAGGAGCCGCTTGGGTCGGTGACGAAGATTTTCGATTCTTTATTCGTGTCTACGCCTCCGAAGATGATGGATACGCCGAAAGGTCGGACCCCGGCTTGTTGCGTAAAGCTCTGCTTTATGTCCCCGATTCTCCGGGCGACGAGTTCGGTGCTTATGCGCTCATCATATATGAGTCTATGGGTCTGGCAATATTCCCGGGCGTAGTCTACCAGGATGCGCCCGTCGGGAACGTATCCAGCCACCGCTACTCCAACGTGGTCGTCTAGTATGAAGAGTTTCCTGCTAAATTCCTCGTCTTGGAATTTATCCACGTGCTCCTCCGCTACGAGAAGGATACCCTCCTTGGTCGCTAGTCCCATGGATAGGGTGCCGCGTCTCACGGTTTCATTTGCATACTCCACCTGGAATAGTCGTCCATCCGGGGAGAAGACCGTGATGGCGCGATCGTATCCGCTCTGTGGTACGAACAAGATTCATCACCACCTCATCCTTACTCAACTTGGCTTCATTTAACTTCTCTATATACTGTTTACCCATAATATTATCTATCTAGATAGACATTTGTTCTCTTCATAGTTATGTGCACAAGACTCAATTATAAGGGTTGAACAATGTAATACACATCAATTATACTTCTTAAATCCGAGCTTTGGCGCCAACTCCCTAAAGCATCTCCTACATAGCATGAGGTCGTGGAACTGGATCACGGAAACATGGGTGCCGCACCTACGACACCTCCTGGAGCCCTTCCCAAACTTCCTGGGCTTCCCCTCAGCCCCACTTGGTCTCGACAACTTTGCTCAGGGTTAAAAATGGTGGGCCTCGATATTTAAGGGTTGAAGGCGACGGTACTTTCTGATCTGGGCTCATCCCACCCCGATACCAACGCGTGAGCGCCATAGTGCTGATAGAGAGCTACTATGTATTAAATCATTAAATCGCTACTTAAGAAAATTGTGATAGAAAATCCATGTGCTAGGCTATGGGAGGACTCGACTAAATCTATTGCTCGACGACCTCCACCCCGAACCTCTCAGTCACAAACTTCATTGACTCCTCAGGTTTTATTAGGGCCCTCTCACCAACCTTTGTTCGCCTATACTTCCTCCTCTTCACCCTATACCCAGGCTTCTCCAGCGAAACGATGACGTCCATGCCGAAGGTGCCTATCTCCGGGTCATATCTCATGTCGGGGAGGTCGAGATGCTCCTTTATGCCGAAGGAGAAGTTCCCACGGTTGTCGAAGTTGGAGGCCTTAATCTTGTTCTCCACGGCGGCGAAGGCCCTCCTGAGGAACTCCTCGGCCTTTTCACCCCTGAGGGTAACCATGCAGGCGATGAGGTCCTTCCTGCTTATGCCGAAGGCTCTGATCGTTCGCTTGGCCCTTCGGAACATAACCTTCTGCTCCGCGAGGGTGTTGAGGAGCCTGGCCGCCTTTTGAAGCCTCTCCCAGTCGTTGCCCACCGAGATGTGGAGGACGACTTTCCCCAGCCTGATCTCCTCCATAGGGTTTTTTGGCTTTTCTTCAATCGTCTCTTCGACCTCGGAGCTCATTCCACGGCCTCCGTGGGAAGCTTGATCAGGGGCTTCTCCTTACCAACCGGAAATACGTAGTCTTTGGTGGTCTCGGTGACCTCGCCGCTGGGCAGTTTGATGGAGACGAGTTTAGGACCCATCTTCTTGGGGTGTCTTACCCCTTGGACCTCACCCATGAGTCCTCTCCTCTTTCCGCCGATGATTAACGCCTGTATGCCGGGCTCCAGGGGTATATAATCTAGGAGGGCTTTATCCTCGAGGTTGTATAAGACGGCTCCCCCAGTCTTAATGTCTTGGAGCGGGGAGTCTTCCTTGATGAGGGTTGTTCTGCCGTCGTGGAGAGAGATCTGAAGTGCACCTGCCTTCACAACGGTCTTCTTCATCACCATGCAGAGTTTGAGGCCTTTTTCAGCTTCTTCGATTTCAAGGGGTTGGACGGCCCTCTTCTTGGTGGGAAGCATCCTATAAAACTTTTTCAGGGGGACGAGCTCGACGACGTCCATGAGGCCCACGGGGAAGCGGTGGTCCTTCACGGGTTTCCCATCGATCTTCACGTGGCCCTGTCTCAGAATGTATCGTGCCTCGCGCATGTTTTTTGCAAGCCCGAGGACCTCCCTCAGGAGGGTTCCCAAGGGGACGGCGCGATCCCCTGGATGGGGGCCCGGTCTCGGTTTCAAGGCCCACTTGAATCGTTTCCTAGAGATGGGTAGAAAACTGGGAGCCATTGATCTCTTCAACCTCTTCCTCCCCGTCGTTTCGATCACCCCTCCCTAGCGGATAGGATCTCTAGCTTCTCCTTCCGATATGAATCGCTTAGATCCAAATCGATAATCATCAGGTTTGAGTAATGGATGGACGTGGGAACGGTGTCCCCGCTCTGCTTCTTCCTGGTGAGACCCTCGACGTGAACCCTGTATCTCTTGCGATCCACCCTCGTGACCTTCCCCTCCATGCCCTTCGCGTCGCCCCTCATCACCCTCACCCTGTCGCCCACCCTAACGGGGAGGCTTCGAACACCGTGTTCCTGCCTTAGATCGGGGGATAAGTTGACGCTCATTATCTTGCCCCTCCTGTGTAGGGGAGCCTCATATAGGCGTTTCCTCTGCTTTGAAGGCTTTTTGGAAGATTTTTTCAATAATCCCATTTGCAAACCAACTCAATGTATGATGCTGGCCATGTTCGCCAGCCTAGGCCAGATGTCGGCGGCCTCCACCGCTATGGGCCCCCTTACCTCGGTTCCCATGGGCTGCCCATCCGGCGTGATGAGGACGGCCGCGTTATCCTCGAACATCACCCTAACCCCCGAGGCCCTCCTGATGGGGGCCTTCTGCCTCACGAGGATCGCGTCCAACACCTGTTTCCTCAGCTTGAAGGGTCCCTTGATGACCACGACCTTAATGTGGTCCCCCACGCAGGCCGCTGGGATCCTCCTCAGTCTACCCTTGTACCCGAGGACCTGAACGACCTTCAGCTTCTTCGCCCCGGTGTTGTCGGCGCAGCTTATCACGGCTTCCACGGGTACGCTCCTCGTGATCTTGGGGCGCCTCATGTAGATCTCTTTGCCCGATCTGACGCTGGACATAAACCCCCAACCCTATCTCTTAGCCACCACCACGAAGGAGACGGTCTTGCTTAGGGGTCTGCATTCAGCCGCGAGCACTTGATCCCCGACGCTTAGGTCTAAACAGGGGGGGACGTGGACGTTGATCCTCGTTCTACGCTTCTCATACCTCTTATACTTCTTAACATAGCGGATGAACTCACGCTCGAGGACAGCCGTCTTATCCATCTTGAAGGAGACGACCTTCCCCGTTAGAGTTATGCCTCTCACGGAGAGTTTGCCATGGAAGGGGCAGTTGACGTCGTCGCAGCTCTTCGCTGGGAGGGGAACGTCCAAGCCTATGTCCCTAGCCTTCCTAGATACGCGGCTCATTTCTCCGAGAGCCTCCTCTCCAGTCTACCGATTAGGTTATTTCCGTCTATGAGGTAGGTCCTTCCCCCAGCCTCGACCTCAAGGACACAGGCGGACTTGGGAGCCTTAACGATTTTATCATCGCGCAGAGCGATGAGGAGCATGTTTTTCGTCTCATCGACGACTTTCCCACAGATGGTCTCCAAACTACGGTTAAAGGAAGATTTTATCCGAACCCGCGATCCCAAGAGGTTTAATCTTCTCACAGCGCGTCTCTTACTCACTTAACCCTCGCTCCTTCTCGGCTATGATGGTTAAAAGCTTGGCTCTCTGCCTCCTTAGGTGCTTTACCCTCCCGGGTTTCTCCACCGCTCCCCCGGCCTTGATGAGTGACGTCAGCTTCATATACTCAACGTTTATTTCATTTAATCGGCGGTAGAGGTCTTTTAAATCGCTCTCTCTCCACCTCTCCAACTTTCTTTGACCCATCTAGACCTCCTGCTCCTCACCGCTTCCCTCAATTTCCCCCTCGACTAGTTCTTCAACCTCTTCCCCAGACCTAGTCTCAGCCTCAGCCATTAGGTATTCCTCGTATTCAGGGGATGGCGGCATCACCAAGACCTTGATGCCTATCATGCCCGATTTAAGCAGGACCTCGGCTTTACCCCTCCTGACGATTTTTTCAGCTAATTCACCGCTCTTCAGAAATACGCCTCCGCTGAACTTTTCGTATCTGGAACGCCGAGTCCTAAGCTTCCCGCTGATGACGATCTCGGCGCCGATGGCTCCCGCCTCCATTATAGACCTCAAAACCCAGAAGCCTACTCTCCGATATCTATAACCCCTCGATAGGGATCTAGCGACTTGCCAAGCCATGATTGAGGGTTCAAACTCAGGTATTGGGACCTCGACCACAGAGACCACTGGGTTTGGATATCCGAACTTCTCCTCGATCTCACTCCCAACTCCCTTGATCTTTGCGCCTCTTCTACCGATGACTAAACCCGGTCTCAGGGCTCTGATGGTTATCCTCGTACCTATGGGGGTTTTGATCAGATCCAATCCTCCGTAACCGGCGGATCTGAACATCTCGGCTAAATACTCGTCCAACAGGGCTTTCTTTAGCTCTTTCTCCATAAAATAACCGGGTTTAGGCATTTTTACACCTCTTCAGCCACGATTTCCACGTGGGTTAGGGTATCGAAGGAGGGACTGCTCCTTCCGAAGGCTCTGGGTACGTATTTTCTGATTTTTCGACCTCCGTGGGTCGCCGCGTGAACGATCTTCAGCCGGGATACGTCGAGTCCCTTGAACTCCGCGTTATTCTCGAGGTTGGATAAAAGCTTAAGGAGGGCCTTCGCCGCCTTCACGGGGTATCGACCAGTGGGCCACTTCGATAGGTCTCTCCTATGGCCGACGCCCTTGACGTGTCGCTTATAGGGTATGGACCTCTTGAGGGCGGCGACGTCTTCGAGGTATGCCCGGGCTTTCCTCAGCATCATGCCCCTGATCTCTCGGCATATCTCCGTTGATGCCTTGGGGGATATGGATATCTCTCTAAGGCTCGCCCTAACGGTTGCCGCCTCCCTTCCCTCGGGCGTTACGTAGCTATACTTCCATTGAGGCATTGCGTTCACTTTTTTGGTTGTCTCAACTTGTTTTCAAGCGAATTTTACCTTGAAGCTGGTTTATAAGTTAAGTTACTTATCTTATAAACAGTTTAATAAATGCTTCACTTTTCGTTTCGCTTACATATATTCCCTCCATACTTTATTATACGGTATATTCTTTTATTTTTTGAGTGTCCCCTGAAAAGATTATTTGCTTAACTTCTTACTTAATTTAATCTAATATTGATTTAAATCGTCTTCTTTTCACAATTCAAAACGGTTTCAAATTTCTATCAAGACAATCAATAATGCTTATCTCCACGCCGACCTAGACTGTGATATGAGAAATATGTGATCACGCTTGAACCCCACCTTCGACTCTTCGGTGCACACACAGAACCTATGTAAACATAATCCTCACGCCCACACATCATTTTCAAGGTGACACATGATGAACGGTCTACCCCAAGATAAAAGAGGGGTCGGTGAGTTCACCTCGTCTCTGCTGTTGATTTTCATAATGGTCTCCCTAGGTGTGGGTATATACGCCTATGGCTCAAGCTATTTCAGCGTCATGGGGGATGATTTTCAGCTTCAGATTTCCCTAGATAAGAAGCGGGTAGAAGAGCGTTTTGTGGTAACAGCAACCTATCCTGATGCGTCTGGCAAGCTGAACATCGTCACGTACAACTACGGAAAGTGGGAGGTGATCATCTCGGCAGTCTATGTTGATGGCGACCTAGACAGCGAGCCAAACCTATCAATCGATGTGAATGAAATTGGATATATCGAAACATTAAATTCATACGAGATAGGTCAGGATCCGGTAAAGGTCACCATCGTATCCCAAAGGGGAACCGTGGTTGAAGTCCAATACAGCGCTTAGAGGATGCCGCGGCAGAAGGAGAGGGGTTGGGTCCCTAGTAGCGGCGTTGTTCATCATATTTCTCATCGTCTCTGCCCTCGGAGTTTTACTGGCCACTTACAGGGAGATAGATAGCTATCAGAGAAGCGTTCATGCCATGGACAGGCTCGACTGGGAGAGATCACAAGAAAACATAGTTATATTGTCGAGCGGATCGCAGAGAACCGAAGCCGGTAGATTCAAGCTGGCTGTGGAGAATCAAGGATACTTGGAGGCCAGCTTGGTCTGGCTGGGTGTGTTCAACAAGTCAACGGGTAGAGCCGTCTATCCCTATGAGTCCATCCCCGATATCCCTGACAACACCGACTATAATCCCAGACCCGGAGAAACCGTTTACGTCTGGTCGAATCAAGAGCATGCCTACCCCGATCAGGATTATGTCATACACGTGGTTACGAAGAGAGGGAACATAGCAACGATAACCTATGAAGACGGCACGTTCGGAACCCCCAGCCCCGTCGCGGAGGTGGCACAGGAAGTTGGACCCGTGTTTATGCAGTTTACCAGCCTCCAACACGCTTCGCTGGGCTCTGGAAATGTCGATTTAGAGGATTTCTCACCCGGGGACCTGACGTGGGAGGAGGGATGGGTGATCACGGCGGGCGAGGATAACGTGGTGTGGAGGGTTACAGTGGTCAACTATTTCAGTAAAGAAATAACTTTAAACAACGTCTCGATCTTCTCGCTTCGACCCGTGGAGGGAGGCGCGGTCGTAAACTGGTGGATAATAAACGTTGGCGCAGACGGCAATTTCACGTATTACTCTAACGCTGATGCCGTTGTTATCCCTGCTAACTCTGAGACCGAGGTCACCCTGTACTTCGGTGCGTCCTCTCGTAACGGGTTAAACACCGTGAAGATGGGCAGCAAGGATCTTTACACTAACTACATCACCCTGAGCGGTGAATACAGCGACGGCGGCCACTATAGCCAAACCCTACTGCCGCTCCAAGGGGTAGACGCGGTGTAGTTGTGCCGATGGCCATGGGTTAATCGCACTATCAGTTCACAATATAACCTTCTCGTTTGGATATGCCTCTATGCCAGAGTCGGTTATCTTAAGTGGTCGTAGCTGAGTATCGTGTTTCAATCCCCGCATCTTCTCCACCCAGATCGTACGCATCATCTTTCCTTAGACGGTGAATGTGCGAAGGAGGACGGTTTTTCGTCAAACGAGACGTATACGCCCGACTCGTTGTAACGGATGACTCCATTGTTGAGAAATTGAATCGCGAAGGTCGTCTTCCCGGTCCCTGGTCCACCGGTGATGAAAGTCACGTATCCCCTCAGAAGTCCCTTACCCCCTAGAAGCTCATCCACCCCTGGAATGCCCGTTGGAACATAATCAGATGACAATTTTAAACGGGCTCATTCGATTAATGCCTTAACCGATGTTAAACCTTGTGGTTTGCTTTTTAATCTTCTTTCAGAAATAGATCGAAAAGATCAAATACCCTTAAAAAACGGCTGTACAGACTTCTTTAAGGTTGATTGGAATGATAAAGGGTAAGAAAACGTTAATACACAGGAGAGGTGTTTCCCCGGTCATAGCCACCCTACTGCTCATACTCGTGGCCATCGCCGCAGGCGCAACGATATACACATACATGACGGGTTTCCTAGGGACTAGCACCAGAACAGCGGAAGCAGGTCAGAAAACAACGCTATCCATAGACATGGTTTCGGTTAACTCCACCAGCGCGCCGATACAGATAACGGTATACATTAGGAACACAGGTCTTTTCGACGCTGAGGACATCACCACGTATTTCCAGTATGCGAACGGAACCACTCTTATGAGCGCAGGTACATTAGATGTTTCCAAAGGAACCAAATCAACCGACACTATTACGGATGGCAGTCACAGCTTGACTTCAGGTGACGTATACACCGTGAAGGCCGTTGCCAAAGATGGATCATCAACAACCTACACCTACAAGGCGCCCTAAAATCCCATAGACTCTGAAAGCGGTGGGTATATCAAGATATATCAAAGCATGACCCATCACCCTATGAGCCAACAAGACGGTTAGAAACAAATTAGTTAGGTCCCAGAGTTGAGGCTACCACGAAAACTTTGTACAAGAGGTTTACGCGGGCCCTAGGCCTATCGCGTATCCGCCTCCAACCCAAAGCTCCAAATACCGATGAGGCCTCGCTAAGCGGGATAACCAAATTAATAGAAGAGAAACCCAAGGTCTTCAAAGACATCTACGTCGTAAACCCTCCGTTTGGATCTGTTGGCGTTGAGATAGTTGAGGGGAAGCACCGATACGTCGTCATCGAGCCCCCCTTGAACAACTCTGAAGCCCAGCTCCTCAAAAAAATCAAAGACACCCTATTAGAGGAGATTGATCTCCCACTTGAAGCCCTAGAAAATGAATCGATGATAAAAGAATACCTTGAAAAGCAGGTCAAACAAGTGATAAAGGATCGCAAGCTAAAGATCCCCGACGGAAACGTAGGTAAGTTTCTATTTTACGTTCTTAGGGATTTCCTCGGCTACGGAAAAATCGACGTTCTGATGAGAGATCCAAACGTTGAGGACATCTCCGTTGATGGGGTAGACTCCCCCGTATATGTCTGGCATCGCACCTATGAAGGCATCCAAACCAACATATGCTTTGAAAAGGATGAACTGGCGTCTCTACTCAGCCGCTTGGCATACAAAACGGGAAGACAACTAACTGTTTCCTACCCGATTCTAGACGGTGTCCTGCCCGAAGGCTACAGGGTTCACGTCGTTTTGGAAGGGGTTTCAAAGCGGGGGGGCAGCTTCACCATCAGAAAATTCAGTGAGAATCCTTTCACGATCATAGACCTGATAAACTATGGTGTCTTATCTCCTAAAATAGCCGCGTACTTCTGGGTTTTAATCGAGAATTACAGATCGATAATGGTTGAAGGCGTAACCGGTGCGGGAAAAACCACGCTGCTCAACGCGATTTCTATGTTCATCCACCCAGAGAAAAAAATCGTTACCATCGAGGAGACGAGAGAGCTGAGGTTGCCCCATGAGAACTGGGTGCCCCTCATGACCAGGCAGGTCTTTCAGGAGGGGATACAAGAGATAACGTTATTCGATCTGCTCAAATCCGCCCTCAGACAACGTCCAGACTATGTTATCGTAGGCGAAGTGAGGGGGGAGGAAGCCTACACGCTTTTCCAGGCTATAAGCACGGGCCACGGAGGCCTATGTTCAATACACGCCGAGAGCGTAGACGCTTCCATTAAGCGTTTGATGACGAAGCCTATGAACGTGCCTCCAATGTTGGTTCCTCTGATGAACGTGGCAGCAATGGTCAATAGGGTTAAGGTTCATGACGCGATAACGAGACGTATAACGGTGATCGAAGAGATCGTGGGCGTCGATAAGGAAAAAGACGTGGTAACGACCAATCCCGTTTTCCTTTGGACCGGGGAAGACAAGGATTCCTTCAGTTTTTCTGGGAGAAGCATAGTACTCGAAAAAATCGCGCGGTTTAAACATGTTTCAATAGAGTCCCTCTTCCAAGAGTTGGAAGATCGAGCCTTAGTCATCAAGTGGATGGTTGAGAGAAAGCTGCGTTCATACTGCGAAGTGGCGAATATAATAAGAAAATTCTACTATGAGCGAGAGAAGGTGTTGAGAAAGGCCAAGTTAGAGGTTAAGATATTTGAGCCTAAAAAGCTGGAATCCACTGCTTAGGATAAGCTACAGGCTCTTCAACCGCTTAACCCCAGATTTCCCCGCCTTCAAAGAAGTTTACGATCAAAGCGGAATCTTTTTGTCTTACGAGGCATATATGTCCCTAGCTTTTTTCGTTTTTACCATCGTTTTTAGCGCTGTTTTTCCCACAGCTTTTCTCTTTCATGCACAGAAATACCTCCCAGATGTATTCAAAAGCCGCCTTCTATTTGGAGATATTTTTAGGCTTTTCCTTTTCACCTTATGTAACTCCGTCATTTTGCCCAGCCTACTCATCGCTTGGGTTTTTTCAGGCTTCGCCGTCTTCCTAATCCTTGCATATCCAGTCTACCAGAGAAACAACCGTGGGAAACAAATAGATAACTCTCTTTTCTACACCGTGTCCTTCGCAGCGATTTTGGCCTCAGCCGGGATACCACTCGAGCGCCTCATCGAGCGTATGGCGAACGTCACCACCGATCCAGCCATAGAAAACGTATTTAGACGAATTGTAAGGAACATCAAAGTGTTTGGACTCGACATCGCATCTGCGATTGAAGAAACCATTGAACATACCCCCTCAACCTTTATGTCAAAGATCCTGAAAGGCATGTTGACCGCCACACAAACCAGCGGTGAGCTTACATCATACCTAGATTTCCAAGTCAAACGTTTGTTCGTGATGAAACAGCAGAAACTCGAGAAGACCGTTACGTCCTTAACTTACATGGGGGAGATGTACATCGCGCTCCTCGTCGTAGGCCCTATAGTGATGATTTTGACCATAACTCTACTCTCCTCCTTCGGCGGCAGCATTTTGGGGCTTCCACCAGTCGCCCAAATAAACCTCATCGTTTTCATCGCGATCCCAGTCCTAGCGATTGTGTTCATCATTCTTATCGACACGATCGTGGGGGGAGGTGAGGCTTAACGATCTACCTTGAAAAGAAGTTCCAGGCCTTGATTTGGGCTTCCTCCTTAGCCACTGCTTTCTCCATACTCCTCATAACATTTATTCAAGGCCTACATCACCCGGAAAGTCCCTACCTTATCCCCCTTAGACTTGAGGTAAACAACGTATTTGTCTCCATCATCATCATAGCTCTCCTTTCACCCACGGTTGCAAGCTACCTTAACCTTCGCTTTAAGAGGTCCGTGGAAGCCAATACCCCCGCATTCCTAAGGGATTTAGCCGATAACGTAGAATCTGGCTTAACTCTACCTCAGTCCCTAAGGGAAGCCTCAAAAAACGACTACGGTCCAATAACCGCTCAGCTCAAAAAATCGTTGGCGAAATTCATGCTGGGCAAAAAGTTCAATGAAGCCGTGATGGAGATGGGTAGAGGGCTCCACCACCCCCAAGCGCTTCAGACAGCCACCGTCATCGAAGAGGCCTACAACGCTGGAGGTCGAGTGGGGGAGGTGTTGTTAACCGCAGTCGATGTATATTCTACCCTCAACGAATACAGGGAGAGGCGCCGCACACGGATGAGCCCCTACTCCCTCCTTATATTTATGGCGGTTTTCATTTTTCTAATCGTATCCTACGTCATACTAAACCGATTCTTCCCCCCTCTCTACCAATCGGGAAGCTCAATGTTCCTAGAAAACCTTCCCAGCTTAGATTACTTTAAATCCATACTCCTTTGGGCATGTGTTCTTGAGAGTCTTTTCGGTGGGTTAATCTGTGGTAAAATAAGCCAAGGAACAATTTCAAGCGGACTCCTGAATTCGCTCATACTTACAGGTATATCCGTTGTCTTTTTCAACTTGATGATCTAAACTAGGGTTGAGCTTTTCAAGGCGTGAGGAGATAAAAATTGAGGTCTTACCGTTTTCGAACAAAGTTTTTAAGGGATTCAAGCGCAACTCAAGTTTAAAACTTGAATTCTTTTGTTGATCGAGTAGAGGTCACGTAATGAACGCCGCTCAAAAAAGGGAGACGCTGATGCTGAAGAGCATTCTTAAAGAGACTAGGTATTTGAAGCCGGTGTTTGACTCTAACTTCGGCTATAGATACACCGTGGTTGAAGAAACCCTGGGCTTACCTCCGAGGGAGGTGAGAAGGGTTTTAGATAAGCTCTCCGAGGAAGGCTTTCTTGAAAAATCGGTCTATCGTGTTGTCCTAAAGTGTCCCGTTTGCGGGATGCACGCGTTGGTGACGCTTGTCAGCTGTGCGGCTTGTGGAGGAAATAGATTGGAGAGAAGAGAACTCGTCCAGCACTACAGCTGTGGCTACAGCGGTTTTAAGGATGAATTCGAGGTTGCTGAGGAATCTACGTGTCCATACTGCCATGAGAAAATTGCTGAAAAACGCGGGGAATTCGGGGAGAAGGGTGTTCTTTATCGATGTCTTGACTGCGGCGAGACCTTTGGAGAACCTAATGACACGTGGTTTTGTGCAGGTTGTGGAATTGAGTTTTCTGGGGAAAAAGCTGAGATAGAAAACATCTATGTATACGAGATAAATGTGGGGAAGGTTCGCAGCGAGCTACCCGAAATCGGCATCGAGGGAATAGAAGACGTATTTGGAGACGTAGCGGACGTTTTTATACCCGGCTGTGTAACGGGTAAGTCCGGGGTAAAGTATGATTTCTCCGCGTTGCTCGTCGGGAAAAAAGGTTCTCTGGCTGGTAAGAGAGCGGTGATAAACGGTGAATTTAGTGCGGAAGAGGTTTCGGAGGATGCTGTCACGCGTTTCTTCGCTAAATTCGTCGATGTGGGGTCTTGTCTACCCCTGTTAATTGCCATCCCTAGGCTTTCGGATGGAGCTAGGGAATTGGCCAAGGCTTATAACATCATGGTCATAGAGGGGGAAGACCCCACAAAAATGGAAAATAAACTGAGAGAGAATCGAAAGTGCATACTGAAAAAACTGGAAGGATTAAAGAAGATGTGAAAGCAGCAAGATCACAAAAAGATACGGGTTTTTCAAAGAT